>JAFGEF010000093.1 GCA_016931715.1 Sedimentisphaerales bacterium
AAACCCGACCCGGAAATTTACAATCTCGCTTTAAAGACCCTCGTGCTTAAACCTGACGAATGTGTTGTTGTGGAAGACAGCCGGAACGGCCTGCTCGCCGCAAAAGCCGCCGGTATGCACTGTGTAGTTACGACAAACGGATATACCGAGAACGAAGATTTTTCCGAAGCCGACATGGTCGTCCCCGAACTCGGCGACCCGCCAAATGTCAACGTCACAATCAACACAATTTTAAATATATGTAGGGTGCGTTGAAACGCACCTTTTTTGCGTTGGCTTGTTTATCTTTCGACAGATTGAATGGTGCGAAATTTCGCACCCTACCGTTTTTGTCATTCCCGCAAAGGCGGGAATTTATTTTTTAGTCTGGATTCAGCACAGGAAAGCAAAGCAGCCGCTTGCCATCTGGGACTGGAAAAAGAATAAGGTAAAATTCGTCTCACCACGTACCGCCCTAAAAATTTTCAATAAAGAGCAAAACTAAAACGTTTCAAATTTTAAGAAATAAAAACATACAATATTCGAATCTTTTGTGAAAAGTTTTTGAACCAATGATATTTTATCAATTATCTTTATTAAAGTGTATATATATGGGCACCAGATATCAATTGTCCATCAATTACACTATTTGAGATTGTTATATCTTTACATTTATTAAATGCTCTCTTTAACGATTGAATTAAACGAGTGTTAGGTTCAACTATAACAATGTCATCAAGAAAAATCATATTTTTTTCTTGTACATTAGATAGTGCTTTTTGAACTTTCTTATAAGCAGCTTTAGGTCCTTCTTCTTCAATATTTGAAAATGATAACATCAGCTTCCATGAACCTTCCTCTTGATAATTAAACCAAAGAGCAGAATCAACCTTAATTCCTGATTCTTCTAGTTCTTTTATAAGGCTTTTACCTGCTTTAATTATTTGATCTGTAAGTGTATTTGTTACCATTTCGTTTTTATCCAAGAAAGTATGCCATTAGTATGAGAGGTACAGGCGGAATATAAATCTTTTGCATCTGAACGTGATATATTTATATCATATCTTGAAGTTTCTTTCCAGTCCTTTACAATCGCCCAGTTCAATTCAAGCATTTTATTTTTCCGAGTATCTTGTTCAAGATCTTTTTCCAAACCTGCAAGTTTTATTAATTGTTCAAGATTATGAACATATGCTTTTGTAACTAAATCTTTGTCAGGAAAATCATATTTCTTGGTTTGCTTAGCTATGCAAGCCTTCAAAGCACATTCAATAGAATAACCAAGTAAATAATATGCTCCACAATATTGTTTAGCTTTTAGAAGAGCAGAAACTTCCTTGCGTCTTATTTTTGACAGTTCTTGTAATTCTTGACGATTCATTCAAATATCTTGTATATATACTCCTATATAAATCTATTCATTCACCACAAATAACAGTTGAAAGTTGCTTATTTGTATTATACTTAATTTTATTAAATTTACAAATATTTTCAGATTTCGTTATTACGATTTTATATTTTTACTAAAGGAATTTTTGGGCGAGCATGGCGGCGCCTTTCATTGAGGATTGCTCTTCCTCGATATATTCGGCGTTCCACATCCATTTTTTCTTTGCTTTTATAAAAGCCGGTGTTACTGAGCCGCCGGTAACGTGGATTTGCTTCTTAAGTTGTAAATATCCTGATATTTCTTTTATGTGTAGTTTCTGGTATTCGCATAAGCCGCGGATAAGAGCGGCCATCATTTCCTCGCGTGTTGTCTGGCGAGTGAGGCCAAGAAATTCAGCTTTCAAAGTCTCACGTGAATAACGCGAGCCCATTAGATACGGGACATACGTGACACTGCTGTCACGCCCCAGCCATTGCTCAATCGAATCAGGAAGGAATTTTTTGAAAAATTCATCCTCGCTCATCTCGCTGCAAAAAACAGTTTTAAACCATTCGAGGGCAATCCCGCCTGCGTTCAATACGTGAAGCGTAAGCCACCTGTTTGGAATTACATGAGCGCGAACATTATAATTGGGCGAGCTAAGGCACTTTCCAAGGCAAATAAGAGTAATTTCGCAGGTACCATTGACATTAATAATTTCACCCGGCTCTTTAATCCCGACAGAATACGCGGCAAGGGTCGCATCGTTTCCCCCTATAAGTACATAAGGTTCTTTTTTCAAGCCCAGCTCTTTTGCCAATTTTGGCAAAACAGTACCAACGCTGTCGTAAGTATGTATTATTTTCGGAAGTTGATTCATCGAAATGCCAAACGTTCTTGCAATATCTTCATTCCATGTATGGTCATTAGCGGCTGTATTATAAATCGCAGTCAGCGACGCAGAGGATGGATCTATCGCAAAATTCCCCGTCAGACGGGAGGCGAAATAAGTGTTCGAGTGCCCGAACATATAAGTTTTGCGGAAAACATCAGGCATCTTATCCCTGAGCCATAAAATACTCGCAAGAGAACAGCCTCCGGCAACCGGCATATTGCCTGTATATTGAAGCAGTTTTTCTGCACCGATAGTATCGATGATTTGCTTTGCCTGCACAGAAGAACGCTGGTCAAGCATCAGGATAGCGGGGTACAGAGCGTTTCCGCTTTTATCCATTGCAGTCAGGCCCGGCGTAGTGCCTGATAAAGCGATTACCTCAATCTCTCCTGTAATGTCCTGCAATTCCTTGCAGCCGGAAACGAAAGCTTTGTCCCATTTTTCCTGCTCGATGTCACCAAATAAGCCTTCGTTATAAATATTTACTTTATATTCCTGTGAAAACTGACGCACAAGTTCGAGCGTACCATTTTCGATACGAAATACGCCCATCTTCATGCTGGTTGTTCCGATATCGACTGCTAATATCATTCTAAAAACCTTCGCCAAGAATTGTTTGCCTGATTTTTTCTATTCCTTCGGTTGTAATTTCCTTTAAGGGATGCCTCGGCGAGCCTCCTTTAAATCCGCGAATATCCATAGCGGCTTTGACGCCTGCAACTCCCCATGAACCCGAAATCGCCTGGTTCAGTCTGCTGATTCTAAAATGTACTTCCTTCGCATGTTCAAAATCACTTTTCCGGAAATACTGGTACAATTCACAGCAGATTTCAGGCATGGCATTCGCAATCGAAAGCGTGCCTCCGGTTGCGCCGAGATGCAGCGATGTATAAAAGAAATCGGCAGAGCCTGCAAGTACACTGAAATCTTCGTTCGGGTCCAGCATGGTAAGAAACTTAGCGGGCCCTGTTGGTGCAGAATCTTTCATACCTGCAATATTAGGATGTTTCGAAAGTTCAGAAACAGTCTGCGGCGGAATAACTACGCCGCCTGCAAATCCGGGAGCGTTATAGAGCAAAACCGGAATATCGACTGAATCGGCAATTTGCAGGTAAAAATCTTTCAGGACTGCTCCATCCATTTTTTTTGCGAAATAGTGCGGCGTAAGAACACTCACAAAATCGAAGCCCATCCTGGCGACTATTTTAGATTTCTCGATTGTCTGGAAAGTCGATTCGCAGCCAGTTCCGACCATTACGACTTTATCACCTTTGGTCTGGGCGAAAACTTCCAATATTTTAATTTGTTCCCTGTCAGCCAGGCTCTTATACTCACCATTGGAGCCAAGAGCAAGATAACCGGTAAGATTTGTTTTACCAAGTTTCTGCAAATTTTCTCTTAAATAACTCAGCTCAACTTTATCATTTTTAAAAGGTGTTACTACAGGAGCAAAAATGCCCGATAGTTTCTTTCTGTTTTTTGTCATAATATTTTTCCTGATTTTACTGACGTTCACCAATATAATTCTGTATAAATTCCTTAGAAGGCGCTGCGTTCGGGTCATCAAAGAATTTTCCCATATTATCGATATTGTCCTGCAGCCATTTGTTAAATTCCTGGTTCATCTGCGGTGTAAAGCCGCCATCAGCCTGCTGTGCGGTAAAACGCCCTTCCATAACACCGATATGAGCAAAAGTGTCCCGAATACGTGTTCTCTCGGATTCGATAACAACTGATTCGGCAAGGTGAGGCGGGATGAAAACAATGCCCATCTCTTTTGCAAGAACAACATCACCGGGCATGACTGTTACATAACCAAGCTGAAGCGGGCAATTTAATCCCATCATCATATTATTGGCATTAGATTGCGGACGGAAATCTCTCACAAATACGTTAAAACCTTCGAGCTTCTTATTTCCCTCGAGATCCCGCAAAGTTCCCCAAATTATTGCCCCGTTACCTGAGTGGTGTAAAATCGAAGTACCAAGGTTATCCCCTACATGCGAGGCATCCAGTATCGCTTCGCAGACATTGGCAACATAGACGTCACCCTGCTGCAGCATATCAATTCCCCATGTATATTGTCCCGAGCTTCGTCCATCTTTCTGACCCTGCTGACTAATAGCACGATTTATGTCAGGTCGCATTGGCATGAAATGAGCAGTCATCGCCCTGCCGCAAATCGTTACGTCTGTATGCATAGGCTTCATCGTTCCCACATATTGATTTTCATAAGTTCCGCCACCCAAACCGCCTCCTGCCATTCCTCCTCGCATACCGGCTCCCGCTGCTCCGCCGCGAATGCCGCCAGCACCACCGGCAGAGCCTCTGCGCACAAGTTCCCAGGCTTCTGTAATAGTTACATATTTCATCCTTTTAATAATATCATCAGGCACCTTCGGGCGGCCATCCGGAAAACGCTCACCCTGCCAGAGCGGCGAATATTGAATCATCTCATCTTTCGTAAGCGACAAGGGCTGTGCCTTGAGCGGAATTGCCGTAAAAGATGAAAGTGCAAATATGACAGCAAAACATGTGAATACGGTTGGTTTAAGATTCATTGCAGCAGCCTCCAAAAAACTAAATGTATCCGAATGAAAAAAAGCTGCAGAGTGTAATGAAATTGCACTTCTGCATACCACACCTTACAACATCTTTATTACATTCTTATAACGCTATATCACAATAATAGCAAGCAGAAAAGAGGTGTGATTTTTTTAGCATCTAATGAAGACTTTATACATACAACTAACACGGAGATTTTAATTATAAACGTCTCATAAGCAGACCTAAAACCATGAAAAGCAGAGACAAAAGATAGCATATATGGCCAATAGATTGACGTGATTCTATTTGAGGTGTATCATCCCGAATATGCTCAATATCGAAAATTTTAATAATACTTAGTGCAGGATCCGGTTTTGCCGCAAGGTTGTATTCGGAAGGATACGGATTATGAAAATGCAGCACTTTCATTTTTTCAGCATCACTATTATAGAGCCTCAGAGAACACCTTTTCCATGTCTGAATCGGCACAGCAAGCGAATATTTTCCCAATCCTGTTTCTCTGCATTCTACTGTCCTCGTGTTACCAATATCATCGGTGATTTGCGTATCCCAGTTTATGCCGGAAACAAAGCGGCCGGATTTGTCATTTTGTGTTATCTCGATGTTCCAGAATTCACTATTCGATGTCTGGCTGACAAAAAGTCCTTCTACAGAATCTCGACGCACGACACTGCGGATAACCTGCGCCCAGAACCGGCCGAATTTATTCCAGTTCAGCCATTGACTGGACCACCTGTCGGTTAGGTCGCTCGTAAAAGCAGCGCCCATTCCCAGGCCATATCTCGATACGGCAAGGAGAGGATCGCCTGTATCAACTGCATATAAAAGCTGTGTCGCAGGTTTCGCTCGCGTCATTACATATCCAAGCAGAACAGGAAGTTCTGACTCATCGATACCATTCAGCATGGGATGGTCACCTGTTTGCACAATTGTAAAAATATCTTCCTTAACAGCAGTTCGTGAAGTCTCGACTGTTTCCTTGGTGAATATATGCGGAATATTACTGGGATCGGTAGTCTCGTAATATCTTCCGCGCCCGATTTCAGCCAATGAGGCGAGCAATTGTTTGTCCGCATTGCCAAGAGCTACGGTAGAAAGCGTAATTCCTGCGTTGGTCATTTCTGAAGCAAGCCCATGAAAGTCCGCCTGCTGACTGTGGCCGTCTGTGAGAATAATAACATGCTTGATTTTTGCACTGGCGGTATCCAGCATCTGGAAAGCTGTACTCATACCCGGATACATATTTGTACCGCCGCTTGCCGCCAATGAATCGATGGCTGATTTAATGTATTCGGCTTCTGATACGCTGCGCATTTCGCTGACAACATATGCCTGGCCGTCAAAACCAACCACTCCTATCTGATCCTGTCTGCTCAACAGTTCTACAGTGGCTTTGGCTGCCTGGCGGGCAAGATCAATCGGAGCCCCATTCATACTGCCTGATTTATCAATAACCAGCACCATAGCTACTGAAGGCTGCTCTTTTTCTTTTTCATATCGGCTTGTCAAAGGCAGAACTTCCTCGATAGGCGTTTTAAAATAGCCCCCAAGCCCGTAACTGTTGTTGGAACCGAGCATAAGCAGGCCGCCGCCGAAGTCAGTGACATAACGTTTAATCATTTCCATTTGTGCCGGCTTCATATCTGTAGCTGAGATATTTGCGAGAATTAAAGCATCGAAAGCAAGCAGTTCTTCAAGCTGCTCCGGCACGCCGTGATTATCTCTTGTTTCAGCGACAAGGCCCTGTTCAGTCAACGCTTTCACGAACGGCCGCATTTGTCTGGTTTTTTCATGCAGAATAAGAACTCTGGGTTTGCCGCCGACATTCACAGTGCAGCCTGCATGGTTATTTATTGGAAAATAATCATCCTGCGCTGCTGCCTCAACAGTCCAGTGAGTTGCTCCGGGAGTAGTCATTTCCACATCAAAAATAAACTTATTATCTTTATTCGGATCGAGTTCTGCTTCAATCTGCTGAACAACAACAGCCTGATGAAGGAGTTTGATTTTTACAGGTATCTGTGAATTTGCAGTCAACTCTGTGTAAAAACGTATTTTCTCCCCTTCAAAAGCATCAGGAGTATTCGTTTTCAGGTAATTGACACATACTTCCTTTTCTTTTATGCCATCGAGTTTCCGAAAGCGAACATCAATATGCTCTTTTGTGAGAATATCCATTGCATCAGCGATTTTATCGTGCGTCTCGCATCCATCAGAAAAAAGAACTGCTCGTCGGGCTTTATCGGCGGGAAAACGCATCCTTGCAGCCAATAAAGCCTGCGAAAGTCTGCTTGCCCTTCTGAACTGGTCATCAGGGATATTTTCAAGCCACTGGTCAAGTAATTCACATGCCTGTTCTGCTGAATCACAGGATTTGAGACCATCAGCGACCAGGAAAATATCCCATGAATCGTTCCAATCAAGCTTGTCGATACTCCTTTTTATTTCATCAACAGCGACACGTGCCGATTGAAGGTCTATTGACTCTGAAACATCAATCAGAAAAACAACATGCAGCCCTTCGACTTTGCTTGTAATAAAAGGACGCGCCAGCGCAAGCATAACCAAAAGAATCGACAGAATTCTCAAAACAAAAGCGGCAATCCTGTATTTCAGAGGTCTGTCAACAAGACTATACCTGTAACTGATCAGGATTGGAACCAGCAATATAAGCCATAACAACGATTTCAAACTTACAAGATACATATACTAACCTGCTTTGCGACGCTGATAGAGTATGCTTTCGGCCGCAAGAATAAGCATAGCCAAAACGCTCAAAATTACACTCGGTGACGTACCTCGATGAATCGGCATCGAGGTATCAGGAACTTCATTATTAATCATAGTCTGAGATTTATTAAATAATCCGCTTCCTGTTTGCCACTGGCCTGATGAGTTGGAAAAAGTATAGTATCCAAGCTCGCGAACAGTGAATTGTGATTCGTTAATCTCAGTTTTATTTTCATCATCTGCAACTTCTGACTCTTTAGGCAATTCATAAGTAACAAACCATTTGTCTTCATCCTTGATATCCGGCATGCTTATAGCGGAACCGGTCGGGTATGCCGAGGCAAACTGCTCTGATTTGCCCATAAGATTTCTCGCGGTATTGTATATTATTACAGGAAACCATGCGCTGTAGTAAAATTCCGAGTCTTTAAGATTCATATTTACGACAACAGCGTTTTTTTCGCCGTAACGAACTCTGTAAATTAATGGCACATGGTCAGAATTTTCAACAAGTACAAAACTGTCACCGGGCAGATTCACCTCTCTTGCACCGATAAACGGAATTGCCTCGATATCACAATGCTCAAGCAGGGGATGGTCTTTCACAATAATACGCGGCAGAACATTTTCGATTTGCTCGCCGAATCCGCCCCACCAGCCTTCCGATGGCTCGGGATCGAAAACTATCGACTGCCCCTGTTCAGAAGGCGCCCCTTTGGACAGGATTATATCAGGCTGCGAATCAGTCAAAACCAGGTCGCCGCTCGTCTGAGAGAAAGCAAGAACGCTATTCTGGAGAAAATATGCGTCATTCGAATCCACAGCCACACGAATCGTTTGTTTTGGCGGAACTGCCAGATAAGCGATGTTGTCCTTGTCGAGCGCATCATCATAATCAATTTGTACAGTCCATATGCCGGGCTGAGCGTTTGCAATTATATACTGCTCAGATTTATTAAAGCCGGGCTTGATTTCGACAGGAATAAGTTTTTGCACATGCAGTTCCGGTCCGTATTGAACGAGCAAATCGGCTTGAATCACTTCATCTGCAGAAGATGCTATTTGAAAATATAATTCCACCTGATCGTTTGTTCCCGCTATGCGCTTCATATCGCAGGCGGTAAAGCCGACATTATTGCTTTTCCTGCCAACCTTAAACAATTCTATCGAATCCGGCAGATTACCGTCTATGCCGCAGCCATCGCTTATAAGCAGGATTCTATAATCTCCGCTCACACCTTGCGGCTCACTGTTCGGTTCATTTTGAATGATTTGTGACTGCATGACTGCCATATCAAGAGCCTGAATATGAAATGGACAATCCGAAGGCTTTATATCTGCTGCCGCGTCAATTAATGTTCGGGGACTTGTCGTAAAGTGACTCATATATCGGATATCGATCGACATAGATGCTATCGCCGCCCGCTGATTATGATTCAGGCTGCGAATTATGTCTTTCGCTATCTCTTTTGCTTCATCGAGGCGAGTTCCATTTTTATCCGCTGCGCTCATCGAAGCGCTGTTGTTGATAATTATAAACAAATCTTTTCGCTGAGCATCGTTATATACAGGAGCAGTCAAAGCAAGAACAACGAAAATAAATGCAAGCAGCATCAGGAACAAACTCAGAAGGTCGCGCAATTTCTGGAAAAGGCTCGTTGAGCGTTTCTGGTCGAACAGTTTTTGCCAGAGAAAAAACGCCGATGTAGGTTTTCGTCGCGGGCGCACTTTGAGAAAATATACTGCCGCTAAGGGAACCAGTCCCAGCATTGCCCAGAAATAAAACGGGTACAGAAAACTCAAGCTACAAGCCCTCCCCTTCGCAGGATTTTTTGTATTACTTCATCGAACGGTATATCCGAAGAAGTTGAAACCAGACCTATGCCGTGACGAGCGCAAAACGTCTCAAGCTCTGTGTTCCACTGACGTACAGCCTGTTCATATGCTGAAGCGATACTTCCTGTTATCGTAATTTTTCGACGCTGTGCGGTTTCAACACATTCCAGCTCTACATCACCTTTTAGGATGCATCGTCTCTCGTCAGGATTCTGGGTCTGTATGCAGAAAACCTCGTGTTTGTTCCATTGGAGGAACTTGAGGGCTTCCTCATAGCCGTTCGGAAAGAAAAAATCAGAGACAGGAATAACCATTCCCCTGCGAGGATGCCACTGCTGAAGCGTTTTAACCGCTTTGTTAAAGTCAGATGTGCCTTCGAATGTTTTCGTGTCTTCGAGCGCACGCAGGACTTCGAGAGTTTTTCCGCGTCCGAGAGTCGGCACTGTTATGGGTGACAGGCGGTCGGTCATGCCGTATATTACAATTTTGTCCATGCTGTGCAGCGCAATATATGCAAGAGCTGCAACAAGCTGGCGGGCATAAAGAAACTTCGAGTCCATCGAGTGACTTGCGTCAAGAAGAAAATATATTGTAACATCCTCTTCCAGTTCGAATAGTCTAATCATCAGAGTTTCGAGCCTTGCATAAACCCTCCAGTCAATAGCGCGATGGTCATCTCCTATGGAATACTCACTGTAATCAGCGAAAGTTATTCCGACTCCCTTTTTTGTGCTCTTGCGGTCAGCCTGCAGCGTACCGCCAAGAACCTTGCGAGCCAGAAGGTACAGAGATTCGAGTTTTCTTATGAATGCCGGGTCAGTAAGTAACATAATGAAAATTCCTTTCTCATAATGCTGCGGCATTTATAACGGTACGAATTATTTGGTCCGGTGTAATACCTTCGGCTTCACCTTCGAAGCTCAATATGAGCCGGTGACGCATGGCAGGCACAGAAACTGCGTCAATATCTTCTATAGCTACATGATACCTGCCCGACAAAAGAGCGCGCACACGTGCAGCGGCCAGTATAGTCTGTGCCGCTCTCGGCGAAGCTCCGTGACGAACATATTTTTTCACATCTTCCGGTGATTGCGGATCGCGAGGATGCGTCAGACGAACAACACGTATCAAATAATCCTGAATGCCTTCTTCGATAGGAATATAGCGGACAGTTCGTCCCATCCTGAGAATTTCATCTCCGGTAGCTACAGGCTCAATTTCCGGTTCTGTAATACCGCCGGTTCTTCTGAGTATCTCCGCAAATTCGCTGTGATTCGGCATTTCGACATGCAGCTTGAAAAAAAACCTGTCAAGCTGAGCCTCCGGAAGAGGATATGTCCCGTCCTGCTCGATTGGATTTTGTGTCGCAAGAACAAAAAATGGCTTAGATAAGGGATGCGTAACGCCGGAAACCGTTACATTTTTTTCCTGCATCGTTTCCAGAAGAGCTGACTGTGTTTTCGGAGTTGCCCTGTTAATTTCATCAGCAAGAAGAATATTACAAAATACAGGTCCCGGCTCGAACTGGAAAATCTTTTGCCCGCCGCGCTGAATAAGAATATTCGATCCCACGATATCGGAAGGGAGCAAATCAGGCGTAAATTGTATTCGCTTGAAACTCAAGTGCAGCGCCCTTGCAATAGTATGCACCAGGGCAGTCTTGCCAAGCCCGGGAACACCTTCGAGCAGGACATGGCCGCCGCAGATAATGGCATTAAGGACATTGTCGATTACATCTTCCTGTCCTACCATAAATTTCCGAATCTCCGCTTTCAGAATATTAAAAATAGAGCGAAACTGCTCTGCCGCCTGCTGCGCTTCTTCCGTTTCCACGCCGTTGCCATTCAGGAGTCCTGATGACTGCGTATCGCCGTTATCTTTCTGCGATGCAGAACTCTGTTGTTTATGGTCAGTCATTGCTTAATTTCCTTCATCAATATTATGAATATTTTCAAAATACGCTTTTACACCTGCTTTTACCGCTTCAGGTACATCTTCCCGTCGTACAAATGATTCAACCTGCCGCATATATTCTTCCAGTTCACGCTCAAGAGTTCCTATATTGCTTCCTGCACCGGAAGCCGATTCCTGTGAAGAAGTTATCGATGGTCCCGCTCCATGAGTTCCCTGAAGCTGGGTTATCTGGCCATTCGGAGCATCTTTACCGGGTTCGGTGTTTTTTGCATTGCTTGTACCGTAACCGGCTTCGAGACCACCGGGATTCGGACTGTTTGCCGGAGTTTGGCCTGAACCGTTCGGGCATGGCATATTACCTAACCCCTGCTGGCTTTGAGCAAGAGCGCCAAGCATGCCCTGCATCATGGATTGTGCCTGCTGTCTTGCAGACATCTGTTGAAGAAACTGCCCGAGGTTATTGAGATTCTGATTTGCATTCTGAGACATCTGCTGCATTTGTCCGGCAAACTGCTGACCATTTTGCGCCTGGTTTTGGATAGCCTCCTGCATCGCCTGATTCATCTGCTGTGCCGACTGGTTCAATTGCTGCGCCATTTGTGCCAGCCGATCTGTCGAAGACTGCTGATTTTTTTGTGAACCGTCTTTCTGTGTTTGATTATTCTGCTGGTTATTCTGACTTTGCCCATCGGAAGATTGCTGACTTGTGCCGGTCTGGGAGCGGGCAGCTTCTTCAGACATACGTGCGGCCATGGCTTTCAATTTTTCGATTTGATCCTTTTGAATTTCCATCGCCGCCTGGGGGTCTATTTTAAATTCCTGCATCTCCTTCGATGCAGAACTATATTCTTTTTGTGTCAATTGATTGCCCAGAGCTTTTGTTGCATCGTCTTTTTGAAGCTGCTTTCCCATACGCTCCAGAAGCTGCTCGGTCTGACGCTGAGTCAATTTGGACAAAACTTCTCCAAGCTCTCTTTCAAGCTGAGCGTACTGTCTCATAGCATCTTTAATATCAGGCGTTTCCTGAAGCTCATTCACACGCTGTCTTATTTCATTAATATCAACTACTTCATTGAGTTTCTTTTCCTCAAGCTCCTGACGTATTTGCTCGGTAATTTCATTAATCTGTTCATTAATCAATTGTGTTCTTTCGATAACAAATTGTTCCTGCTGCCTCTTTTGAACTATTCGCGGGCTGTCATCCTTAAAACCCAATAAAGCGGAAGCGAGAATCAGGACAATCGCAAGAGCCACCAGGCAGGTCGGGCATTTATAACGAATTGATTTTAAGGAAATCGCAGAGATTGCCTTGTCAGTCTGTTGAGCCTGAAGCGCATAAAATCCGCTGCTTTTTCCTGCCTTGTGAAAACCAGAATACGAGCGTACGCCGTCTTTCAAAGAAAAATAATCGTCTGTGAATTTCGCGGCCTGATAATGCGAGTGTCTCAAAAAATACCAGCAGCACATACCAGCAAATAAGCAGACAGTAAATACGACAGGATACCAAAACAAGGGGACATGATAGCCGCGTATAATATAAATCAATGCTGCCAATGTGGTAAAGACACCGCCTGCGGCAAGTGAGCCTATGAACACAGTCAAGCCGAGATGCCTGTTCAAACGACTCCTTACCCTTTTAATAAAGTTATCGATATGTTCCATAAGTAATCCCTGTCCCGATCATTAAATATATTTTTAATTTCGATTTTCAAGATTATCTGTTAAAGTTTTATATTCAGACAACGATTTCTGTGATAAAGATTTCGTATCGAACAAACGCCAATTCTCCAGAGCCTTTTCACGAAGATTATTAGTATTCAAAAAATACATATAACCCTGCATACCATTCCATGGAGTTTCTGCTTTAATACCGATTTCAACTGCTTTTCGCCATGATTTTTCAGCTTCACTCAACAATCCCTGCCTTGCCTGGTAAAACGCAAGATTCTGCCAGCATGTTTCATTAACAACAGGAAGAGCCATCAAGGTATCCGCGTTAGCGATAACTTCCTCAACAGAAAAAATCTTTTCGTTCGTAACAAGAGACATCATCGAACTACTGCCTTGCTGACTCATTGCTCCCGTAATTTGCTCAAGACTATAAAGCTTCTTAAGAATTTCCAGTCGTTTTTCAAAAGTCATATTCGTAGAACACATATATCTTGCCAGAACCTGGTGAGCGGCCAAAATTTCATTACTTCGGATGGTTATGCTGTTCATCGAGCCTCCAAAGTTTTCTTGATACGGCTTTATTAAAGCAAAAGTGGATTCTATTTCCTTAAGTGTGTTTGGGCTGAGATTTGATGACTCATCAGCAAGTAATAACAATGCGGCTCTGCAGCATATAAGCTGTAAAATGCTCGAAGAATAACTCCGGTTATCAAAAGATGATAATAACTCTTGTGTAATCTCAAGGAACGCTTCTATGTTCTCAGTTTTCCATTCTGTACCGGTTATCAGCTTAAGAAAACCGGTATTTATTGCCATTATATAACTGTTACTGCTAAAACCACCCTGAGGATTAGATAAATTTTTCTTTATAGCGATAATCATGTCTGAAAAGCTCTTAATATCTCCCTTCAAGAGCAAATTCATCTTGTTTGCAAGTAATAATTGAAAATCAGGATTTTCAGATGCATTCGATTGTGACGTTGAAAGCAGCGAAGACAAATCGATACGCATTGCCTGTTCATCCAGAGCGCTCGATATATATGGTAAAGTGCTAACCTCCTGAATGAAAAGAATCAATGCCTGTTTTTTGAGAATATCACTTTCAAATGTAATTTCATTAAGCTGCATAGCGAGATCTTTCAATCGTTCCTGCCGGGTAGAAATATTCCCAAGTTCTCCTGAACCGTAAGGGAAAGGCATAGGCTGGCTGCTGTTATTATGAGCATAAAGAAATACTTTTATCAAATACTGAATATCTTTTCGAGTGATATTCTGTAGAGACTCCGTTAGCCTGTCTTCAATCTGCGGATTATAAAGACCTCTCGAATCGAGCCTGACTATATTAATATTATCCCTGACAAACTGCTCGAACAAAGGTTTATTCCGGTACTGTGCAAGCAGCGCAAGAGAGCAGGAACTGGTTTTCAAGGTGCCTTCACTGTCGCTAACAAGTTTCATTGCCGCCTCATTGTTTTTCAGAAGCAGGCTCGTCTCAAACATCACGAGTTCTGAAACCGTTGCGTATTGTCGCATCGACATTCTGAATGCGGCAGGCGGAAATTCTGATTCCGGTCTTCGCCTGGCTCTGCTTTCTAAATAAATATTTAATACTTTCGATGCCAAATCAGACCAGCCGGGGCGCAAAGGCGTAACATCAGATGCAAAATTATACTGCTGCCCTGCCTCCGGCATCTGTTGTTGAGTTGCCGAACGTACAAAACGATTAAGCAGATTATTGTATAAATCCCAATTAAATACAGTAGATTCGGAACTGCACCTTGACAAAATCAGCATTGCCTGGTCAGCAAGCTCGTCATACATTGGATAACTAATCCAGCTCTCGAAGGCATGAACTGTCATCAAACGCCATTGCAAAGACAGATTTTCATCTGCAAGAACATTTTTATAATGTTCAATTACCGGACGAACTTTTTCGCTGTCTGTTACAAATCCAAACATAGGCCTGAACCTGTAAACAGTTGCTGTCATTTCAATTTCACGAGCAAATGACGAATATTGCCCGTTTTGAGTCTCTCCTCCTGCCCACTGGATTATGGAATCCAATAATTGATTATCCCTCCACTGCTGATTCGAGAACAAACTGCTGAAAATCCCTGAAATTCCGGAAGCATTGCCGCTTCCAGTATAAGGTCCGACCTGTTGATAAATATTTTTTATAACATCTAATTTACTGGTTTGAACCTGTATTGTTTGTGTATATAGAGAAGCGATTTCTCTGTCTATCTGGTATAAGGAGCTGTCAGGGAAATTCTTTTGGCCTTTCGTATCACGCATCAATTTAATAACGATATTTAAGCTTTGTAACCTGTTTCCATCCTGCTGAATAAGACGGGAAATAATTCTGCCGATAAAATCCTGCCCCAGCGGTGTTCTCGACGTCCCTGAGTTTAACATCTGCTGGTTCAACTCAGCGGCTTTGGTTATAATTTTCAATATTATATCAGTATCATAAACAGTAACAGATGTCAGAATATTATTTACATAGGAATCAAGCTGATAAAAATCCGAGTTTAACTCAGCAATATTTTTAATATTAAGAAAAGAACTTATAGCAGGATTCATTAATTCACTGAAGGAAGACGAATTATCAATAGTTTCCTGTCTCGTAAAGATTTTATGGTCTATAAGTGACTGAACTATATTTACACCGGGCATATTACCCCTATTACCTCTTTGTGACCATGTATTCACAATCCAGTCCATTTTATGCAGTCGGCTTATAATACTTAGTCTTTGCTCGAACGACAGATTTCTATTAACAAGATATTCAGCCAGTTTAGCGTAATATTCAGGCAATCTTTCATAACGCTGCCAGTTTTGCAGAATCCACTGAGTCTGAGAAGAAAACCTGTTATACTCTCTCTGTAATTCATCAACTTTTTCACTTAAAACGAAAAAAATACAATGGTTAATAAACAAGGTATCTGTAGAATTCAGAGATACATTACTTTGAACAAAAAATTCGGTAGCGGCAGAAGCAAGAGCTGACATTTGTGAAACAGACCAGTTGCTCTTTATGCAGTCGGCAGTCTTCAGGAGATTTTCCGCCATAGTATTTAGAAGCTCTCTGCCTGTATTCTGCTGGGCGCTGGAACTATTTATTATGACACTTTTAACAGTATTTATAAAATGATTCGGATCGCCTGTAAGTATTTTTTCACAGCAGCTTGCCAAAACAAGATTAAACTGGTCACGGGAAGAATTGTTAAAGTTCAAAAACAAAGAACCTATGTCAATCTTTGCGGCCTGCTCAGTAAGACTGTCACTGACAAATTCAAGCGCATCAGGCTCGTTTATCAGCAATGCAAGAATTCTCTGCTTTATTATATGCTCATCGAAATTCACTTTATTATACTGCCCGGCAAGCCGCACTATGCGCTCTTTATGTGAAGCAGCAGGTACATGCTCCTGCTGCGGCGAATCAGGTAATGAAGATAAAACAACTTCCGCAAAATAACGAATATCTTCACGGGATATTCCTGCAAGGCATTTTTTAATACTTGCTTCAATCTCCTTTGTATATAATAAGGAACTGTGCGTTGAGGCAGTCTGCCAGAATTTCTCGATAACACCGGCAAGCATTACGTCCCTGCCGTATTGTGCAAGAAGAGCCCATGTGTCGAGGCTTTTACCCAATGGATTATCGTTATTATTCAATTGTGCCTGTATAAGCGCATCCTTGTTGATAATCAGCCTGATTTCAAGCATTGATTTTTCAATAGAACTGATACTGCTGTCAGCCAAAGCCGGATTTTGCTGTAATTGCCCTGTTGTTCGAGACATAAATTCCGGCTCACTTGCAAGAAATCCTCCGCCCAGTCTGCCCGAAGATACAACCATGCCTCCTCGTGCGCCTCGCGATATTACCTGTCGAAGTGCTTGCTCAAGTGGCTCTGCGTTCTCCTGAATTTGAATTGCAGGTATATTTTTTTTCTTTAATCTGAATTCTTCATAAGCAGCCGACAACTGTTCGGCAAGTTCCTTCCACTTCGGTTTGTCCTGCATTTTCAAAAACTCTGATACAGTACTGCTGCAGTAAGATTCAGGCAAATTCGGATACTGCCTCCATCCTTCTATCACAAGCGGCAATGCCTGCATAACAAGTTCTGAATTTGTCTGGTATGAAACATTATTATATTGACTTCGTTTTCGGAATTCTTCCAAAGCCATTAAACGCCATATAACGGAAAGATTCGAGTCAGCAATTACATTCAGATAATAATCCGCGGATTCGTCTTTTTCCGGAGTGACTTCAGGCTGTACGGATTCTGTCATTCCTCTGCGAGAAGATGAACCGGAACGCAGCACAGCCTCTGGTGTGCCAGATCGTCTTACTGAAGAGCGTTGAAAACCGCTCGCATCAAATGATATATCGAACGAAGCATCAAAAGACGTTGAACGTCCAAATGGACCTGCCGGTCTTCTGCGTGCGGCACAGGCAAATTTTATTTCGCGTGCCAGTCCAGGATAGCTGCCGGATTCAATCTGTTTATTTACCCATTCTATTATCGAATCGATTTCAGTCTGATTCCAGTTGTCGTTCTGAAATAGTGTTACCCATAATCCGGAAAGCCCAGAAGCGTTTCCCTTGCCGAAGTAAGGCCCGATTAACTCGTATAAACTTTTAACCGCTTCAACCTTATTCTGATTCTTTTCATTTATCAACCTGCGATAACGTTCAAAAACAGTATCTGTAACTCTCTGCAGATAATCTCTGCTTAATACAATTTGCGGACTATTCGCATCGCGCGTAAGTTTTGTCGCGATTCCCAAATCAACCAAGGTAAAGTATGTGCCGTCCCGCTGCACGAGAATCGAGGAAACAAATTCATCTGCTTTCATGATTCCAGCAGACTGCATTGCACTTTCTGCATTCTGGGAATTGAGATTATACACCTCGTGAATAAAAAGATTTGTCTTAGTTAATATCTTAACACATAAATCAACATCCTGCCAAAGAGTAGAATTTAACAAGTTTAGAACATATTGCCTCAACTGGTCTTCATTCGCATTTATATTTGTAATTTCACGAACGCTTTTAGCCTGTAAAAAAGCTTCTATCTGTTTCGTCTGGACAAATAAACCTTTCAATAACTCCCCGTATTGTTCTATTTCCTGGCGGGTTAAAACATTATAGTTCGTAAGATAAGACATCATATTGGACTGGTTCTCACGGCTCATTGCAGTCTGAACCTGTTCAGTTTGATAAAAACGCTTGATAATATCTATCTTCTTTTCAATCGGAAGATTTCTGCTGCGAATAAAACGACCAAGCGTATTACTTAATTCATAAAGGTTCATATAATTCGACAGATTTTGACGAATTTGAGCTGAGCATCGTTCCATCGCGGCAGGAATTTTTTCTTCTTTGCCGGCTAAAACATAAAGAACAACAACATTGCTAACCATGCGGCTCGGGCTGTAATACTGATTTGAGTTGGCAAGGAATTCGGCAGAAACATCAGCGAGCATAAGAATCTGCTGTTCTGTCCAGTTGTTTTGAATATTATTTGTCTTATTTATAAACTCCTGACTAAGAACCTCATATACCTGACGCACACCAGACGGCGGATTTTGACCCGGATATGTCGAAAAAGATTTAATGACATTTAGAAACGCATTCGGATCACCTTTCATTAATTCGTCTGTGCAATAATAAGCAAGTATCCTGCTCTGCGTCCTGACCAGGTTCGTGTCCTGTGTCGCTGCAAGAATGCCAAAATCGATATTTTTTCCAGCCTGCAATACATGTTCCGATACTAAGGGAATTAATTGAGAATCATTAACATAAAGTTCCAATATTCTGCTCTTGATAGGAACAGAATTAAAAACAACATCTCCGAACTTACCCGCAAGCTCTCGCAGACGCGCATTTCGATCTTTATTCAGTCTTTGCCGGCTGTTTCCTTCATCACTGAGAGAGCTTATCATTACCTCTGCAAAATAGCTTATATCAGCCGATTGCAGGAGATTGAGACAATCCGATAAGTTTTTCTCTATTTCGCTGTCGAAACGAACTACATTCATCTGGTTTATATTATTGCTCCACTGTTTTTCCACCACAGCCTTGAAGATATTTGCCTGGTTATATTTTACAAGCAAAGCCCAGCAGTCAAGATATGTTCCGGCTCTGCTGTCGAAACCATCGAGCATCGTCCGAACAGCATCATGCCGATTCAAACGCAGATTTATTTCAAGCATAGCCAATTGAATAGTGGCGTTACTATCGTAACTCGAAGAGCCGGTAATTATTGTAAGTCCGCTTCTGCCGCCTGAAGAAATAAATGGCGGAGCGGAACCTGACGGAGTAAGTAATGTATTGGTTTGTGCCGGCTGCCGCATAGACATATAAGCATCAGCAAGCCTCCCTGCCGCTTCCATCCACACATCGGTTTCAATTGGTACGGCATTTTGCAAGTTACGATTGGAAGGATCATTATTAGGTGAGCCGGAATTAATAAATCGACGGATGGTATTTGTAAAATAGTCTGAATTCAGATTCTGATAAACTTTCCAGCCTTCTATAATAAGGTTGATTTGCAGCATTAGGAGTTCTTTGTTAGCCGTCTGCTGCTCGATACTCGAATTACGGCTCATAAAAGAAGAGTCACGTCCTAAATATTGTTCAAGAGCGTAATTAGACATGAGCCTCCATACCAAAGAAAGGTTGGGATCCGCTAATACCTCCTGGTAGTATTGCTGTATCTCAAGAAAAGAATTATCATTTATTGCCGATGAACCGAAATTTCCTGTTCGGCTAAAACGCTGCTGCTTATAAAAAGAAGCATTGACGGCAAATAATTTTGCAAGGCTGGGATAGTCTCCTGATTCAGTCTGTTTGTTCGCCCAATTGATGGCTTCGTTCACAGTCTGCTCATTCCAGTTGCCGCTTTCAAATACTCTTCTGAACATCGAACTCAGGCCGGACAGATTACCTTCTCCTGCATATGGACCGATATCCTGATACAGAACCTTTAATGCTTCAAGAGTATTGTTATTCAAAGACTGTCTGTATTGATTATAACGTTCATAAATCGGGTATTCGAATTGCATTACATATGACGGCTCAATTCTTAGGTCGGGTACATTCGAGTCACGGATCAGTTTAACGAGAAAACCTATCGAGCCGGGAGCAAAATTCCTGCTGTCACTCCGCATCCGATCTATAACTCGCGCAGTTAAACTTTGATTCGATGGATTTCTGTATTGGCCCCTTTTCTGCGCATCCGAAATCATTCCTTCGGCTTTTACTAATATCTCCAGACCTGCATCGACATCATACGAGACAAGTGAATTAATCAGATTTGAAGTATTTTCATAAAACTGCGATTCATTAATCCTGAAGTCCTCGAATCTTTTATTGACCATAAATTCAGTGACTTTTTCTTTACCTGCTTCAGCTCGAAGCTCATTCAATCTGGAAACTATTAATTTCATGTCATCAGTTAATGAATTGCCTTTGGCAGTCATCATCCCGACGGTATCACAGAGCATCATGCTTATTTCCTGCTGTCTTTTCGGATCAATTTTCTGTAACTGTTCCCAGTATTTGCCGATGCAGTCATATACTGCGCTGCGCCTGTTATCTGAAAGCTGCGCTATTAATAATTCCGTGCCGAATCCCGGGATGCCGGTAACTGTCTGCGATGAACGCTGCTCAAGAGACTGGCTTAAAAGCGAACGCAGATTCTTATATTGTGTACCCGAACTTTGCCAGAATCTGTACATCATATAACCATATACACTATTGTTTTGAAGCTGGGCAACCGGTAAAATCTTAAATGAATTCACATCTCCAAGAAACGGAGATTCATTCAGCATCTCCATTAGAACCTTAAAATCACCTGTATTCATTGAGCCCTGTGCAACGCTGTTAATCGCTTTATTGAACGCATTATCAAGCCCATTCTGAACATAATAACGAATATCCGGAACGTAACCTTCAAAATCTTCGAATTGTGACAAAACAGTGAAAAGCAACTCGCCATTTTGAACCATAGTTCTCAGGAAGTCGAAACAAATTTGTATTCTCTGGTTATTGGCGGTACTGCCGGACATTTGCCGATTATTATAATACTGCCTTATAAACTCGCCTCGTTTTTCTTTTGGTCCTAAATATAGATTTACGATATCATCAAGAAATTTTTTGGCAGATTCCTGATCTTCCTTTACAAGTTCACCCAAATAGCTTCTGACAAAGTCCCTGACCTGATATATTCTGTTCTGATCATTGATATTAATCTGCTCAATTAAAAACTGATTTAAGTTGATTTTCAACGCACGGTCGGCACGTATTTCGATAATATGAGAAAGCGCCGCATCTTTAGACAGTAATGCATATTGCGAGGAGCCGCCTGAAATAATGTCGCTTTCAAGTATATTTTTCGCCTGGCTGATATAATTTTCAGGTGAAGCCTGATAAAGTGAAACTAAAAGCCTGACCTGTTTTGCTTCACCTATGCGATTATTCTTTTCCAGGATTGGCACAATCTCCTCAACAAATTCGTTCAAAGTTCCCTTCTGCCAGTTATAATATATCAGAAACTCAAGCGGACTGAGAATTTTCTTGTCTCGCCCGAATCCCCAGTTGTATGTGCTTAACAATCCGCCGCTGGATGAACCGCCGCTTGAAGGACGATATTTCAGCATAGCATCAATAGCGATTTTGACAATATCATCACTTACTGCGTTTCTCGCTCGCGCTTCGGAATGCAAATACGCAAATCCCTGAGAAGCCAGATATGGAAATCGCAGCATCGATCTGCATAAACGGTTATGAACCTCACGGCGTCTTTGAGCCAGTTCTTCCTGCTCTTTAATAAAATTTATGTTATTTTGTGTGTTTGTCTGAGATTCAGAATAAAGCTGCGGCAATCTTATATTATTCCTCGAATAAGAATTTGCAATAGTTCTCGGTATATTTGTCACCCATGATAAATTTGTCGAATTCACATCCTTAACATTATCGAGATACTGAGCGACAATTTCTACAATATCGTAAGAATATTTTACATTTTCACGATTATAATTGTTTTGTATATAATTCGATAACTGCTGCCCCAACTGACTTTGATAACGATTATCAATCGCCAGGAGACATTCAACAGATTTATCGGGATCATCAGCAGCACTTAAGAATGCCAGCCAAACTCCTGCCCCGAACTCATTCGGCTTTATCCGCAGGATTTCTTCATAAACCTGTTTCGCTCTTTCTTTTTTACCCAGCAAGTCGCATAAACGTGCGAAAATGAGCAGTTTGCGCACGCTCCGTGTCGGGGACGGGTCAGATAATTCGATAATTTTATCTTCAACTTTATATGCATGTACAAGAGACAGTCGGTCATTTATATTCGAACTTTCATTGCTCCTGTCAGGCAGCAGAGATTCGCCCGCAATAAACTTCAGGTCCGACAGCAATAATCGCATCGCAGGTTCTTTCTTCTCTTCGCGAAACATTTCAACGATTCTATTGTACTGCTGAGCAGATAAATCGGTAGTTCTCCCCAGTATCGTGTACATACCCTGCGTAAATGCACCGGCAGTACTTTGTGCAGATACATATCTTCTGGCAAGCTGCCGTGCCTCATCACCCAATCCGAGATTCCCCATTGCCTGTATAAGCACATCTCGATATGACTGTGAGAATTGACTTTTGCCAAGACGTACTGCAGCATTGCGCGCCGATTCAAGGGCTTCAGGAATTGTTTTTAAGTCAAGCCCAAGCGAATAAGAAACCATAGCGCTATCAAGTACCTGCTGCACTGAAGCGTCCAAATCAGGTGATGCAGCTTTTCCGAGCATAATAATCGCCTGTTCTTTTTTGTTCTGTTTGGCAAGTATAGTCGCCGTTATTATATGCGCAGAAACTGATTTTGTTTGAGCTTCAATTTGTTCATTAAGAATTTCCAACGCTTTATTTTCATTATTAGCGGCTATATAAACTATCGATTTAAGAATCGGATCTTCAAGCTTGGAAATAAATGAATCGATGTTTTCAGAATTCAGAAGCTTTTCAAAAAAGGCCGCATATTCGCTGCTTCTCTGAAAAAATAGTTGTGTTATTACATTCGGGAAATCCGGTAAATTATAAGGCGGATAATTCAATTCCGGCATCTGCATCTGACCTCTGGAAAACGAGCCAGACGATATAAAAACCTGGTTAAGCTGGTTAAGCTGGTTAACCTGAACCTGCGGATTCTGTACAGCACGTTTTCTAAAATTAGCAACTTCTTTATTAAGTATATTAATGAATCTATCTACGTCGCCTCCGTTAATTAAGGCACCGGCGATACTATAAAACAGATTACTGCTTTGATTTTGCGGAGATTGCAGGTTTTCCTTATCGTACCAGCTTATCATTTTCTCTGTTATAAGTGACTTCTGCGGCTGTGATAGAATATTATCCTGCGCCCTTAAAACCTGCGCATATCTTGACACTTCATAATCTGACAGATTTGTAATATTTTTAAGCAAATTAAACGATTCTTCAAGAATATCAGAAGCAGTTTTTTCTCTTGAGCCGTACCAGAGTCCCATAGTGCAGGCCAATTGAGGATAATTCTTTTTGAGAGTATCAAACACTCGGCGAATTTCCTGTTGGTTACTATTTATTGCGCTATCTGAAATATACATGGCATATAAGCCCAGAAGAGATTCGTTTTCGGGATATTTCTTTACCAGTTCTGATATTGAACCGCTCAAATTATCAAAGTTAAACTGGTCCATGTCGAGTATAAAGTCTAAAGACGAAAACTGACCAAATAAAGAATCGTTTGCAAAATATTTCTTAATTTTATTTTTCAATTCATCCGCAATTCCAGCGGTTTTATCAGCTTCATTAAGCATCTTACCCAATGAAAGAATATGAGCCATAGCAAAACCCGGCAAGTCATCAACTGTCGGAGGTAAATCGATAGTTTGTGATTGTGATGACCTCGAACCCATATACCAGTAGGGAAGATTATTATATTGCCTCTGATAACGATATGCCTGACTGAAAATTTGCTGTAAACTGAGAATTTCTATCGCTCCGGGAGGCAGAATCTTCCCAAGATAGTCCAATGAGCCTGTTCTCTGTGAGAGAAGACTTTGTGCGGTATTACCCGGAATTTCCTGCTTTATTTCAAGAATTTGAAAAAAATTCTCTAAAGCTTGTTCATATTCGCCATTTTCCTCAAGACACATAGCATAAAGAAATGCCAGTTTATAATCCTGTGGATGCTGTGTCAGAACTTCTTCGAGAAATTTTCCCGCCAACTCGAAATTTGTTCCGGCTATCATTGTTTCGGCTGTAGTTTGCGCATCGCGAGGATTAATATTTGCACTCTCGCTCAAACCATAAAGAATATCGAATCCCTGTTCCTCACTGCCGTATTGAATATAAAGCCGGGCAAGTTTTTGCTTTGTGGAAGCAGTTGCATCAAGCAGCATAGCCTGCTGTAAAGTCTCGATTGCCTGTTCCCAAAATCCTTCCGATTCCTCGATACGCGCAATTTCATGCAATAATGAGACATCATTCGGCCTTAACCTGGCCGCCTCCATCAAAACCTGAAGGCGTTCTTCATGTTTACCCATTTGGCGATAAACTTCAGACATCGCAAGCAGCGGTATTACCGAAGTCCGGTCACTATTCCTGCGTTCCAGTAATTTCTCTATAAGAGCATCGGAATTTCCCATATTCCGGGATACCGCTGCAATATCGCGCATATAATCAAGTTTGTCCGAAATGTCCTCAGCTTCGTCATAAAGACGCCAAAGAATACGATAAGCCTGCGCATTTTTGTTTGAAGAGCGATACAGCAGAGCCAGTTCCGCCATGATTTCCTTATTATTCTCAAATAACTGATCTGCAGCCCGCAATTTTTCGATAGCCGTATCTATTTCATACAGCCTTCTTAAAATTCTCGATTCGGTCAGTATCGGTTCTGTACTGCCGGGCGAGGATTTCTTCCAAACCGGTATCCACTCAAGGGCTGTACGTGATTGTCCTGATTTCTCGTACAGGCTAATCAGTTCCCGCACATAAGATGATTCGTGAGTTCCTTTCAGTTCTATCAGTTCCTTTGTACATTCGGCAGCTTTGTCCCATTGCCTGCCGGCACTGAACAAATGTATTTTTTGCTGAAGCGCTATTTCATGATGCGCATTTCTTCTTGTATCCTGTGTATTAGAATTATTTGCATCAGGAATAAATTCACCAAGTACGCTCTGTGCTTCGTCCGAAAGATGACAATATTCCAGTAACTCTGATAACAGGCAAGTCTCCTGAATTGTTCGTTGTTTTTGCGATTTAAGCTCGGATATTGTCTTTTCAATAGTGCCTTTGTTTTTTTCTATAAGCAATCTCTGTTTAACAGAGGCTTGTATAAGTGATATACGATCTGACATTAATAACTGCTTTTGCAGCCATGGAAGGCTCTTTTCATATAATCCCTGGCGAATCGCTTCCTCGCAAAGCTGATATAAAAACGAAATGTCATTTTCAAATTCATCGTATCGTGCTTCAAGCCAGCTTAAGGAAGATTCCTCAAATCCCCTTGTGCCTGCGATTTTTGCGATGCGAAGAAGTGTCTGCATATCACCAGTCAGCGCTATCTTATCCCATATTTCAAGAGCTTTTTCTTTCTGATCATAACGATATAAAATCTCTGCATAGGCTTCTTTTGCAGTCAGGCTGTCCGGAGCCTGAGCCAGAAGCTTCTCAAAAACCTCAAGCGTTTTTTCTTTATAGCCATAATTTTCAAGTAATCTTGCAACACGCAGAAAAACATACTCGGATTTATCCGATTTATCCAGAAACGCTTCCAGCGTTTCGATAACAGCCTGGGCATCACGATTCAAATAATATAAATCTGCCAGTTCAATCAAAAGTTCACGATCATCAGGATTTCGCTGACAAAGCTGTTTCATCATCTCGACTGCTTTTTCAGTCTGTGAAGTTGACTTCAGAGCGTTTATATATGTTTGCTGGTTTTGCTTCTCTCCGGGTGTAATTCGCACTATTTCCTGAAATAAATTCAGAGCTTCGTCAAATTCACCAAACTGCAGAAGCAATTGCCCGAAACGCTTTTTGATACTTATTCGCTGCGGCTCAGCTTCAATAAATTTCTCCCAGAACTCACGAAGAGCCCTGATATTATCTTCCCGCCTGAAAACACGCTCTATCTGCGAGCAAATCTGATTTTCCAGCCATGTGCCCTGCCCGACAAGCTCTAACGTTTTAGCGTACAAATCCAGAGCTTGTTCACTCTTGCCGCTGTATTGATAAATATCAGCCTTACGAAGCTGTCGCATTACCAGTTTATAGTTGTCTTTGGTCTTTTTCAGCAAACGGTCACTTGTTTCCAAAGCCTGTTCGTAAAGCCCTTCAGACAACTGAAGTTCAATTAAATCCTCAAACAGATCTTCGTCATCCGGGTAAGTCTGAATGAGTTTCTCCCATGTTTTGGCGGCATCTTCTTTTTTATCATTTCGTATATAAAGCCGCCCCAATAATTTACCTATTTTAATATTTAACTCAGCAACCTGAGCAGAATTTTTTGCCGTTTTTTCGATATAATCCGCGGCGGTATTTAAATCTGAAATTGCAGATTCAATATCAAGCAGCCTTGCTTCAAGAGAAGCTTTTTGATATAAAAGGTCGGGATTGGGAGTTTTGCCGGTTTCTGCTGCCTTTTGATAAAACTCCAGAGCCTCAGAGTCTTTACCCTGTCTTTCATAGAAATACGCAAGCAGCAGCGATCCAGTGGAACCTGAAGAGTCTTTGGAATATTGCTTAAGGAATGTTTCCAGGCTTTCAACTGTGCCGGTATCAAGCCAGGCATCATAAAAGCTGTCGTAAAGGTAGTCTCCGACTGGATTTTGAATCAGTAAATTAAAGTATTTTTCAGCTCTCGGATCGGGTTTTTGTGACTGGCAAATAGCAGTAGAAATGAGAAAAAACACTATGACTACTATCCGCCATAGACTAAAAAAACCATTTCTTTGAAGTAACATTTTATTTTACTCCTAACCAAATAGAATAGGCTATGATTTCTCGCCTTATTTATTTTTATCTAAGAACTATTATACTCGGTATGTGAAAATGTCAATTATTTTCTGAAAATCTTCGTTTTTTTACAAAAAATTTACATTCATCCACATTATCTCCGTATTCCCATTTAAAATACTTCACCAGGCTCCACATAAATAAATAATTGCAGCCGGATTATATTATTAAGACGTTTGAAAAACTGGTTAGTTGCAGAAAAAAATAAAATTTGAAAAAATAATAAAAAAATCATTAAAAAACAGTGGTTTTAACGAAGAAAAATCGTTTTTCATCTGCAATTTCTTTTTTACTGCGCTTCAGCAAACCAGAACTAACACAATTGTTTTGCACAATAATCAAGCAGTTGTAAACAACAAAATAGTTTACCATGTATAATGCACTTTATAGGTAATGACCTTTTCTTCATCCGGCTTAAGTAAAATCCGGAATTCAATAGTCTGGCTGTCGGTCTTGGTGAATGTGTCCGATTTTTCTGTAATATTCCAATTAATCCAGCGATATAAATTCTCAACTACTCTTATTTCTACAGTATCTTTTTCCTTATGGTTGCGTACTTTAATTTCAAAAGATTCATCAAGCCAATCATTGGACGTAGAAATTTGATAATCAGTTCTTTTTCTTTCTCCAACCAGGTCAAATGCGTTTCCTGTATAAACACGAACAGTTTCATCCTTCGGTGTATGATCGATAATATTTTCACCTGTAAACTCAAGCTGGCTGTCGTCATCCTGCCGATAGAAACGAACAATACCTCGCGGCAAAGGAATACCCAGATGATTTTCTTTGGAGTTTTCAAATTCCTTCATAATCCAGACCTTCGGATTGCATTCTGTTCCATAGTCTCTGTTGCGTCTCAAACTGTCAGCATCCCAGCCCCGATACCGGTTCCAATCGATTCTTGCGCCGTTGTAAACATATATACGTTTTGCTGTAACGTCCTCAGCCCGAAGGAATTCTACCTGTTTTGTCTGCCGGTCGCGAAGCGTTGTCTTGCGAGCTAATGTATAGAGATGATAATCTTCAAAAGCTTTTTCCGAAACAGTAGCCGGCATACTTTCATCCGCTATAAAACTGCTTCTTGCAGCATATTCATACCGCTCCTGGTTATTTTGAATTTTACTCACGTCACCAGCCATAAGTTTAATCTTCGCATTCTCGAAAGTCTTGCCTGATTGATTATCTACTGTGACCCAGCCGATAACATCAATTTTGTCTTCGGAATCATGTGAGAGCATACTATAGTCAGCTTTCCAGCTCATGCCGCCTGTTACATAGCTCAACTCTGCATCGAGTTTACCATCTCTGTTTGTATTAAGAATCCAGTCAATTGTGGGCTTTAAGATAGTATCATCCGAAAGAGATGGAAATAAAGGCTGCCCGGGCAAGCTGAATCTTAATTGTCCGTTAACAAGGATTACAGGCTGCGTGTTTGTGCTGTAATCATATTGTCTTTGACTGTAGCTTGAGCCGTAGCGCTGTATGCCCAACTGGTGCGGAACATAACCGCTTCTGATAATTTTCCCTCGCACAGTCTGGTTTTTGCCGTCAGCAGAATTGATTAAAAAATCAATTTCCTGTCCCTCATACAGAGACAGCAAAAGTCCCTCAGAAATCGGGTCGGAACGATAGTTCTGTTCGAGAATTTGCAGATCGCGCTTGCCGGTCGGATCACGAAGAATCACTGAATCCGGCTCAAGATGTGCGGTAATGTCTGTTACGCTTACTTTATTCTCACCTGTTTTAAGACTGAGATTCAACTGGTCCCGAACGACCGCAAAATCCTGGTTATATATTGTCAAAGACGGCTCAGCAAAAGCCGCACAGCAGGCACAAAACAATATAATAACCGTTATTTTAGTGTTCTTTTTGCTGTTCATTTTTTCCCCTTTCTAATTTTTTTCTCTCTCATACTTTATTTACTTGTCTTAGACAAGATAACTTACATAAATATAGACGAGTCACACAGCTTAATGGTTGACAAAAAAATCTCATAACAGATATTTTCAATTTACATTACTCAGTTTCATCATATCAAAGATTCTGTAAACAATATAAATTCTGGTACATGTTATAAAAATTGGCAAGTAAAAGTTTTGTAAAATATTTTACTGCTTCTTTACAGCAAGAACTTCTTTACGGATTTCAGGGGTGAGTTTTTCGATTGCATAAAGAGTTATAGTTGATGAAACGCCTCTCCTGCGCAGGTCTTTAATATATTCAAGCACACGACCTTGTGCATAGCGCATATTTACTTTCAGAGTCCAGCCTACACCTTTTCTTACAATATCTTCTTCGTCCCGGACAAGGTTCTCGCACAGTCTCAAGGCATCATCTAAAAACTTTCCCGACTTTGCAACATCCTGAATAAATGTTACGACACTGGCTCTGCGTTTGAATCGATTCGGTGAACTATTCCATTTATTCAGGAAATCGAGCATTTGCCCGGGATAGTTAAATAATATTGGCGGAGTAACTTTTGTACTGAAATAATCCACGTGAGACCAGCTTTTGAAGTCCTCTCCGATTTTATCCAAAACAGGAAAATGTTTCGGCTCTATTAGTTTTGCACTTATCTGAAGAACATAAATCCCCGCGTGACCAAGTTCGCCTATATGTTTTCCTAAGAGCTTAGCCGCAAGTTCCAGTCTTTGTTGGAGAGAAAATTCGAGAAACCGCGTGCGATATTCCTTCATCATTTGATGAAAATCCTGCGTCTTTAATCCGTAACATATATACTGGTCATGCTTATGGTATCGTCTTTCCGGTTTGGGTTCTTTACTACCAGATACTTGTTTAATATCTCTTTCGAGTCGGTTTATTATTGTGTTAATCATATATTATAGATTACTGGATTTTTATTGTGTTTATAACGACGAAAAAAATGCAATCAATGCAGCGTCTATCAGCAGCTCTATCCCTTCCTGCCATAATCTGTCATTGACTTCGCTTTCTTTTCTTTGTTTATTTGCTAAGGATTCAATCTCCAATTTAGCCAGAACTTTTCGTGCTTTCAAAGGTAATTGTTCTTTCTCCTTTGTCCCGGATATCTCATTTTTCGGTAAAGTTTCAAACTCATTTGCATCAAACCAAATAAAATAACACGTTTCACAAACATCAAGATACATATCTTTTTCTTTTTTCAAAACAGGTACTTCAGACATGGGTGATTTACAGGCAGGACAACGTCTTTTGCGGGAATATTCCCGAGATTTTACTTTCCTCCAGAATTCATTTACAACAGGATTAGGAACAGCCTTCCTTAAAATACTTAATGAAACACCTTTCCCTGAACAGGCTGGGCATATCCATGAAACTCCGAATAAGCCTGAATTTCTTTTTAAAGGTATCCTGCATGTCGGGCAATTATACATAGCGAACATTTATTTCATTCCGCACATGAAATCCATTTTTGTCATAGTAATATTCCCAAAACTCACTTACAATTCACAAAGCATTATTGGAAATATAAAGAGGAAAGTCAAGTAAAATGTCATAAGAGCCTCTAACAAACTGAATTTTTAAGATGCAGCATTGCCATCATGGTAATGTTTATTAAATGACAAGAATCCCTGATATTTTACACAGAAATGAATATGGGTGAACTGCCCAAACAAGTGACGTATATTTAAATAAGAGTTTTGCAAAAGTTCAGTTTAAACTCAAATGCTATAAAAAAAAGAGTATTTGAAATTAATAAATAATCGCTGTAACTTCTTCAATCCTTTTTATAACTTCTATAACATCATCAGAATAAGAAACAAAGCCATCGAAACCTTTTTGCATAAGCGCTGCCGCTTCTGAATTGCTCAGGTTATTGACAAGTGCAACAATTTTAATGGTTTGTGACTCTTCATTGGAACGAATCCCCCTGCATACATCAGCGGAGTCTATTCCATCTGCAAGAAGACTGATTAAAAGAACATGAGGCGCGAATTTCTCTACAACAGCTCCTGTCTCGAAATTACTGCGTACAATCTGCACATCGTAATCAGCTTTGTTTTTCAGAGCTTCCGCCAGTGTCAAAGCAGTTACATGATTACTGTCTGCTATGAGCACGCGGATTTTTCCGACTGTCAGTCCCGCAGTCGGCATATTATGCACTTTCATAAAGCGCATCAGCTCACTTACAGGAATCCTTCTGTCTTTGCTGCCAGGTATGCGATATCCTTTTAACTGGCCGTTATCAAACCATTTGGAAACTGTTCGAGGTGCAACATGACATATTTTCGCCACATCACCGGTCGTTAATACATTTTTACCCTTTGCCATTTTATTGATTCCTGAAAAAGCTTTTATAAACCCTGCTTCCGTTTAGTTTCTCGTTCTTATGCTATTTTTTCGGCTATAAAGGGATGCGGATTTAGCAGATAAGTACGATTATATTATTTACAACAAATAAATTACTTTTATGGAAAATGCACGTCCTATAATCACACTATTCTTTCCTTTCAGACTAAAACTTGAAAATGTTTTTGATTTAATGCCGATAGAATATACAATCTTAATAATTTTTTTCAGGAATATTTTTTATGCAGATATATTTGTCACGACCTGATATTACCGAAAAGGAAATCGAAGCAGTTAGTTCGGTGCTTCGCAGTCCAAATCTCTCGCTCGGTCCTAAATTGGGCGAGTTCGAGCAAATCTTTGCGAAGTACATTGGAAGGAAACGAGCGGTCGCGGTCAATAGCGGCACGAGCGGCTTATTTCTGTCCCTTTCAGCAATGGGCATAAAAGACGGTGATGAAGTAATTACGACACCATTCACATTTATTGCATCGGCAACTTCCATAATGATGACCGGTGCAAAACCTGTTTTTGTTGATATTAATCCGATAAGTCTCAATATTGACGCGTCAAAAATTGAGTCTGCAATTACAAACAAAACAAAAGCCATCTTGCCGGTCGAGATTTTCGGAAATCCGGCGGGCTTCGATAAGATTTGCGAAATTGCAGACAAACATAATCTTCCTGTAATTGAAGACTGTTGTGAAGCTCTCGGCTCATCATTGAATGGAAAAATGGCGGGAACTTTTGGCAAAACCAGCGTTTTTGGTTTTTATCCCAATAAGCAAATAACCACAGGTGAAGGCGGCATGATTCTTACTGACGATGAAACCATAGCAGATTTATGCGTGTCCCTGCGCAATCAGGGAAGGGATAAAAATGCTGGCTGGCTGAGTCACCAGCGACTTGGATATAATTTCAGGCTGAGTGATATAAACTGCGCACTCGGAATCACCCAGCTTTCCCGTATAGATGAAATCAAAGCCAAACGAAATCAGGTTGCAAAATGGTATCAGGAAATGTTATCCGATGAAGACAGATTGATTGTACCGAAAGCTGCTGAAGGATGTGATATAAGCTGGTTTGTTTTTGTTGTACGTCTGGCAGAATCTTCTCGTGAGAATCGAGAGATGATTCTGGAAAAAATGACAAACAAAGGAATTCAAGTTAGCAATTATTTCCCTCCTGTTCACCTTATACCATTTATGGTAGAGCAATTCGGTTATAAACAGGGTGATTTTCCACTTACTGAAGAGGTTTGCGAAAGCACCATCGCCCTGCCGTTCTACAACAACCTCTCAAAAGATCAGATTGCAATTGTTTGTCAAAATCTTAGAGAAGTACTTCCTTAGTTTCAACCTGTCTTACCATGATGGAATGGGTGCTCCACCCGGCCAGCACATTTTAAAGGAATTTGATGGTGCAGGGGTTGCCGGATATGCCGAAGCACTCTCAACATGCTGATCTACAAATGCCGCATATGCTACACCATTATTCAAATTTTTCAAAGATGTCTCATGGAACGTTGCAAGTGAATGGAAACTGCTATTAGGAACACAAAATAAAACAGTATCATTAAATGAGTTATTATTGAGACCATCAATCTTCCATGTGTTTTCTTCAGAAAACAGAATTACCTTGGACGGATTTTTAACTCCTGTTTCTTTGACAGCATTTTGTACGAGACTTTGGTATTTTGTTGGTGTAACAGATGCTCCATATATACAGCCGCCAAGATAGGCATTCATGTTATAACTATATATAGGTTCTATCGGGATTTTACCTTTGCCATGACAGACATCACAATCACCCACTGCTCTTGCTGTACTGCTAAATACCGGGCAAAGATGTATATCTTTGTCTTTAAGGTAGGGCCATAAACTACCCGCAAGCTTAGGCATGTCTTCAAGATTTATCCTTTTGTCATGCCAATCACAATTGTTGATTCTTCCATCGTTAAAGAGCCATCTTGCCGGATCAGGAAAGTTGCCTTTGTTATCATCCAGATACATCCTGTCTGCATATGCATATTGTTTCAGGTTGTTTCTGCAGAGAATTTCCTGTGCCTGCCTCCTGACTTTTTGGAGTGATGGCATTAAAATTGCAAGAAGTACTGCTATTATGGCGATAACCACCAGAAGCTCAATCAATGTAAAACCATCTCGCCTGTGTAACGTCCTCTCGATTTTCTTTCTGTTCATAATTGTGTCTCCCGATTTCATTTACTTTACAGTTTATTTCCCAATACCAATTTTGCCGATCGAAATATAATAATACTGCAAACATTTAAAATTATAACACTATCAAACAATATATTGCAACACTATTTTTGATAGTATTAGCGTTTATTACCATTTCGGAGTCGGTGTTCCTCCCGGCCAGCTTAATACAAATGAATTACCAAGCGGTCTTGGATCTGCTGTATCAACATGACCATCTACAAATACTGCATTTGCTACTCCCGAATCAATTTTTCCTGATGAAGTATTATGGAAAGTAGCCAGGCAATCATCAATAGTAGGCTCTGGAAGAGCATGAAGGCTGTTATCGTTAAAGAAATCGTTACTAAGACCATCTATCTTCCATGAATTCTCCTCCGAAAACAGATATACCTTGGAGGGATTCTTTACTCCTATGTCTTTTTTTGCCCTTTCAAGAGCAGATTTATATTGAGCCGGAACCCTGCTAGCCATATCACCATTGAGGTATGCATTTAAAACATAGCCATACTGAGGTTCAATTGGATACGCTCCCTGACATACTTTAGGACAATTACCTACCTGCTTTGCAAGGGTCTCGAATGTTGGGCACAAATGTATATCTTTGTCTTTCAGATAAGACCACAAGCATCCTGCAAGTTCCGGTTTCAGCTCTAAATTCCTTCTGGCATCGTGCCATTGACAACCCCATGGATTATCGTTGAAAAGCCATGTATTCACATAAGGAAATGTATTGTCATTGCTATCCAGATACATATTCATAGCTATACCATATTGTTTCAGATTAGACTGACAGACAATACCCTGTGCCTGTTTTCTAACCTTTTGCAAAGAAGGCATTAAAATTGCAAGCAGAACCGCTATGATTGCAATAACAACTAAAAGTTCAATCAATGTAAAACCCTTATGTTTAGAATATATCCGCTTAATTTTTTCTTTTTTCATGATTGATTCTCCTGTTTTGCATGTTTTACAGTTCATTCTGCCAAATCCTATTCTTCCTGAAATATGTACAGATACTGCAAACTATTTTAATTATACAATTATTAACCGACTTAACACAATATTACTTATAAATATTACTGTTATTTCACAAATAATTTGGATAATTCCTTTTTATTTCTTACTTATATATATAGAAGCATTGGAATAAAAGTAACTAAAATGAGCTTAAGTAAATTAAAGTTTTTCGTTTTTTCTTGACTTAAGTCCTTTTAGACATTTTCAACCTCAGAAATTTATAATAACCTCTTTTAGGAGGAGAGAAACTTAGTGAAGGGCTGGAGATCAAAACTTATTTTCATGTTTATTCTGTATTTTGCCGGTTTTGCCACCGCCGTTTATATGCTTGCCCCTCAACCTGATGCTGAACCTGGCCAAAATATTGAGCAAAACGCAGTACAGACTGCATTTGCAAACTTCGATTCTCAGGAATTTGTTAAATCCTTCAACTCCGGCATGCATAAATGTATTGATTTAGGCAAAGATGCCGCCCTTCGCACATCAAAATACATTAAACAGAAAACTCAAGATTCTGAATCGTAAAAATTATTGCTGAAAATCCGCATATATACACAAAAAATTAACAATATTTAAAGATTTTTTGTTACAAAATCCTCACTTTTACGTCTATATCAAAAGAAAAGAACTTCTTAATACAGATTTGGTGTATAAGATAAGTTTTTTATACATTATCCTGTGTTCTAATCTGTTTTTTAGTGTAACGGTTCTCTATTTTATCATTTGAATTTTTCGAGCAATTCTTTATAATAGAGATAGTTGTTGACTATTTATTTAAGGGATAGGCGTATGGAACAACCAGCGGAACAGCAGCTTGAGAATAAAGTTGAAACACATGTGAAAACTAATTCTGAAGCAGTACAAAACGCTTCTGTTAACGAAGCACAGTTAATTGCAAGCCTGCACAAGGGATACATCGAGCTGAAACACCAGATACACAAGGTCATAATAGGCCAGGAAAGCGTAATCGATTCGATGCTCTGCTGTATGCTCGCCGGAGGGCATTGCATTGTGCAGGGTGTACCGGGCCTTGCCAAGACTCTTATGGTGCATTCTGTCGCGGATGCTATGAGCCTGAGCTTTAACAGGATACAATTTACGCCCGATTTAATGCCTTCGGATATTACGGGAGCTGATATAATTCAGCGTGACCCTCAATCACATAAAAGAAAGTTCGAGTTTGTAAAGGGGCCTATTTTTTCCAATGTAGTTCTGGCTGATGAAATAAACCGAACGCCTCCAAAGACCCAGGCTGCGCTTTTACAGGCTATGCAGGAAAGGGAAGTAACCGTATCTGGCCAGACTTATAAGCTTGAAGAGCCTTTTTTCGTCCTGGCAACACAAAATCCGATCGAGCAGGAAGGTACATATCCTTTGCCTGAAGCCGCTCTAGACAGGTTTATGTTTATGATTTATATAGACTACCCTTCTGCCAAAGAAGAACACATGATTGTTAAGCAGACCACTACCGGCAGGAAAAAAGACACTCAAACCGTTCTGGACAGACATAATATGCTCCTTTTCCAGGAAATAGTCCGCATGGCGCCCGTAAGCGACACAGTTATTGCGTATTGTATAAATCTCGCACGTGCAACCCGCCCGACCAGCAAGACTGCAACATGGATGGTAAAGAAGTATCTTAAATGGGGCGCTGGTCCAAGGGCCGGCCAGTTCATGACACTTGGCGCAAAAGCTCTTGCGCTTATAAAAGGACGCATAACTGCGAGTTTTGACGATGTCAGGGATGTAAGTAAACTTGTACTGCGACACCGGATTATTACAAATTTCGATGCCGAAGCCGATGGCGTCAGTGTTGAAAAGATACTCGATGACCTTGTAGAAAATGTTCCACTGCCGAAATAAGCAGAAATTTATTAAAATGGATTTTCGAAAAATCGTGCTTTTTTAGAGGAATAGGACATTGAAATACAGCCGTGAATATCTTGACCCGTTATTTTTGAGCAAGCTGGCAAATATGGAGCTTGTTGCACGCTGTGCTGTCGAGGGATTCTTTGCCGGTTTGCATCCAAGCCCTTTTCATGGATTCAGTGTTGAATACAGCGATCACAGACAATATCACTCCGGCGATGAACTGAAATTCGTTGACTGGAAGGTTTTCGGACGAAGCGACAAACTCTACATAAAGCGTTTCCAGCAGGAAACAAATACTATTGTTTATATTCTTTTAGACAGCAGTAAAAGCATGACTTTTTCAGGGAAAGGCTCTGTCAGCAAAAGCAGGTACGGTTCATTTCTGGCTGCCGCTCTAAGCTACCTAATGCTTGGTCAGGGCGATAGCGCTTCTTTGCTCCTGTTTGCCGATAAAGTGAAAAAACGCATTCCTGCAAGCTCTCGCCGCACACATCTGAATGTAATTCTATCAACACTGCAATACAACCAGCCTGATGGACAAACAAACCTCGCCGATGTTCTTCATGCACTCGCTGATACAACAAAACGCAGGGGTCTTGTTATTTTAATTTCAGATTTACTTGACGACAAAGGCAATATTTTTAAGGGATTGTCTCATTTGAAGTTCCTTCGGCATGATGTTATTCTTTTTCAGACTCTTGACCACCAGGAGATAAATCTTGATTATGACGGTTTGATACAGTTCGAGGATTTGGAATCAGGTGAAAAAATCCGCACATTTCCACAATCGTTCAAGCAGAAATATAGTGAGTGTGTCACGGAATTTCTGGATGAAATTTCCAAGACAGCGGGCAGGAGTAATGTGGATTATTGCCTTCTCGACACATCAATGCCTTTAGACAGAGCTATAATAGCTTACCTTGCCAAACGTAAGAGGATGAGATGAGTTTTGCAGCGTGGACATTTCTGTTTGGAGTCATAGCGGTAGCCGGACCTGTTCTCGCGCATTTTCTCGCCAAGCCGCGATACAAGCGCGTTCCTTTTACAATGCTCCAGTTCCTGAAAAGCAGCCAGATAGAAAGTCACTCCCGAAGACATTTGCGGGATTTGCTGATACTATTTCTGCGATGCGCAATAATCATAATGATTGCTTTCCTGTTTGCACAGCCAATCATATTTAAAAAGACTGAGCCGAAGAAAGGTCATAACATTTATTATTTGGGACTCGACGATTCTGCTTCTATGGCATATAAAGACGGCAGCGATTCATATTTTGAGCAAATGAAAGATTCTGCAATTGATTATATCGTGTCTGCCAAATCGGATGCAGTATTTAATATCTGTTCATTAGTGTCAGGAAACTGGAATTATGGCTTAGGCAAACAGCAGGCTCTGGCAATGGTTCAATCTATGAATATTAAAACAAAAAGAGCAAACCTCGGAGCATTCATCTCCGGCATAAGCGGCAGAAATAATAATGAACGTGACGGATATATATCTGCTTATGTAATCAGCGATTTTACAGAGAGCATCATGCAGCAGTTTTTAAATATACAGGAACCGGCGTTTGTAGATAATATCGATTATAAGATAATTACGTCTTCCGGACCTGTCAACAATGCTTCTATAATCAGTGCTGACGCTTCTGATTATAAAAATAATACACTTTCTGTTAATGTCACTATTAATAATAATGGTCAAACACATCAAAACAGAAATCTGTACGCAATAATTGAAAAAGAAAAAATTGCTTCTTTCGATATCGATTTGAATCCCGGCCAGTCAGGAAACTATCCTTTGGTAATAGAAGCTGATTTCATCAGGGATTCGCGTTCTTTTATTCCGATAGAACTGATTTTAACACCGTATGATAATCTAATTGAGGATGATAAGTATTATCTGGCTGTTCAATTGCCAAAACAAAGCACCAGGAATGTCCTTTTAGTAGAAACTGAGCAAGATGAAATGTTTTTATTAGAGACTGCAGTTCATACTCTTTCAGAAACCGGTTCATCCAATAAATATAATATCAAACGGATTCCGATGATTAGTATGGATTCTGCCTATCTCAGGTGGGCTAATATATTCGTTTGTCCGAAAATTCCGGATGCATTAGAAAATTTTACAAAATCTCTTTCTGATTTTATCGATACCGGCGGCAGAGCGATTTTTTTCCTGACTGATGAGCCTGTTGGTAAAACTGCACAAAAACTCTGGCAGCAGAAAATTCTTCCCGCCTTACCGGTCAAGTGCATAAAAAAGCAGATATATCTTGAGATTAAGGCGGATTCGGAGCAATTGTTCAGCCTGGATAATGATGCTGTAAAGGCATTGTCAAATTACAGAATAGACAAAATACCGCTTTACGGATACTGGGATTGCCAGAATCTGCCGGAAAGCGCTTGTTTATGGCGTTATCAGAATGATGCCGGATTTATCTATTACATAAAGCATGGCAGCGGTACATGCATACTGGTTAATTCGAGCCTTGATAATTCTTTGGGCTCTTTATTGAAATCGAGCGCCTCGGCTGCACTGTGTCAGTGCCTGTTAGGAGAACAGAACAAATTAATAAACTCCAGTTTTGCATGTGATGAGAAAATAATCTTACCAATAGACAATGCCCAAACAGATAAAGACAGGCAAAAACAGATTATGATACAGAACTGCAATGGACAAAAACAGCTTGCTGCTATGCGGGATACTTTCATCATGGTCCCGGAATCCGATGATACAGGCTGGATTAAAACTCTTGGCGAGCCAATACTATATGCGGGAATCAATTTGCCGCCGGGAGAGACAAACATAACAAAACCTTCCGCTGAAGAAATTGATAGTGCAATCAGAAGAGTTTTTTCAGGAAAAGAAATAAATAGCATGGTTACCGCCAATGGTTTTCGTCTAAAAGAGAAATTGCCTGTCTGGAAATATATTGCCTGGGTATTAATCGCCCTGCTGATAATTGAATCGTTTGCCGCGAATAGAATGAAAAGATAGGAAAGGTTCTATTATGGCTATTAACGAAGAACTTGATTTTCTTGTATCGCGAGTCTCAAAAGTAAGGAGATGGCTCGCTGCGATAGCTGTACTTAAAACCGCCGCGATTTGCCTGCTCTTCGCATGTTTTTATATAGGCGGCTATATCCTGCTGGACCATAAGCTGAATTTCGGAGCATTGGGCAGATTATTTGCTTTTGCTTTGCTGATAGCCGCAACTTCGATTTTACTTTATAAATTGTCTCGGCTGCTGCTGGTTCAAATTTCTTATACAAACGCCGCAAATTTTATAGAAAATAATAACAGCTTCAATCAGCAGCTTGTGGCAGCTATGGAATATTACGAGAATACAGCAGATTATCCATACTCAAAAGCGCTCGCTGAGCAGTTGATTTTGCGAGTAAATAAAGACAGTGAATCATTCAGATTCGATTCTGTCGTTGAAAAATGGCGAGGTTACGCTTTAGCAGTTTCCGTATTTTTAGGTATGAGTATCGTTGGTTTATATATTCAGCACAATCTCTCGTTTTTAAAAACATATTTAATCAGGCTTGCTGTGCCATTTTCATCAGTTGAGCCTGTATCAGCTACATCTCTAAAACCGATTACAGGAGACATCGTTTCCGAACCTGAAACGATGATTGTTATGGCTGCGGAAATTAATGGCCGTATTCCCGAAAAGGGCCAATTAATAATAACACCTGCTGCACAGGACTCGAATAATCAGGAAATACAATTGCATCCGATTGTTGAATCAGAAAAAGAACCTAAATTCGAAATATCTGAATTTTTCCCGGAAAAGGGACAATTCAAATATCGATTTGAAACAGGACAGGTTCAGACTCAGTGGCAAAATATTGATATTCGTGAAACGCCGCAAATTAAGAGTATAACTGCTGAAATTAAACTTCCCAAAAATATTTCAGATGATAATATCCTGAAAAATTATACCGAACAAATAAAGAACAACAAACTCGAACTTATCAAAAACAGCGATGTTACATTACATATCGAATCTACAAGCAGCCTCAGCGAAATAGAGCTGACTGAACCGAGCGGCTTGTCAAAAAAGAACCAGATTAATGGCGAAAGTACATTCACTCATACTTTCAATGCAAATATGGAAGGCTCTGTCGAGTTTCATCTTACCGATGATAAAGGGATGAAAAGCAAGAATGTGACCGCATTGAAAATATTATTGAAAAAAGATAATCCACCGCAATTTAAACTAATTTCTCCGGATGGTGACTATCTTGCGACAAGTGTTTCCAGCATTCCGATTGAGTTTGAAATTACCGATGATTTTGGTTTAAGTTCGGCAAAGTTTATTGCAGAGTTTCCTAAAGACAAAGCAATTTCACTGGATATACCGGTTAAATCCGACTCAAACGAAGCCAGGTTCAGTCATCTTCTCGAACTGGAACAATACAACCTTGAAGTTGGCGACAGTATTATGTTCCATGCTCAGGCAGAAGACATCAAAACAGCAGTTTCCACAGAGAAAAACGCTGCGGGCAGTGAAATCTATTTTATTGAAATCAGGCCTTATCATCAAATATGGCATCTAAAACCAGGAGGCGGCAAGAGTAATATACCCGGCGCAATTGCTGAAGACCTGATGACTCTGCTCGAATATACACGGGCAATAGTGAAAAATACGTCGATCATAGAAAGTAAAACAAATATACATTCAGATGACCGAACCAAACTGGATTCAATAAATCAGGACGTCGAATATTGCATTAATTTATTAACTGCCTTACGTGATAATCCTGACAACAATTTCACTGATGCCCATAAAATTGTGCTCAATCAGATACTTGCCAACTATGATAAGGCTTCCGGCTATCTGGAACGATACGATGCATCGGAAGCTCTGTCAGCCGAGAAAGAAGCTTACAGGATTCTGCGAAAATTTGTTCTCGAACTTGAAAATGAATATTCCCCTCCGGAAAGCGGTACAACTGTACCACAGGAAACTCCGGAAAAATCGGAGCTAAGAGCATCGATACAACCGCCGGAAATAGAAGAAGAACGCCTTGAGGATGAACTTGAAAAAGCTCAAAATGAGATTGAAAAACTCAAGCAGGAGCAGCAGGAATTAAAAAAGGATCTTGAGAAAGTCGCAAAGCAGCAGAAAGAAACCAACGAAAGAGCCAAAGCAAATTCACAGGCTGAAGATCAGGGAAAAGGCAGCGAACAAGGTGAATCTCAGGGACAAGGCAAAGGCGGCGAAGGACAGGGAAAAGGCGGCGAAGGACAGGGAAAAGGCAGCGAGCAAAGCGAATCTCAGGGGCAAGGCAAAGGCGGTGAAGGACAGGGAAAAGGCAGCGAGCAAAGCGAATCTCAGGAACAAGGCAAAGGCGGCGAAGGACAGGGAAAAGGCAGCGAGCAAAGCGAATCTCAGGGACAAGGCAAAGGCGGCGAAGGACAGGGAAAAGGCAGCGAGCAAAGCGAATCTCAGGGACAAGGCAAAGGCGCTGAAGGACAGGGAAAAGGCAGCAAGCAAGGTGAATCTCAAGAACAAGAAAGCACTAACCAGACTATTGCGGATGCACAACTAAAAATGCTTCAGGCAAGGCAGGCAGAACTTCAGCGTAATGTCTCACAACTGCAACAGAAATTAGATACTATCAGTCAAAATTCTGAAACAAATATTTCAAAAGTATCTAACGAAACACAGGAACATCTTAGCGAGGCTCTCGAACACATGGAACAAATAAATAAAAAGATGGACGAGATGCGATATCTGCCTGAAAAATTTAATGAACAGACAAATGAGACTGTTGAAATGATGGATTTAGCCTCACAAAAACTGGAATCGGCTGATAATGCTATCGAAAAAGGTTTGCAAGGCAGCCAGGAATCACAATTAGCACAAAAATTAATGGAAAACGCAGAGAGATTAACAAAAGATGCTGAAAGTCTTGATGAAGGGCTTACAGAGCTTGAACGTGAGCAGATGCTGGCTCTTCTCGAAGCGGCTATACGTCTGCTTGAAAGTAATGCCAGTGCACACTGGTCAACAGCCGGACAGGGAGGTGATAACAGAAATCCAGGCAGTCATGTTCTGACAAAAGGAGGAGCAGGTAAGGCTGATACACCAAGAGAAATTTCACGTCAATTCTGGTCACTTGCTTTCGAACTTGAAAAAAGGAAGGAACAGCCTATCGAAGACGAACCTTCTGATTTGAGATTTTTCGAGATTGAGAACAACTTTTTTGAGAATGCAGCTAAATATAATACAGGAGTTAGTGAAAAATGATATTCGCAGATTATCCGGGACATATTGCTGCAATAACTGCATTAGCGATAAGTGCGATACTTGTTTTCCTGGCATTTCGCTGCAATGAGCTTCAAAAAGAAAAGTACAGACTTTTTAGAGTATTTCTCATTGGTCTTAAGTTTCTTGTGATTGTGACATTAATTGTAATATTATGGAATCCATCACACTCCGAATTGGCAGAAACTTTCTCAAGAAATAACGTCCTTGTATTATTTGATACGAGCGAAAGTATGTCTGTCATTGAAAATGCAAAGAAAACAAGACTCGATTCTGCTTTGGAAGTCTTCGACGAAAAGTTCCATTCTTCAGGCAAAGACGAACCTGAGTATAAAATACTTGGTTTCGATAATGACGTATATCACAGCGGCTCAACGCAATTATTGCGACGCTGGGGAAAACGCACGAATATACACAATATCCTTGCTTTGCTTGGCAGATACGATAAAGTACAAACTATTGACAATGCTTCTGAAGCCGGCAAGTCAGATACGAAAGGCGCTGTCATATTTACAGATGGACAGGCTGACGACCAGCATATAACAGCATATTCTCCTCTTCTCAGGAATGATTTCCCGATTGTAATAGTCGGTATGGGCTCTAAACAAAAAGGAGCAGATGTCGAAATAAAAACAATTAAAGCTCCATTAAAAGCAATGATTGGTTCGATTTATAATGTTGAGATAACAGCAGCCGCGAATAACATGGCTGATGATTCGGTTATAATAGAGCTTCTCAAAGACAATATTGTAATAGATTCAATCAATATCGCCGCAAAGGAATTTGTAAACGAAAAAGACCAGACAAGTAAAGATGTCCCTGTGAAATTTACAGTCGCTGCAAACACTCTGGGCATTCAAAATCTTTCTGCCCGGGCAAAGCCGGTCAGCAATGAAGTCAATCAGGCAAATAATGTTCAGAATACTTTTATTGAAGTTGTGGATGAAGAGGAGCTTAAAGTTTTATTTTATACACAGTTCGCCGAATTTAATGCAGGTAAACTGCGGCAGGTACTTTCATCAGATCCGCGCATCCATCTCGATTTCGGACTGGATGCTATCATAAACGTCAGTCAGTCCTCAATGGTCAATAAGGAATTGGGTTATGTTACATTACCTGAAACCAAAGAGGAATTTAACAAATATGACATTATAATTTTGGGAAGCTGCTGTGTAGATGCTCTTGCCGATGAACAAATAGACGGCTTATACAACTTCGTTGTCAAGAGAGGAGGCGGTCTTGTTCTTCTTCCCGGCAGAGATGAATATAGTCCCGCAGGATGGAAGAATCCGAAAGTAAAGCTGCTTATTCCGGTTATTTTCGATGCGAATGAGCCAATGCTCCCGTCTCCTGAACCAAATCAAGTCGAATTAACAACTGAAGGAAACAGAGGGATAATTTTTTCTCAGGATGACATTCCAATGTACGATTTTAAGGTATCACCTTTTTACAATATCAATAAAAACAAACCTGCTTCGACTACGCTGGTCTCGTCCGGAGATAATCCGATAGTGATTATCCAGCGCACGGGCAGAGGAAAGGTTTGCCTTTTGAATATTTCAAGGCTTTTTTCATTTTATCGCGAGGACAAACAGGGAGGCTGGCTGTATAATCTTATGTCCGGGCTGACATCTAATCTTGGTCAAACTCCGGGCAGTTCTGCAACTATTGAAATGTTCGCGGAAAGAAATAATTCGGGGGAAAATAAAGTAAGATTCACTGCATACATCCGGGACAAAGATTTTTCTCCCGTAGAGCAGGCAAATGTTCTTCTGAACTTTAATGAACAGACTTTAAAAATGGAACCTTCCGGATCAGGATATTACGTTGCAGAAGTTGATGACATAACAACAGACAGAATCGTTGCCTCTGTCCAGGCGGAAACGAGCGGCCTGTTTCTCGGAGAAAAACCGATTGCCATGAGCCTGCCTTTCCCAAAAAATGAAATGAGTGACACGAGATTTAATGAGCAGTTCCTGCAGGCTCTTGCCGGGCAGATTAACGGCACATATATATATGCTGATGACATTAATAAAGACATCGTAAATTTATTTGATGCCCAGACACAGGTCGGTCATACAAATTGCATCACAAGTATCTGGCCCAACTGGTTTTTGTGGGGATTATTATGTTTGCTCCTCAGCTTTGAATGGTTCTTCCGGCGAGCGAAAGGTCTTGTATGAAAAAGAGCATCATATCGAATACTGTAATATTTATGACTTCATTATATTTTTGCACAAATAATGCAGAATCCGCAGGTAATGAAATATACCGTGAAAAAACCTATGCGTTAATAATTAGCGGAATAAGCAAAGATACTCAGGATAAGTCAATAAGATATAACGCAGTTATAGGTTTGCAAAAATTTCTTCTTGATAATGCTATAGTAACATTTGAACAAATAAAAATCCTTACGGCAGAAGCTGCTGATGGTAAGGAAAATCAATACATCTCAAAATTCGAGAACATAAATAAAGTAATTAATAATTTTCAATCGAAAATTAATCCGGAAGATAGGTTTATTTTTTATTATACCGGACAGGCAAATGTCATAGGTGAGCAACTTCGTATCAATCTGCCTGACACAGATATAACTCAAGAACAATTGTCCGGATTAATTAAGAATATTAAATCGTCTTCCATGCTCATCGTGCTGGATTGTCCGGCTTCAGGCCTTATTATAAAAGAACTCTCAGGAGCAGGCAGAATTATAATTTGCAGTTGTACCGCAGAACAGCGTTTCAGCATAAAATTCAGCGAATATTTTATTCCTGCGTTAAGCGATATTGAAACAGATATTGATAAAAATGGGAAGATTTCGATATTAGAGGCTTTTATCGTAACAACGAAGAATGTACAAGAATGGTATCAGCAGAAACAATTAATTATTACTGAAACACCTGTTCTTGATGATAACGGTGACAGCAAGGCATCCAAAGAACCATGGAGATATATGATTGATGTGCCTGACGGCAAAATGGCTTCAAAATATGAATTCTAATAATAATTTTAATTATTGATGGATTTAAATAAAATGAACAGACGAATATTTCTTAAAACGGTAGCAAAATCAGCAGGTCTGGTTTTTCTGTCCGGAAAGCTCTTTGCTTCTGCAAGACAGGAATTTTCACATTTAAGTACAACGAAAATAAATGAGCAGCAGACAGACGATCTTGACAAATATGATTTTATTATGCCGCGAGTCAAGTTCACTCCAATAAAAGTACCGGGAAGAGGAGAGGGACCGGATTTATGGAATGTTCGACCTGGCGGCGACAGAAATCTCATGGATCATCTCAGTACTGTTATACGATGTAAAACAAAGCCGATATTGAATGTCGGGCAAGATGGTTTTAGCACGCAATATGCTGATAAAGAAGGCCAGCTTAATGCAATTGTTACTTTTGATAATCCGGAAAGAATCAATAAATTTCCATTCCTTTTTATGACAGATGAAAACGAATTCCAGTTTAATTTGACACAAAAAAACAATCTCAGAGATTATATTAAGCGAGGCGGTTTTCTCTTTATGGATGATTGCGTTGTCGGTAATGGCGGTGATTTTTTTTATCAAAGCGCTTATCGTCTGCTGGAGGATGTATTTGGAAGAAACTCTGTAAAATCCATCTCGCGGGAACATGAAATATTTCATAACGTATATGACCTTGGCAGTATCGGCTTGCCGCACATGAAAGGACAAAATCACGGCGCAAAGGGAGTATTTTCCGGAAATCGTCTTGCAATATTTTTAAGCTCGAACGATATACACTGCGGCTGGTGTGACAACTCCCGTACGAATTTTCCTCCGATGAAATATGAGCAGGCTTTACAAATGGGTATAAATATCATTATGTATGCTATATCACATTAACTGTATTTTCAACTCATACATATATAACGTACTGTATTTTCAAGAAATTTAGCGTTTTTTTTGCATTTCCTATTAGTAATATAAAGCCTTGTTATCATTATACTTATACATCTTTAATAACTGATTTCCTTTAAGATGATACCATTTTTATTAAAAATTCTATTGACAATGTTAGGTACGACTAACTATATTAGAGATACCTTACTTTGGAATATTTTATATGAAAATAAAAAAAGATAAATTGAGCGCTTCCCTCGAAGATTACCTTGAGGCGATTTACAACCTTACTGGTGAAAATAATATTACCAGAAGCAAAGATATAGCAGAACAGCTTAGTGTTTCACGAGCATCTGTTACAGGCGCTCTGCGTGCATTAAAAGAGAAGAAATTAGTAAATTATCAGCCTTATGATTATATCAGCCTGACAGAATCCGGACGAACGGCAGCGGCTGAAATCGCAAATAAACATGAGATTTTAAAATCATTTTTCATCGAGATTCTTGATGTAAATATTGAAGCGGCACAGAAGGCGGCTTGCAAGGCAGAACATGCACTTGGGCCGGATATTATTGCCAGACTGTTGTGCTTCGTTGAATTTCTCGGCAATACAAAAGGACAGAACTTGATAAAAGAATTTAAAAAGTTCTGTAAAAACAGAAAATAATTATGAAAATATATGGAAAAAAAAGAAGTAAAACCTCTTTCGAAAATACGTTCAGGTGAAAAAGCAAGGCTCGTTACTATCGTGGCAGGACGAGGATTGAACAACAAACTTGCATCTATGGGACTTGTTTCAGATGTCGAAATAGCAGTTGTAAGCAACAGCCATCCCGGTCCATTTGTAATTAATGTCAAAGGCTCGAAAGTAATGCTTGGACGCGGTATGGCAAACAAAATTATGGTATCTTCCTGTGGCAATGAAAAAGTTAAAAGCGGCTCTGGCAGGCAATCCTAACAGCGGAAAAACTACCATTTTCAACCTCCTTACCGGCTCTCACCAGCATGTAGGCAATTATCCGGGCGTTACAGTGGAGGAAAAGTATGGCGTTTGCCGATACGGGGACTATGAAATCACTTTCGTAGATTTGCCGGGAACATACAGCCTGACGGCTTATTCGGAAGAAGAGCTTATCACGCGAAATTATATCATAAACGAAAAACCTGATGTTGTTGTCGATATTATAGATGCATCAGGAATCGAGCGAAACCTGTATTTGTCCATGCAGCTTATGGATCTCGATATCCCGCTTGTACTTGTGTTTAATATGAGTGACATTGCGGAGCAAAGAGGCCTCGTATTCAATATCGAGCAGCTTTCGGTATTGTTTGAAGCAAAAATCGTCAAAATGGTCGGCAACAAAGGCAAGGGAAAACAGGAGTTGCTCGAAGCCGTCATTGAAACATCCGGCATACCGGGAAAGTCACGTATTCACAAGATGAAATATGGTGATGAAATCGAGAATGAGTTAGAAAAAATCGAAAAAGCTGTACTCACAGAAGAACCTGCTCTTTGTCAAATATATCAGGCAAGATGGCTCTCAATTAAACTGCTCGAGCAGGATGATGAAATAACAAAAAAGGTCCAAAGCAGCAAAGTTAATACAATTGTTGAATCATCAGTTAATCATCTTAAAAGCATCTTCAGAGAAAGCCCTGAAATTATAATGGCGGGCAGAAGATACGGCTACATTTCCGGGGCATGCCAGGAAACTATTAAAACTACTGCCGAGTTAAGTCACAATTACAGCGATATGATCGATGCTGTCGTGACTCACCGCATTCTTGGTCTTCCTATTTTTTTGGTTTTAATGTATTTAACATTCTTTTTGACATTCAAATTGGGTAGTTATCCAATGAGCTGGCTTGAACATTTGTTCGGCTGGGCGGGAGAAAATATTTCCGGTTTCTGGGAACCTGGCAGTAACAACTGGCTCAAGTCTCTTCTGGTTGACGGAATTATAGGCGGTGTGGGCGGCGTAATCGTTTTTCTGCCCAACATTCTTATCCTGTTTATGATGATTGCTTTTCTCGAAGATTCAGGCTACATGGCAAGAGCGGCGTTCATCATGGATCGCATAATGCACAAAATCGGTCTGCATGGAAAGAGTTTTATTCCAATGCTCATCGGTTTCGGCTGCTCAGTTCCCGCGATTATGGCAACGCGAATACTCGAAAACAAACGCAACAGGCTTGCAACAATAATGGTAATTCCTCTAATGAGCTGCGGCGCAAAACTGACGATTTACGCGCTCATAATACCAGCGTTTTTCGAGCCATATTTTTACGGCCCGATGATGTGGCTGATTTATCTCATTGGAATAATATTAGCTGTAATCTGCATTAAGCTGCTTCGTTTGACAATATTCAAAGGTGAAACTGTACCGTTTGTAATGGAATTACCGCCCTACCGCTTGCCTACTTTCAAGTCGATTGCTATTCACATGTGGCAGCGAGGCTGGATGTATTTGAAAAAAGCAGGTACGATAATTTTAGCCGCTTCTATAATCCTGTGGTTTGCGATGAGCTATCCCAAACCTGATACCTCATCAGAGCAGGGAAAACTTGAGTATTCGGCAATAGGCAGATTAGGTAAAGTCATCGAGCCTGCGATAAAGCCGCTCGGTTTCGACTGGAAAATCGGAACAGCACTTATAGGAGCGACAGCCGCGAAGGAGCTTTTCGTTTCGCAAATGGCAATTGCATATTCTGTATCAGATCCGGAACTGGCAGGTATGACATTACGTGAAAAGCTTAGTGCGAATTATACTCCGTTAACAGGTTTTTGCATTATGCTTTTTTGCCTGATTTATGCGCCATGTATTGCAACCATCGTAATGACAAAACAGGAGACAAATTCATGGCGATGGGCAATGTTTCAGTTCTTCGGCTTGACCGCACTTGCATATATAATAACATTTATTGTTTATCAAATGGGGAGCTTGATTTTTAACTAATTACCAGAAGAATTACAATTTTGATTTGTAATCTGATTTAAGTTATCAAGAAATTTATAAAATCTTTTACTTTAGGTGGTTTCCGGCTTTTGGGAGTAAGTATTTCGTGGCCTTCTGAGATTAAATGTTTTGCCTGAGATTCTACGCCGCCGGGGTATTTCGTATTTAAACTGCCTTCCGATTTAAGTACTCGCCAGTATGGAGTAATACTTTTTTTCTCGGCCTGTAAATCTTCTTCTGCTACTTCGGCGCAAATCCGGATAAATATGCCTGTTGTAATTTGGCATGTAGAATCGGCATTAAATTCCTGAGCTAATTTTTCCCTGATTTGATTGACTGTAATAAGTTTTCCTTTTTTGACTGTTCGTATAACTTTATCGACAAGAAGAGGGGTAGGCACAAGAACTCTCGTGCCCCCGAACCTTTTTTCGCATTTTTCCGGGCCATCTACAACTTTAGGCAGACCAGCCGGAGCATTGTTTAATTTTTCACGCCATGTTTTACGATTCTTTGTCATCTTCGGTTCTTGGTGTTCGAATATCTGTTTTTTCGTACCTTGGCATTGCGATAGTGCCGGTTCTTGCAACACTCTTAATTCCGTAAGGTTTGCACATGTTTATAAAAGCTTCGATTTTATCTTCCGGGCCGCTGGCTTCAATCATAATATATTTCTGGCTTATATCGACAACTTTGGCCCTGAAGACTTCTATCAGTGAGAGTAATTCAGGCCTTTGTTCAGGCGAGCAGGAAACCGCGACTAACATTAAATCACGTGCCACGACAGGCTGGCCGACAAAATCTTGAACTTTAACAACCGGGATAATCTTTGCTAATTGTTTTCGAACCTGCTCGACAATCCTGTCATCACCGATAACGACAATAGTCATTCGACTCAAATCCGGATCTTCGGTTCGCCCGACAACGAGTGAGTCAATGTTAAAGCCGCGTGCGGCGAACATCCCGGCAACATGAGCCAGAACGCCGGGTTTATTTTCTACTAATGCGCTTATTATATGTTTCATTTCTTTATCCTTGAAAGTCGTTGGTATTTAGTATTTAGTGAATAGTATTTGAAGTCTCGAAATCGGTGTTAGTAATTACTAAATACTAACGACTAAATACTGTTCACTATTTATCAAATTAATCTTTCCAGAATATCAAGCCCGTTCATTTCGTTGAGGCTTTTGCCCGCGGGAACCATAGGCCAGACATTTTCTTCAGGTTCGACATGAAAATCGACAACACAGGGCTGCTTTTCCTTAAGCATTTGCTCAACAGCCTTTGAAACATCAGATTTCTTATTTACAGTCATCCCGACTGCTCCTATTGCTTTGGCTAACGATTCATAGTTGGGATTCTTCAAATAGCTTTTCGAATAACGTCTGCCGTAAAAAAGCTCCTGCCATTGTCTGACCATTCCCATATAACCATTATTCAGAATGCAGACCTTTATCGGCAGATTATGCTCAACTGCGGTCGCAAGCTCTGTCATGGTCATATTAAAGCTGTGGTCGCCGTCAATGTCAATAACAAGCTCACCCGGTCTTGCGATTTGAGCGCCGATAGCGGCCGGCAATCCGAATCCCATCGTACCAAGCCCGCCTGAGCTTATGAACTGCCGGGGCTGAATAAATTTATAAAATTGCGCAGACCACATCTGGTTTTGACCTACACCTGTTGTAATTATGGCTTTGTTTTTAGTCTGTTTGCATATTTCCTCGATAACATACTGAGGTTTTACATTAGAAGCTTTTTTATCGTAGGCAAATGCAAATTTTTTCTTCCATTCGGCAATCTTCCTGAACCATTCTTCTCGTTCCTGATATTCAACCTGCTTTGTCAGTTCTTTAAGAATGATTTTCGCATCGCCGACAACAGGAATATCAACTTTAACATTCTTCGATATGCTCGCAGGGTCTATATCAATATGAATCGTCTTTGCATTGGGTGCGAAAGTCTTTATATTACCAGTTACCCTGTCATCAAAACGCGCCCCAATAGCAATAAGCAAATCAGATTCCTGTACGGCATAATTTGCATATGCCGAACCGTGCATGCCAAGCATATCAAGCGATTCAGGCTTAGTCTGGTCAAAACTGCCCAATCCCAAAAGAGTCATAGCAACAGGTAAATGTGCTTTTTCCGCAAAATCTCTTAGTTCCTGGCTTGCATTAGCAATAATAACACCGCCGCCCACATAAAGAACCGGCTTTTTCGACTGGTTTATCGCTTTTGCAGCATTCGATATTTGTCTTGTATGTCCTTTGCCTGAAATATGATAACCGGGCAATTTAATTTCTGTTGAATTATTTCCACTGCATTTGCTTAGTGATACATCAACAGGCAAATCAATAAGTACCGGACCAGGTCTGCCTGTAGAAGCGATATGAAACGCTTCACGAATCGTTCGCTCAAGGTCTTCGACATCTTTAACTATGGAATTATATTTAGTAATGGGTCTTGTAATTCCAGTGATATCTGCCTCCTGAAAGGCATCGTTTCCGATAAGGTCGGTGCGAACCTGCCCTGTAAAAGCAACCATAGGAACCGAGTCCATCATTGCGGTTGCAAGACCTGTGACCAGGTTGCAGGCGCCGGGACCGCTCGTAGCCAAAACAACACCGACTTTGCCGCTCGCGCGGGCGTATGCGTCAGCCATATGACAGCCGCCCTGCTCATGACGCGGTACTATGAAATTTATCGGCGCATCATATAACTTGTCAAATAAGGGTAAAACCACACCGCCAGTGTAGCCGAACATCGTTTCGACACCCTGATCGATAAGTGTATCTACAACTATCTGGGCGCCTGTTCTTGTGTTTGAAGATTTTTCAGACATTTTTATTCTCCGAAATTGTTCACTTATTATTCTATCGTAATTTGTCATTTGCTCGAGAGGGGCAGTAACATCTTTATAATATTGCATTGAAACATCCGGCGTCACTTTGCAGACTGTATCAATTGCATCAAAAAGGGGAATAACTGAAGCCCCTGTATATCCGAAGATTGTATCAACACCCAAATCAATAAGCGTATCGACAAATATTTGGGCGCCTGATTTAATCAAGGATTGGTCGGCGATTTTCGCCGAACAGAAAGATTTGGAAGTCACTTCATTATACCTTTCCTGATAAACTAAATCAGAACCATATATTTTACTAAACCGTAAAATATCAGTCCATATGTTATTCCAACTAATTATGGCTTTTTTCGACTTTTCCGAAGCTCCAGGCATTTTCAGTCCGAAAAACACCCGAATCAATCGAAGATTCTTGCCCTGCCATAATCGCAAAACCACAGCTTCCGCCGTGTTTCAGGGTTGTTATCAGCCCGATTTTCAAGCTGACACAGTTAAATTATACAAATGCAATTAACTTATTGTCAAATATATTCGACAATTTTTGTAATTTTCTTTGATTTTTTCCTTTTTATCATCACAAATTGATTGCAAATGTGTATAAAAAATAATAGTCAGAATAAAAAAACATGATATAATCAGGAAAATCAATAATCTTATTTGGAGTTTTCCGATGTGTGAAAAATGTGGTTGCGGCGAATCAATGAATGAAGCCGAAAATGAAATGACTTTCGAGGAGAAGGTAAAAGAAATAATCGATTCCATCAGACCGAGTCTTCAGGCTCATGGCGGTGATGTCGAGCTTGTTGGTATAAAACCAGACAACACAGTTAATGTCCGCTTACAGGGCGCATGCCAGGGCTGCCCGGGAGCTACGTTGACGATGAAAATGGGCATCGAAAGAATTCTCAAAGAAAGAGTCCCGGAAGTGAAACAGGTTGTCGCAGTTAAATAAACCTTTGTTCTATAAAATTCGTTACTGTTCAGGAGTAGATGTTCCGTTCTCTGTAATCCCGCCAGGCCGGCTCGAATGCTTTTCTGCCGGATGGAGCTTTTCTTAATTCGATTTTCTGGCTTTTGAATAAATCAGATGAAGTTTCATCGTATTTAACCTGCAGTATGGAATTTCTAAGCGATTCATTTTCAGGTTTGAATCTTAAAGGTTTCCCTGTCGATTTATCGATTACATCAGGATGAATTTCTATTCCTTCATTTTCGAGGACGAGATGAGAACCTCGTGAGCCGCTGCCCTGCTTTAATAATTCTACTATTGCTTTCAAAAAAGCTATGCTCGATAAAGCCATGTGTTCTGCCTGTATAGCAAGAATTAACGTTTTCTTATTTTCGGAATTGAAGCCTTCCTTTTTTATTTTTTTGTATAGTTTAAAAGCTTCTTTCAGGGCATTTTGTGCATTTTTATTTTCTCTGATATGTCCGCCGGAAGTAGTCATTCTGTTCGTGATTTCATCTAATATTTCCTTCGGATTAAGGCCTGAACTATTTTTATAATTTTCTAAATCAGATATGATATTTTTAACCTGGTTTTTAATTTCTTTTTCTATGTCTGAATAATCGGGTAATTCAGAGCCATAGACATTAACGATATATTCAGCCGCACGAAGGCCTCCGGTCTGCCCGGCATTAAGAGCAGAACCACCCGGGCGTTTTACGCCGTGAGTTCCAGCCATCTCGCCAATGATAAAGGTATGAGGAATATTCGATTGCCACCATTTATCGACAGCAAAGCCGCCGTTATTGTGCTGGGCACAGACTGCTATTTCGAGCGGCTCCGAATATAAATCAATACCGTTTTCCCTGTAAATCTCAATTGCAGGAGTATTCATATGCGTCAAACGTTCGATGGGAGTTTTCTGCAATGCACCGGCTTTCTGCAGATACTCTTTTGCCTGCGGTTCGAGTGAGTCGATATTAAATTCATCCATCGAATCATTGCCAACTGGATTATGAAGGAAATCCATAAATACTCGCCTGTACTGCTGAGTTTCGTTAAATACAAGAATGTCTATTAAAGAGGATTGGAGATTTTCGATTCTTTGAGGATCAAAAGGCCACTGATAACCTTTGAGGAAAATATCTGTAGCCATTTTACTCATTGTAGGAAAATAATTAACCAGGAAGTCCTTCTCGTTTTTTCCGTCTGCATCAGTACTGAATATTCTCGGAATTGCCTGCATATAAGTACCAGAGACATTCCAGCGAAACTTTGTACTTGCCAGGCCAAACTGAGATTCTGTTAGATTTACTCCAATCAGGCCGGTCTTGAACGCGAGGCCGTGAATACCAACTTGTCCTTTGGGATAAACTGTTGTTTGATATAGCTCACCGGGACCGCCAGCGGCCAAAACTATATTGGAGCACAAAAAAACATTTACCGCATTTTCCAACTCATCAAGTTTTGCTTTATCAACAGTAATAATTCCAATGATACGTTTTTCCTGTCCCTTACCAGATGTCAGCAGATGGACTGCTTCCTGCCTGTCATAAATTTTTACACCGTATCGGTTAAGCTGTTTCTGGAGGCACTCACTCATGAACCTGCTGGTCTTTGGGCCTGCTGAAGTAGCACGTTCGTACGGATCGTGGTCTGTTTTATAACCAATAAAAGTTCCCATCGAATCGGTCGGAAAAGGAACGCCCGCCTGAACCAAATGGTAAAACTCGCGAAGCGAGCCTATAGCTTCTATGAGAGCAGAATCATAATGGCAGCATCCAGCGGCTGTCAGGCTTTTCGCGAATTCTTCGGCGCTGTCAGCGATATTGGGACTTGTTCCAATTTTGTAATAAGTCTGTTTGTCGGAGCCGCTCATGCGCGAAGCGCCAAGCCCGATTCCGGATGTTACTACTGCGATTCTGCTTCCGGGATTTTTTATACCGTTTTGCTCCATGAACTCGCACAAATGAACGCCGCAATTCATTCCAGCCGCTCCGGAACCGACAATTATTGTATTGTATTTATAAAAATTGAATTTGTTTATATTATTCATAAAAACCTCAGTTTTTAGGTGCAAACCAGAAATAATTAGAGTCTTCTAAAATGAAAACCGCCATCGACATTGATAACCTGGCCTGTTGAGAAATCAAGTTTGCCTTCAGCAATTGCTCCAACAACTTTACCAATATCTTCCGGCTGTCCCCATCTTTTAATCGGTGTTATTCCTTCCGCTATCATCTTGTCATATTTATCTTTTACCACACTGGTCATGTCCGTTTGGATAATACCGGGCCGGATTTCAAATACTCCGATATTATATTCGGCCAGTCTATCAGCATAAAGCAATGTCATCATACTGACGCCAGCTTTACTTACACAATACTCACCTCTTGCGGGCGAGCTGGTGTACGCCGACATTGAGCCGGTATTTACAATCCTGAATTCCTGTTCGGGATTTGCTTTCTTCTGCTCTATCATCCAGTTTGCAACAAGCTGCGTAAGAAAATAAGGACCTTTAAGATTGATTGACATCACCCTGTCGAAACTTTCTTCTGTAGCTTCGAGGATATCCATTCTCTTCGATGGTGCTACACCGGCATTATTTACCAGCATATTGCAACTGCCGAATTTATTTTTAGCAAATTGAACAAGACTTTTCCTATCCTCTGCATTGCTGATGTCACCACGCAAAATTTCACATTCTATGCCAGTTTTTTTTATCTCCGTATGTGTTTGCCTGGCGTTTGCCTCATCCGGTTCACCCTTGACGGTAAAATCAAAATAGTTAATCACTATGTTATATCCTAATGAAGCCAGTTCCATGGCGATGGCTTTGCCAATACCTCTGCTGGCTCCGGTGACAATCGCTACAGGTTTATGTGACATAGAATACTCCTCCATGTTTTTATTTAGTTAAATATTCGTTGATTTCTATTGCTGCTTTCATTCCATCTGCAACAGCAGCAACAACAGTTGATGCACCCCTGACAAGGTCGCCGCCTGCAAAAACTTTTTCACGAGTTGCAGCAAATGACTGTTTTCGAGTTTTAATTAAACCTTTATATAATTCAACGCCCGGAAGAATTTCTTTAATTTCTTCCACCTGTTTCTGGCCGATAGCCTCTATTGCCGCATCCATATCAAGATCATACGCGCTCGATTCAATAGGTACAGGTTTGCGTCTTCCGGAAGAGTCCGGCTCTTCAAGTCTTGTTGGGCAGACTGTAATCGATTTGAGTTTTCCCTTGGAGGAATTGAACTTTAACGGCTGTGTCAAAACAAGAAAATGTATCCCCTCTTTGATCGCCCTGTCTCTTTCTGCCTGCCAGGCGGGCATTTCGATAAAAGAGCGGCGATACAATATATAAACGTCTTTTGCACCAAGATATTTTGCGGTAACTGCGGCATCCATTGCGGTATTGCCTCCACCTATTACAGCAACACTTTTTCCTTCAATGTCCGGCTTATTACCATCTTTGGCGGCAGAAAGAAAATCCATTGCATTCCATAAACCGCTGATTTTCTTATCTTCCTCATTGATTCCAAACGCCTTCGGCAAACCCATGCCAATAAACACTGCATCGAATTTCTCTTCGATTATATTGTCAAGATTAAATTCCCTGTTCAATTCAGTTCCGAGCCGCAAATTTAACCTGTCTTTCGGTACATCTGCGAAAACCGCTTTAATTTCATTTTTAAGCGAGTCGCTTTGCCTTTCCGCTGGAATAACTGAATCTATCGTCCCGCCCAATTCGGCATTTTTATCAAAAATTGTTACGTTGTGACCCGCTTCAAGCAGTTTTGCGGCACAAGACAAACCTGCCGGGCCGGCGCCAATTACGGCAATGTGTTTCCCTGTTGATTTTTCCGGAATTCTCAGTTTCGACCAGCCATTTTTATTTGCCTGCTCCGCCAGGTATCTTTGTATATCAGCAATTGGCAAAGGCCCGTCTCCGATAAAAGACTGAAGACAATTTCCCTGGCACTGCTGTTCAACCGGACAAAGCCAGGCACAAACTTCCGGAAATATATTGGATTTCCTTATCACTTCATAAGCCTGTTTGTCTTTATTTTCGAGAAATAGACTGATAAATTGCGGTATATCAATGCCTGCCGGACAAGCGAGTTGGCAAGAAGGCTCCTGGCACATGCGGCAATTAGATGCGAGACGAGCAAGGTTTTCTCTGCTGCTCATACGTCCATGCTCGAATATCGGGCCATAAACTTTACTATCACGCACGACACAGCCGGCCATGCCTCCATCCCGCATTATCTGTGTGCAGGCGCTGCATCCTACACAGACTTTTTCCGGTTTCATTTTCCCTTTTTGAATGATATCCTTTGCAAAATCAGGATAAGCAAAAGCCATTCGCCCCACACCTGCCAGGGTAACAAGACCATTCGATATGTTTGTTGCGGCGGCATTTGCAAATAATGTCCTGAGCCAGCTATAACCAGCGCCGATTATTACCATATCGTGAAATTGCTTTTGAATTTGCCCTGTGAGATTGAATAACCTGTTCACTCCGGTCAACGGATGCTCCGGCTCTTTATATCCCCCAACAATCGCTTCATTGAAGGGTCTGCCTATATGCGGATTATAATATGGATTAGCAAGCGTAATATTCAGCAGATTGACGCCGCGATCATGTAATAATTTTATCAATTCTGTCGGCTCTCTCAGGTCAGGTTTAGTGTAGTCTTTTTTATCTACTCCCCAGCCGTATGGATATGGTATGGCGTCATATATCCCAAGACGTGTTGTTATTACTGCTTTGTCACCAAGTTCTTTACGAATTTTATCGATTGTTTCCAGCAGAAATCTTGTCCTGTTTTCGAATGAGCCCCCATATTTTCCTTTTCTGTTGTAACAGGCAAAAAGCTCATTGATTAAATAACCGTGACATGATTTTATATCAACTGCATCAAATCCGGCCTTGAAAGCAAGTCTGGCCGCATTAACATAAGCGTTCTTTAAATTGTCAAGGTATTCATCAGTAACAAGAGGCCAATCATTAGGAATTTTGCTTTCTCTTTTCGGTTCAGGTGTTTCCTGCGGCGTAAGCGCATCACGATAAGAATCACGCTGCGGAATAATCGGATGTGGTCTCCCTTCGGGTTTACTATACCTTCCCGAATGTGTAAGCTGCATTACTATTACAGGCTTATGATTCGGCCCCATACTTTCTGACGCGACCTGCCTCATCATAGAAACCATTGCGGCAAAATCGCTCACATTATTTTCATTGATCCAAAGCTGTCTTGGGTTTGCCCTGCCTTCCGGTACAACTGCAGTTGCCTCTGACCAGAGCAAACCGGCTCCTCCTGCTGCAAATCTTCTGTACCGCCTGAGCGTTAGCTGACCGGGTGTACCTTGTAAATCACCATCGCAGCCTTCCATCGGATGTATTGCCAGTGAATTTGGTATGTTCAATTTACCTGCCTGAACAGGTCTGGCAAGGATAGAAACATCCTCCTGTACCTGTACCGACAGCCCAAGCTTATCGCTTAGTCTTTTCAAGTCTTCAATGCTGTTTAAACTAAATTCCCACATCTAATTTTCTTTCAAGTTTTTCTTTAAGATACCTTGCAGTATAGCTGTTAGGATTTTTTATAATTTCCTCTGGCGAGCCTGTAGCAACAATCTGGCCGCCTGCTTCGCCCCCTTCGGGACCAAGGTCAATTATATAATCTGCCATTTTTATTACATCAAGATTATGTTCTATCACAATTATGGTATTGCCGCAATCAGTTAATCTCTGTAAAACATTTAAAAGATTATGAATATCTGCAAAATGCAGCCCTGTTGTCGGCTCATCAAGCAAATATAAAGTATGCCCTGTTCCAGCTTTTCCAAGCTCAGCGGAAAGTTTGACACGCTGCGCTTCACCGCCCGAAAGAGTAGTCGAAGCCTGTCCCAACTGCATATAACCAAGCCCGACATCCATTAGTGTTTTCAATATTCTAATTATAGCCGGAAAATTCGCAAAAAAGTCAACTGCCTCTTCTATTCGCATATCAAGCACATCGGCAATGTTTTTGCCTTTATATGTTATAGTAAGCGTATCCTGATTGAATCTTGTTCCTTTGCAATTCTGGCAGGTTACATACACATCGGGCAAAAAGTGCATTTCGATTTTTTTGGTTCCCTGCCCCATGCAATATTCACAGCGTCCGCCTTTGACATTAAAACTGAACCGGCCTGGTTTGTAGCCGCGAATTTTCGCCTCGCGTGTCATACTGAATAATTTGCGTATCACGTCGAAAAGGCCCGTATATGTCGCGGGATTGCTTCGTGGTGTTTTTCCGATTGGCGACTGGTCAATTTCAATTACTTTATCAATTTGCGAAAAACCCAGAATTGATTTATATTGCCCGGGCTTCTCACGAGAACTATAAAGCCTGCGTTTCATCGCCTTGAGAAGAATCTCATTGACGAGTGAGCTTTTTCCTGAGCCGGAGACACCGGTAACACATGTAAAAACACCAAGCGGAAATTTAACATCAATTTTTTTAAGATTGTTATGTGCCGCTCCTTTTATCTCGATACATTTTGAAAAAGTGTATTTTCTTCTTCTCTGGGGCAATACGATGCTTTTTTTCCCGCTGAGATACTGCCCTGTCAATGATCTTTCGCAGGCTGCAATATCTTCCATGCTTCCCTGTGCGACCAATTCGCCGCCCTGTGCACCAGCGGCCGGCCCGATATCAATTATATGGTCAGCATCCCTGATAATATCTTCATCATGCTCGACTACTATAACAGTATTACCTATTTTGGTGAGCTGTCGCAATATCCCGGCAAGCCTGTCGTTGTCACGCTTATGAAGCCCGATAGTCGGCTCGTCAAGCACATAGCATACCCCGACAAGACCGCTGCCGACCTGGGTTGCCAGACGAATTCTTTGCGCCTCGCCTCCTGCAAGAGTGCTGCTCTTTCTATCCAATGTCAGATACCCGAGACCCACATCCATCATGAATTTTAATCGTGTCTTGATTTCTTTTATTATTGCGGCCGCTATAACAGCTTTTTCCTTGTCCAGTTTCAGCTTGCTGAAAAAATCCTGTGCTTTTTCTACACTCAATGCAGAAAGCTGACTTATATTTTTGCCTCCGACAAGTACGGCAGCAGCTTCAGGTCGAATACGATTACCTTTACAGCTATGGCAAGGCTGCTCGGAAAGATAAGCATGCAGCCTGGTTTTGACATATTCGCTGGTGGTATTTTTCCATCGCTTGGTAAGATTCGGAATTATCCCCTCGAACCATATACCATATTTATTCTCATCCTCTTCGTTCGTACCGTAAAACAAAATTCTTTTGAACTCTTCGGAAATCTGGCTGAATGGTACAGATTTATCTATGCCTATGTTTTTGCAGAAACGTTTAATCAGCCTGTTGTAAAAGATATTCATTCTTTTACCGCCCTTGCGCCAGGCATCAATCGCTCCGTTTTCCAGCGATAAGCTCTTATCCGGAACAATCAGGTCCGGATCAAACTCAAGAATTGTACCCAGTCCATCGCAACTTTGACAGGCTCCGTACGGGCTGTTAAAACTGAAGAGACGCGGAGATAATTCCGCAAGACTGGCTTCCGGATGATCGGAACATGCGAATTTCTCACTGAAAATAATTTCCTTCCAATTTCCATCGCCGCCATTTTTTTTGTCTGCAGCGGCTTCCTGGTATAAAACTATAATTACACCTTCAGCCAGTTTAAGAGCAGTTTCTACTGAATCGGCTAATCGAACACGGATATTATCCTTAATTATCAACCTGTCAACAACGGCCGCAATGTTGTGGCTCTTGTTTTTATTCAGTTCCGGCACATTTCGTATATCGTAAATTTCACCATCGATACGAACTCGAACAAATCCATCCCTTTGTATATTAGCGATTACATCTTTATGCTCGCCTTTTTTTCCGCAGATTATCGGGGCACAAATCTGAATTCTTGTTTCGGCGGGCCAGGAAAGAATCGAATCTACAATTTGTGATGGGTGCTGGCTCTGAATTTCTTTGCCGCAAATCCAGCAATGAGGCTGTCCTGCCCGAGCAAAAAGAAGTCTGAAATAATCATAAATCTCAGTTGTTGTCGCTACCGTCGAGCGAGGATTCGAGCTTGCGCTTCGCTGCTCAATTGCAATGGTTGGCGGAAGACCAGCGATTTCTGAAACAGCCGGTTTCTGCATCTGTTCGAGAAACTGCCTTGCGTAAGTGCTGAGCGATTCAACATATTTTCTGCGTCCTTCGGCGTAAATCGTATCGAAAGCAAGCGAACTTTTTCCTGAGCCGCTGATGCCGGTAATGACAACCATCTTGTCTCGCGGTATATTAACGTCGATGTTTTTCAGATTATGCTCAGAAGCACCGACTATTTTTATTACTTTTTCTGTTGTCTTAGCCATCCTGCCTCAAGATTGGATAAACTATGTAAAATTTTCAATAAAACCAAACCAATAATTGTAACACAGAGCAATTAGAAAAAAAATATCTTTTCAAAATAATTATTTCTCTCTTTTTTCGAAATAGAGATTGATTTTATAGGAATAAACATTATTTTTTAGTGATATACTAATTTAATACTAAAATATGAAATATTAGTATTTGAATCTTGCCGAAGAGGATTATATACTATTTTTTAATAAATTAGTATATAATTAGTATTTGTTATAGTTATTTTGATATAAGGACAAATAATAATGAAAATGCCCAAATTTCCCCCTAAAGAGGATTATTTATGGAATAAAGTAAAAAATGATCCAGACCGTTTTTTTAAGATTTATGAATTGCTCAAGAAACATAAAACATACGGAAAATATCTTCATTGGGATAAGCTCATTCATTATCAACCCCCAGAAGATTATACTCACGAAGAATGGTGGTATGCATTAAAAAGAGAGAGAAGATTTCTTTATAAATCCATCCCTTCATTTGATAAAACTGGTAAATTATTTAAGTATCTGATAGTTGATCCTGTACCGGAAATATTACACAAAATTGACCAAGGTGCAGGAGGATTTATTCAAATGCCTGAACAAATAACAAATCCCGATACAAAAGACCAATACTATGTAAATTCGCTTATTCAGGAAGCAATAACTTCAAGTCAGCTTGAAGGAGCCGCAACGACACGTAAGGTAGCAAAAGATATGATAAAATCCGGACGTCCTCCCCGCGACAAAAGTGAGCAGATGATTCTAAATAATTATAAGACTATGAGGCAAATTGGGAAACTTAAAAATGAACCATTATCCAAAGAATTGGTATTTAATATTCATCAAGTAATTACTGAACAGACACTTGATGACAATACAGCTACAGGCCGCTTTCGCAAAGAAGATGAACGAATTGTTATTGGTGATATGTATAATGAAATATTTCACGATCCGCCAGATTCACAGGAACTGGAAAAGAGAATGGCATTAATGTGTGATTTTGCTAATAGCAAAATTCCTTCTGGTTTTATTCACCCTGTAATTCGCTCAATTATACTTCATTTCTGGCTTGCATACGACCATCCATTTGTTGATGGCAACGGAAGGACAGCCAGAGCTTTGTTTTATTGGTCTATGCTTCATCATGGTTTTTGGTTGTTCGAGTTTATATCGATTTCACAGATTATTCTTAACCATCCGGCAAAATATGGAAGAGCTTTTTTGTATACAGAAACAGATGAAAACGATCTTACATACTTTATTCTTTATCACCTTGACGTAATTCAAAGAGCTCTTAATGAGCTTCACGAATACATTAAACGAAAAACTGAACAACTGCATTCAATTGAAAGCAAGTTGCGAGGTATGTCAATGTTAAATCACCGTCAGCGTGAACTTATTAGCCATGCGTTAAAACATCCATACCAGCACTATACAATTAGATCGCATCAGCTAAGCCATAACATTGTTTACCAAACAAGCAGGCTTGATTTATTTGACCTGGAATTACGCGGCCTATTAGAATGTAAAAAAATTAGTAAGACATGGCACTTCACTCCTGTAAAAGATTTGGAAGAAAAACTGGCAACCATGGGTAAATAAATATAAAATCAATCATGAAAATAAATCTGCTTCACAACTGGGATTTGACTTATTCACAGGCTGTCTCACTGCAAAGAGAGCTTGCCGGCATGGTGCAACATCAAAAAATCAAGACGAAACCGAAAACTATAGCCGGTCTCGATTGTGCATTTAGTAAGGATGGCAGAAAAATAATCGCGGTTGCAGTTGTTTTGCGATTTTGTGATTTTGAGCTTATCGAGACAACAAATGCTATTCAAAATGTGACTTTTCCATATATTCCCGGCCTGCTGTCATTTCGAGAAGCTCCCGTGTGCATTGCGGCTGCCGAAAAGCTGAAAATAACACCTGATGTCTTTATGATAGACGGCCAGGGAATTGCCCATCCCCGCCGGCTGGGCTTGGCAGCTCATCTCGGACTTTTTTTCGATATGCCAACTTTCGGCTGTGCGAAAAGCAGATTAACGGGACAATTTGAAGAACCAGCACAAGAAAAAGGTGCATATACACCGCTAATAGACAAAAATGAAATAATCGGCTCAATAGTAAGAACCCGTACAAAAGTCAAATCTGTTTTCGTTTCTGTCGGGAATAAATGCATACTTGATAATGCGATAGAAATCACCCTTGCATGCGCAACAAAATATCGCATTCCCGAGCCAACACGAATGGCTCACCAATATGTAAGCAAACTCAAGTTGTCAATTTAAAACATCATTAGTTCAGCTTATTGTCTTTCCAATATTTCGTTCCGGCAATTGTCGCCTGCAAAGCCAAACCAGATTCAGTCATGGAAAAAACTTCTATACCTTTTCTCAGGTCTCCTTCACCGCTCAGCTCGCCGCCTGATTCACCTGCTTTTGCAGCCGCATCTGCATGAGCGCCGACATCCCAGCCGCTTTCGATGAACTTATCAAGCGTAGCCTTATCCTTGTAAATCATCACAACGCGATAGTCTTTTACACCCAATCCGAGACCTATACCACCCATACCCATTTTCATGTAGGTGCGCTTCCCGGTTGAATTGTCAACAGCTACACCATATCCGCCGCCTGCACTTGCAAAAATCAGGTTAACGTTGGCATTGCTGAATGCGCCATAACCGGCGGCATTCTTAATCTTCTCTTTTGTCTCAGGCGCTTCTTTATAGAGCCTCTCAAGAGTTTCCTGTTCCATACTATCGATTTTCTGCTGCTTTTCCGCAACGGTAAGATTTCCACGAGGACCGCAGCCAATAATCACAGAAGCAACAACTATAGAAATAATAATATTTAATACTTTCGTACACATTTTCTTCTCCTTAAGTTATTCCTGTAATATTTCTCCTGTTTTTATTACTCGGCTTTATAAAGATGAACATCCCGCTGCGGGAACGGAATCGAGACGCCGTCTTTATCAAACAGTTCTTTTACAGCACGTGTCACATCCCAGTAAACATCCCAGTAATCAGATGTCTTCGACCACGGACGACATACAAAATTTACAGAAGATTCTCCAAGTTCATGCAGCTTGATTACAGGTGCCGGGTCTTTGAGAACAAGCTTATGAGAAGATATTATATCTTTGAGAATCTTTTCTGCTTTGGCAATATCATCGCCATAGCTTATTCCGAAAGTCATATCGACCCTGCGCGTGTCACTTCCTGTGATATTTTTAATAACACCGCCCCAGATGGAACCGTTCGGTACGACAATAATCTGATTATCGAAAGTTTTTATTGTCGTCGAAACAAGATTCATAGTATTTACGGTACCAACAACTCCGGCGGCTTCGATGACATTACCGACATCATAAGGACGATATATTAATATCATAAGACCGGAGGCAAAATTACTAAGCGTACCCTGCAAAGCAAAGCCGATAACAAATCCAGCTACACCAAGACCGGCAATCAGCGGAGCAATATTAATGCCTAACATCGAAAGAGCCATAATAAAACCAATTACTAAAACAGTTTTGCTTGCTATGCTGACAAAAAACTGTTTTAAAAGGTCAGAAAACTTTTTCGACCTTGTAACTGCTCTATTTGTAACTTTTCCAACAAAACCAGACAAAATATAAGAAATCACAACTATGATAAGGAAGAATATAATATTTTTTAACCATCTCAATCCTCCCTGTGGAGATTTAAGCCATCCTTCTATCCGTATTTTTAAAGCGCTGACATCCTGAATATTTTCCATACTCATATCAATACCAGAAACCGCCGCTATATATGTTTTATAATCTCCCACTTCACCACCTTTGAGCTTCAAAGCATCAAGCACAGCATTAAAGCGATCAATCAGTCCTGTTTTTTCTTCTCGAAATTTAGTTGCTGTTTCAACCATTTGTTCCTTGAGTTTGGCGTTTTCTTCATTTCCCCCTGCCTTTGGAAATTTTAATATTTGAATTTCGATGTCTCCTATTTCCTGTATTTTGCTTTTTAATACATTTTGCCAGGCGTCAGCTTCGACAATCAGTTCATCTTTTGTAAGAGGTTTCAGGAGCAGTTTAAGTTCCTCAATCTGGACATTCGGATCGTTTGCAGTAACAGCTTTATTTTCTTTATCTGCTTCCTGCGCAAAAGACTGAGAAAAACAGAGCGCCATAATAATAACTGCTGCAACGCAAATTGCAATTTCCTGCTTTTTCATTTTTACTCCTTTCACAACAATACACTTACTCTTCCATTATTGATATGGACTCAATAATAATTGTTTCAACAGGGACATCTTCCATGCCCCCACGAGTTGTGGTTTTGACTAATGCGATTTTGTCCACAACATCCATTCCATCGATAACTTTTCCGAATACTGCATAACCCGGATTAGCATTTCCTGCATAATTCAGGAAATCATTATTCACATGATTAATAAAAAACTGGCTTGTAGCGCTGTCAGGAACATTTGTTCTTGCCATTGCTGTAGTTCCCCTGTCGTTTGCAAGGCCATTCGAAGATTCTATTTTTATAGAGGCATTAGTCTTTTTTTGTTCCATAGCCTGATTGAAACCGCCACCCTGTATCATAAAATCTTTTATCACACGATGAAAAATCAGCCCGTCATAAAAACCGCTTTCTGCATATCCAAGAAAATTCTTTACCGTAATCGGTGCCTTTTCGGCATTCAGTTCGATGACAATATCCCCCATATTTGTTTGCAGCTTTACTCTTGTGTTTTCAACGCTCACGTTATTCCTTTCAATTTCGATGTTTTAATTTATTGCCTGCCGTTCTCCCGTTTTTCCTTCTTATTGCGAAACAACTGTTGCCGAATTAATCATAACCAGCTCTACAGGTACATCTGACATACCATTTCTAACAGTTGTTTTTACAGATGCTATTTTATCAACAACATCCATACCTTCGATAACTTTTCCAAACACAGTATAACCCGGATTGCTAATTCCTGTATAATCAAGTCCTGGATTATCCTTATGATTAATATAGAAATGTGATGTTGCACTATCCGGATTTCTCGGTGTTTGTCCCATTGCAATTGTTCCTCTGTCATTTTTCAGACCATTTGAAGCTTCATTCTTTATGGGAGGATTTGTTTTTTGGGAGTTCATATTTACATCAAAACCACCGGCCTGAATAACATGAAGTGTTGGACTATTTACAACACGATGAAATATTGTCCCGTTATAAAAGCCGTTTTCAACATAACTAAGAAAATTTTTAACAGCGAAAGGAGCTTTTTCGGCGTTCAGCTCGATTACAATATCTCCCATGTTTGTCTGAATTTTCACTTTCTTATTTTCATTACTTACATTTTCATTTTCTTTTTGCTTTGATTCATTATTCACATTCGTTTGACTTGAAGGTGCTTGCGGCGTTTTTTTTACACATCCGCAAATTAATAAAGCAACAGCAAACAAACAAAATAAATTAATTTTCTTAATCATAATTTTCACCTCTGAATTTCCTGTTATTAAACACCAATTGTTTCATTCCATCTGTTTTCTTCGACAGACGCTAATATCTTTTCGGCACATTGCAGGGCAGCAAGACCTTCTTCTGCGCTCACTTCCGGCATGAAGCGTCGGTCAGCAACTGCGTTCAGGAAAGCTTCCTGTTCCAAACGAACAGGTTCCTTGTCATCTATTTCAAGCTTTTCGATATGTAAAAGTTCAGCCCAGTTCATAGAAGAAAAATCAAAATCACCTGCAGCCTTTTTTTCATTGATTAGTTTGACAATATTAATATTCGAGTCTGCTTTTATTATAATTCCGCTTTTTTTGAGATAATCCACACTCAAATATGCCTGCCTGCTGAACAATCTCACTTTTCTCTCGGTTTTGATTGCCAGTCTCGATGCTGTTACATTCGCGATACAGCCGTTAGTAAAAACAATCCTTGCATTGCAAATATCTTCCTTGTCGCCGATAACGTTTACGCCCGCAGCGTCAACTTTTTTAATTTCACCAGCCGCAAGAGAAAGGATAATGTCAATATCGTGAATCATCACATCCAGCACAACACCGACATCGGTCGAGCGAAACGGGTATGGACTGATACGATTGGACTCGATAAATTTCGGCTCGATATTAAGCCGTTTTATCGCCTGAACAACAGGATTGCAGCGTTCGGAATGCCCGACTGCCACAACAGCATTCTTTCTTTTGGAAAGTTCCACTATTTCCCTGCCCTGCTCTACATTTGCAGCAAGAGGCTTTTCTATCAATACAGCAATATTGTTTTCAATGAAAACTTTTGCCAAATCCAAATGTGCAATTGTCGGAGCGGCTATCGTAACAGCATCGACCTTGCCAATGATATCCATGCAGTCACTAAAGGCATTGCAGTTATATTTTTCAGCGAGAGATTTAGCCTTTTCAATATCAGTATCTACGACAGCAACAAGCTCACTTTGAGAAAGCTGGTCATAAACCTTTGCGTGAATCCCGCCCATCTTGCCTGCACCGATAACAGCAGTTCTTAATTTTACATCCTGCATTTTTTAACCTTATAATTTAATAATGGCTTGAATTCCTTTTCGGATTAAATTATTTTTTAATGCTTTCGGCTCAGCTCACGGTATCTTCCGTATCGATGCTCACTGCTTTTGGTTATAGAATCAATCATTGCTTTTATATTATCATCAAGCCCGTCTTCCTGAGCCAAAGCCTTCGCGTTTTCGAGCAGTACATTACCCCCCCGATATAATTTTCGATAAGCACGGGAAACATTTTCTTTTTCCTGTTCATTCAGGCCGGCCCGTGCTAATCCTCTCACATTAACACCGCGAACCTTCTGGGGATAGTGACCGCTTGCAATCACAAACGGCGTAATATCATGGGTAATCCCTGCCAGCCCGGCGACATAACACCATTTGCCTATGGTAACAAACTGATGCGAAGCAGCCAGCCCGCTCATCCAGGCGCCTGTTTGAATCCAGCAGTGCCCTCCTATCTGTACATAATTGCTTAAAACTGTTTTATCTTCTACCATGCAGTCATGGCCGATATGCACTCCGACCATAAGGAAATTATCATTACCGATAATTGTAGATTCACAGGGATAAATACTCGGGTGTACTGTAACCTGTTCATGGAAGCTGTTATTATTTCCTATAACAAGCCCGCCTGTTTTGGTGTCCGGCTCTAATCGTAAAAGCTGAGGTCGGCTGCCAATAACACAATTAGCAAAAAAGTGGTTCCCTTCTCCGACTTTCACGTCCCTGTCAATCACAACGTTTGGTTCAAGTATTGTCCCTGTCCCTATTGTGACTCCTTTTGCTACCACACAGTTAGGGCCAATTGTAATTCCATCTGATAAGACGGCTTCTTTATGTATTACTGCACTTGGATGTATTTGATTCATTTTTTCTGCTCAATAAAAATCCTAATTTCAGTCGTCATCTATAAGCATAAACCTGATTTGTGCTTCGGCGGCCAGGATATCACCAACCATTGCTGTACAACGACATTGTGCCATTGTTTTCTTCAATCTGACTGTCTCGGCAATAAGAATCAATTGATCACCGGGCACGACAGACTTACGTAATTTTACTTTATCCATACTTAGAAGTACCGCCAGCTTGCCTGTATGCTCCAGTCTCTGGGCAAACAACAAACCTGAAATCTGTGCCATTGCTTCTACAATCAAAACACCCGGCATGATAGGTGTTCCGGGATAATGGCCCTGGAAGAACTGCTCATTAAATGTTACATTTTTAATTCCTTTTATTCTTGTATCACCTTCAATTTCAATCACCTTATCCACTAATAAAAACGGGTACCGATGCGGCAAAATCTTTGAAATCTGGCGGATATCCAAAATTGCATCAGTACCGAATTTCTGCATTCTCTCCTGCTGCTGAGCGGCATCATAAAGTTTCCGGGCAAGCAACTGGTTTAATGAATGCCCGCTTTTGTAGGCTACAATTCTTCCGTTTAAAGGTCTGCCAACGAGCATAAGATCGCCGATTAAGTCAACAATTTTGTGCCTGACACATTCATTTGGATATCTGTAAGTGTTTTTAATTGGGCCGTCTGAATTGATAACCAGCAGATCACGCGGGCCTATATGAGTTCCCATACCGCGAGCCTGAAACTGTATGGCTTCTGATTCGAGCAAAAAAGTCCTTGCCGGAGCAAGATTTTTCTCGAAATACTCCGGTGTAATCCGGCAACTGAAAACCTGTCTTCCAATACCGGTATGACCGCCATAGTCAAGATCATACGTTATATTCAGGCCGTCGTCAGCATAAGGAAGCGCGTAAATACTTGCTTCGCCTGAAGTTAACGAAACAGGTTTATTTATTACAAATTCTTTCCTGCTGAGATTCTGCTCGATAATTCCTGCACGCTTAAGCACTTTAAGATATTCAGCGCTGCTGCAATCCGGCGCCGGAAGCTCCGGGCCATCGACTTCGATAATCATATTATCGATTTCGAGAGCATTAACAGCCGCCAGGCAGTGTTCTACAGTTTCTATGCTTACAGAACCATTTCTTATAGTCGTGCGTCTGCTTCGTTCGGCAACATTGGGCGCTACAGCGCCGATCCGAACCGGTTCGGGAACATCAGTTCTGATAAAAGTTATACCGGTATCCGCAGGCGCCGGACGGAAAAGAACCTTTGCTTCTTTTCCCCCAAACAAACCATTGCCGCGTATTTTACATTCATTTTGTATTGTCTTTTGAAGCTTCAAGTACCTTTATCCTATTCCTTAACTGCTTTAACTCTTCTGCAATTTCAGGCAAACGTCTCGTATAGACCATTATTCGCATTGCTTCGTTCCATTCATAAGCAGGTGTCCATGCTACTTTTTGTCCATCAGGTATATTGTTCATAACACCTGCACCTGCCCCAACCATCACCCCATTACCAATTTCAATATTGTCTTTCAGACCAACCTGCCCGCCAAGCACAACACCATCACCAAGTTTTGTACTTCCTGATATTCCAACTTGTCCTGCTATCAGGCAGCATTTTCCAGTAACAACATTATGTGCGATTTGTACAAGATTATCAATCTTTGTACCAGCTCCAATTATCGTATTATCAAATTTAGCCCTGTCAACACAACAATTTGCTCCTATTTCCACGAAATCTTCAATTATCACACCGCCATTGTGAGGAATATGACAATGTTTGCCTTCAATAAAAGTGTATCCAAAACCAGCAGAGCCGATTGTGCTGTTTGCCTGAATAATGACATTATTACCTATCGAACAATTATGATAAATAACAACATTGCTATCCAAGCGGCAGTTCATTCCGATTTTAGAATTCTCACCAATTTTACAGCCGTTGCCGATTATCGAATTGTTACCAATTTCTACATTTTCATCAATAGTAACATAAGCACCGATAGATGCATATTTATCTATTTTAACATTTTTTGCAACAATAGCTGTTGGATGAATGCCGGCATCTTGAACCTTAATTGTTGGAGCAAAAATCTTCATAACCTCGATTAAGGCTTTATTGATATTATTAACAATAAGCTGCGGCATATCCAGGCCATCTATAGACTTAGAGACAATAACCGCACCTGCTTTAGAATCAGTAATCGCGGCTTTATGCCTGTCATCTGTAATGAAAGTAACATTGCTTTGGTTTGCCGATTTTATTGGCGCCACCGATTTTATTTTACGAGCCAATTGTGCAGCATCTCCGGCAAGACCGGCATTTATGCGTTTAGCCAATTGTGCGACAGTGAGCTCCATTGTTAATTTAAACACTCCAGATATGTATTCAGCACATTAATTCCCGGATTTAGTTTCCTGGTTCAGCCTCGCTATTACAGCATCTGTCAAATCCATACATCCGCCTTTGTAAAGTACTTTATGTGTTTTGACGAATATTGCAAAATCATCCATACTTTGAGGAGAAATTTCCGGTTCTTCCACAGAAAGCACTAAATATAAATCTTTCTCTGCACCGATATCATTAGCAATTTTCAGGATTTTTGCATATAAATCCATTTGCCAAAGCTGGTTTTTAAGACTCTGTTCCTGCACATTGAAATCCTGGGGAAATTTCAACTGAGCTTCTTTTTCAGCTAATTCGCGATTCTTATTAAAAAATTCGGGAGAACCTACTTTTAAATGTCCGGAAGCAAGGTCTTCTTCAAGTGCCTGAATAGCTGTTCTGAGCTTCTCTTCCTCTGCTCTCAATTTTTTGATATCTTCTTTTGTTTTCTCCACAAAAGCCTTAGAAGCATTACATTCCTTTGATACGCGTATAATATCAACCGTTCCAATCTTTGAAATCGGAATGCCCGATTGAGCCGAACTGTACTCATGGCTTAAAAACAAGGTTCCAATTCCAAATAGAAACAGCAATGCAATCATTTTAATCTTCATAAAAAAAGTCCTTTCAAGAATTATGCTCAATCATCATTAAAGTTCCTAATACTGGAACATTCCACCCATGAAGAAGTTGAATGACTGCCTTTCGTCGTCATCATCCTTTCTCAATGGTTCAGCAAATGTAAATCTTATAGGCACCGGCCCGAAAAACTGCGGCACCATTATCTGAAGGCCTGTTCCAGCCGAAATACGGTAGGGACCTGTATCAATCGTACCACTATCAACGAAAAATAATAAAGAGACATTATCACCTATCAGCGGAACAGCAACTTCCGTATTTGCCAGAAATATCCAGTCACTGCCTATGGGATCATGATATATCGGGTTTGCCACATTTGTCTGCAATCCCCTCGTGCTTATACCTCGATATCTAAATCCCCTTATTCCATAAGTTCCGATTCCACCGGCATAAAACTGCTCATAAAAAGGTGCATCAGAAAAATTTGTAGCTGTTAGTATTTTTGTCGCCAGTATTGTCTTTCTTTCACGAAAATCCTGATATAAAGTTTTGTAAAAAACCCCGGATCCTTCCAATATTCCGAAATCATCGTCACCGGTAACATACTCATAATCAACGTTGAAAACATATCCCCTTGTCGGCAAATATATATCATCCGTTTCGTCTCTGCCAAAGCCTAATTTTGTTCCTAATAAAAGATTATCACCTTTATAATCTTTTATTTTCAGCGGAGCATCATAATCGATATTGCCTATATCAACGTTCTCAACACGGAAGCCCAAATTGGTTCGCCATAAGTTCCTGTAACGTTTTTGAAAACTTACAGTTCCCTTTGTTCTTTTTTCGTCATGGCTGCTGTACCATCTTTCCCAGCTTGAGCCGGTAACATTAAGTGAAGTCGGCCTGTTCCGAAAATAAGGTTCTGTGAACGAAACAGAGTATGTGCTTACTTCATTGCCCGGCTGCAAATCGATGAGCAAACGCTGACCAGCTCCCTTAAAAGCCTGCATGGAAATAAATTCATTAAAACTTTCAGGCCAGTCGGTAATATCAAAATTTCTCTGCGACCAGTTCAGCATTCCGCTTAAACCATTATCGCTGCCGTAAGCAATACCGGGATTCCACATCCCTGTCAAACCTTCTTTTACATTTACCATCGCATCAAGACGATTTTCCTGATTCGGTTCCGGTATTACAGGTGTTATACTAACTTCTTCAGATAGAGTAGCGTTCCGGGCACGTTTTTCCAAATTACCACCGCCCTCGGGCGGAGCTATATCTGCATTATAAAATTCTCCGGGACTGAAACCATATTCATCGAAAACCCTGCGAAGAACTTTATCCTGTGTTTGCTCGTTGCCGGCAATTTCAATTTTCCCTATCCTGAACTGCCTGCCTTCTATTATGTTAAATTCTACATCAACTACGTCCGCATCCACTTTTGCGAGATTATGCTGCTGTTTGACCGTTGCTTCTACAAATCCATTTTCGCGATATATTTGCAGAATCCGTTTGGCTTGTACCTGTGCTCTCAACGGATAAAAAATATCACCTGTTTTTAAATCGAATTTAGCAAGCAAAGTGTCTTTATCAAATTTCTTATTGCCGGAAATTTGTACGTTTCCAACTTTATATTGAAGCCCTTCATCGATAAGGAAAGTAATATCACTTCGCCCTAAAACCTGAATATCATAATTAAGAAAACCCCTCAGGTAATAAGCTTCCTGCAATTTTTTAACATCAGCAGCGACTTTTTCTTCTTTATAATAACGCTGACGGAAAAACAATCCTCTTGTTTTTGTCTTTATAGTACTTTGTAAATCGCTTGTTTTAATAAGTTTGTTGCCTGTAAATTTGACTGATTTAATCTTAAACCTCGGCCCAGAGTCAATGATATATGTAATCCGCCCCTTCGATAGCTCCGAAGTATCAAGATTTACTTTTACTTCTGCAAAACCTCTTTTGCGATAAAATTCTGACAACTCATACCTGCCGGAATCAATTAAAATAGAATCGAATTTATCACCAACCTTAAAATCAAGCTGTTTTATAAGAGTTTTATCTTTAAATGATTGCTTGTTTATGAAATTGATAGACTGAACAATAGCTCCGCTGCTGTAATCTCCTTCTGTCTGCAAATTTGTCAGCTTAATTCCTTTATTGGAGTCACATCCGGTCAAAGCTGCAAATACAGTCAGGAAGATTGTCAATAAAACCGGTTTTATTATCTTATATTTCATATATAGTTATGTCACATCTTAACAGCCGGTCACATCTTGATTTTAAGCAATTAGAATGGTACACCTCCGGCTGGCTCTTCGATGCGAGAGGCATTCTCGAAACGTGTAATCTTTTCCCTGAATGTAAGATTAATAACTCCCGTAGGCCCATTTCGCTGTTTTGCGATTATTAATTCAGCAGTATTATTATCCTGGTAATCTGTTTCTCCGCGATGATAATAATCCTCTCGATGCAAAAGCATAATAACATCAGCATCCTGCTCGATACTGCCGCTCTCTCGAAGGTCGCTCATTCTCGGTTTATGTCCCTCCCTGCCCTCGGGAGACCGATTTAACTGGCTTATGACTATAACCGGCAGATTTAATTCCCTGGCCAGAGATTTCAAATATCTTGATATGGTTGTAATTTCCTGCTGTCGTGATTCCGTTCGGCTCGAACCTATACTCATCAACTGTAAATAATCTATAACAATACATTTTATATCGTACATGCTCTTGAGTCTTCTTGCCTTGGCACGGATTTCCAGAGGGGTCAGGGTTGAAGTATCATCGATATAGAGTTGCGCATCAGCTAATTCCGCACATGCATCCGCTAATTTTTTATAGTCCTCGTCGCTCAACAGACCTCGTCTGACTTTCTGGCTGTCTATTCCGCTAATGCTGCACAAAAACCTCTCGGCCAATTGCTGCCTGCCCATTTCCAGCGAAAAAACAGCAACAGGAATTTTATCATTCACTGAAATATGTTCAGCAATATTGAGTGCAAAGCTGGTTTTTCCCATACTTGGCCGGCCGGCAACGATTAACATTTCACCGTTCTGGAGGCCGCAGGTCAAATCATCAAGCTCATAAAAACCTGTGCTTAATCCTGTTACGTGTGTGCCGTTACGCTTTTCAATCAGCTCAAAAGAGCGAACAACCAGGTCTTTCAGCGCCGCTGTTCCATTTCTTTCTATATTTTTATCAGTTACCGCAAAAATTTCGCGTTCTGCTTCGTCAAGAACTTCTCGAACCTCGCCAGATTGCTCATAAGCCATTTCGAGTACTTTGCTTGAAACACCAATAAGCTCCCGAAGCAGCATTTTATCCTTTAAAATACCTGAATAATATTCTACATTCGCTGAGGAAGGAACAGAATCAAGAATTTTAGTGATATAATCCACGCCGCCTATTTCATTGAGCAGTCCGCGTTTTATCAGCTCATCCCTAAGCAATACTGCATCAATACCCAAACCCTTGTTTTTTTCAAATAAACTGACTAAAGCATCATATATTTCCTGATGTTCAAATCGATAAAAAGCATTTCGTTCCAGGTTCTCAAGAACAAATCCGATACATTGAGGATCAATAATCATAGAGCCCAGTACCGCCGCTTCAGCAGACAGGGATTCAGGCATAGTCCGCAATACAGCTAAACTTCCCTTCAACTCAGGATTTTCGCTGTTTGAACCAGAATTTTTAACTTTCCTGACTTTTTGCTTTTCTGCCATAATCAATTATATTCTTCCAGAATTTATTTGATAAAACAATCTATTGTACCCATCATCCGATACCTCGTCAAATTCTTGTTTTTTTATAAAAAATCAGGAAGAATATCATATTCCGGATTTAAGAAACAGATAATATAATTTTCCTTCCTGGCGGATTTGCCCAGCCAGTTTTCCTGCTGTATCCCCCTGTCCCATATAAACATCGCATCGGCCCGGTGCACGTATTGCACCGCCCGTATCCTGATCCAGAGCAAAGCCGTTGTAAATACGTTTGACAATTACACCGTTTTCTTCTTTCGGCAGCTTTGTTGTTATAAAAGTCAGCGCACCGCGAGGGAAAATCGACTTATCGGTAGCAATACTTCTCTTTGCGATTACAGGTTCATTGATACTTCCCATGGGCTGCCCTTCTTCGCGTCTGAAAAACACAAAACGCGGATTTTTGTTCAAATACATGTCAATTTGGGAAGGATTTTTCTTAAAAAAATCAATCATTGCCGCAAGACTTACCTGGTCGGAAGGTATTTTACCGTCGTTAACCAGTTCCTGTGAGATACCATGATATTCATGGCCGTTATTGGCTGCATAACCAATAGTAATCAAATCACCATCTGGCAGCCTGATTTTTGCCGAACCCTGTACGTGTGCTACATATACCTCAAAAGGATCGCTCAACCAAACAAGCTCGCTGCCCTTGAGCATCCCTGAACTGCTAATTTCCTGCCTTGAGGGATACTTGGTTATCTGACCATTAGCCCCTCGACGACCAAGTATTTCACCGCTTGAACTTTTTACCAGGTCTTCGGGTGCTTTATAGAGCGGGTAGCGAAAACGTTCAGTCCGGGTCAAAGAACCATCGAAAATAGGCGTATAGTAACCCGTAAAAAGTACTGTCCCCATATCATCGCAGCCAACGGACATATAAACATCAAACTGTTTTGTAATAGCGTCATTTAACTCTTTTAAAGATAGTCCGGAATCTAATAACTTTGCGAAAGCCTTCAGGCTGTTCACAACCTGTGCGTGAGAAATCTGGCCGGACGGAAAAAATTCTTTGCTTGATGGCTTTCCGAGATAATTCAGACTGTTATTGACCGCCGTGCGTAAATCCTTCAGGTCGATGCAAGCCAGGGCGAAATCCGGCATTTCCGCTGGATTGGTTATTTTTCTAAGTGCATATTTACCTGGCGCCAAAGGCCTGTTATAGTCTTTTTTCGCAATAACCACATCTTCCATCGGGGCTCTGCAGCCGACTATAATTGATATGGTTAGCAGCATCGCTGAAAGTAAAATTCTGTTCTTCATCCTGATCTCCAGAATTAGTGTTTATAATGAATTTCTTATACAAAAGCGTTTCCTGACTTTCTATTTGGTTATGTTATACGAATTTTTGCAGATTTAGCAATTAAAATTCGTTTTCTTATTTAATGTCGAACTTGAAAATAGTTCTGACGTACGATAAAATCAAGCAATGAATTAGTATTTATTGGATTTTCGTCTTAAAAATTACATACTAATTTTCCTGGGGCAGAAGGAAGTAAAAAATGGAGCTTAAAGAAAAAATAACCGAATATTCGTTAAAACATCACAAATTCATAACCATTGTTATGGTTGTCTTCACTTTAGTGCTCGCCAGTTTCATATACCGGATTAAGGTAGATACTGATCCCGAAAATATGCTGTCGGAAGATGAAGCAGTACGTGTATTTCACGATCAAACGAAAAAAAAATTTAACTTGAGCGATCTTGTAGTTGTCGGTGTTGTTAATAATAAAGACCCCAACGGAGTATATAATCCGGATTCTCTTGACAAAATATATAAATTAGCGGAATTTTCAAAAAAGCTGCAATGGGAAGATACCAAAGACCCTAACAAAACAATTGGTGTTATTGATGTCGATTTGCTTGCACCTTCTACAGTTGATCATATCGGCCAGGGAGGTCCCGGAGTTGTAACATTCGAGTATCTGATGAACAAACCGCCTCAAACCACGGAAGAGGCGCTTGAAATAAAAGCAAAAGCTCTGTCCAATCCAATTCTTGAAGGCACTGTTTTTTCCGAAGACGGCAAGGCAATATGCCTCTACCTGCCGCTTACAAGCAAAAATTTAAGTCACAGGGTATATAAGGAACTAAATAAGCAAATCTCCACTTTCAGCGGCGATGAGAAATATTACATCACAGGCTTACCTGTTGCGGAAGACACTTTCGGCGTTGAGATGTTTATCCAAATGGCAATATCGGCGCCGCTTGCTATGATAATTATATTTATTTTGATGCTCCTGTTTTTCCGAAAGCTCGTACTGGTAATTTCACCGATGATTATCGCGATGGTATCTGTACTTTCAACAATGGGACTTTTAATCGGGCTTGGATATCCTGTTCATATAATGAGCTCCATGATTCCGATTTTTCTTATGCCTATTGCTGTAGTTGATTCGGTTCATATTCTTTCTGAATTCTTCGATCTCTATACAAAAGAAAAAGGCAGAAAAGAAACCATGCTGGAAGTAATGAGCGAGCTTTTTATGCCTATGCTCTATACTTCTCTTACATCTGCTGCCGGTTTTGCTTCTCTTGCTTTGACACCGATCCCGCCTGTACAGATTTTCGGCATATTTGTCGCTATCGGGATTATGATTGCATGGATTTTTACGGTAACTTTTGTCCCTGCATATATCATGTTTATTAAAGAAAACTCTCTTGAAAACTTCGGCATGGCAAATGTTAAAGTACAAAAGCAGACTATTCTCGAAAAAATCCTGCATAACGCAGGATTGCTTACATTCTCGAATGCAAAACCGATCCTGGCAGTTTTAACAATTCTGACAGGAATCGCTATATATGGAATCACTCAAATTCAGATAAACGATAATCCTGTCAAGTGGTTCTCGAAAAGTCACCCGATTCGTGAAGCAGATATCGAACTGAATAAACATTTCAGCGGAACTTATATGGCTTATCTGGTTCTTGAACCCACAGAATGGAATGTTCTCGAGAAAGATTACAGCAGCAACCTGAGTAAAAACTTATCTTCTAAAGTTGACGAATTGAAAGACGAAATCCCTCGCATTTCAGAGATTTGGCCTGAAGTGGAAAAGGAAATTCCAAATTATGTCAAAAGTTCTCAAACAAAAAGTGAATTACTGGATATATTATATGAATACGCAGACGAAAAACTTGATATAGCGGATGATAATGATTTCGATAGCTGGTATGAAATCAGAGCCTTTTTCGATCTCGAAAAGGAACATATAAAACCTTTCAAGCAGCCCGATATTTTAAAATATATATCGTCTTTACAGGAATATGCTGCCAAACAGGGTTTTGTTGGAAAAAGTACTTCTGTTTCTGATGTAGTCAAGAAAGTGCACCAGGAGTTACAAGATGGTACAGAGTCACAATATAAAATCCCCGATTCGTTTCTTTCTGTTGCTCAGTGCTTGATACTGTTCCAGAGCAGTCATAACCAGGATGATTTATGGCGCATGGTAACTCCTGACTTTACCCTCGCAAACATTTGGATGCAATTGCCCAGCGGCGATAATAAAGATATGCAAAAAGTCGTTAAAGCTGTTGATGAGTTTTTAAAGAATAATCCTCCGCCAGCAAAAATGAATCACCACTGGGCTGGACTTACCTATATTAACGTGGTCTGGCAGGATAAGATGGTCTGGGGTATGCTGCAATCTTTTATGGGCAGTTTTATTATAGTCTTTATTATGATGGCGATTCTTTTCCGTTCCCCTCTCTGGGGCCTGGTCTGCATGGTTCCGCTGACAATAACTATTATAATAATCTACGGCATAATCGGCCTTGTTGGCAAAGACTATGATATGCCTGTTGCGGTTCTCAGCGCACTTACTCTTGGCATGGCAGTTGACTTTGCTATACATTTCCTCGAACGAGCTCGCACAAGCTATGACCAGACCGGCTCATGGCAAAAAAGTACCGCTGAAATGTTCGGCGAACCCGCAAGAGCCATATCAAGGAATGTTTTGGTAATTGCTATTGGATTTTTGCCGCTTTTAGCCGCTCCTCTTATACCTTATAAAACTGTCGGTATTTTTCTATGTGCTATAATGGGCTTGTCTGGAGCCGTTACACTATTTGCGTTGCCTGCAATAATAAAACTCATGGAAAACGCTTTGTTTAAACCAATTAAACAGCCAACTTCCGCAACATGCAATTGCTCCTTCTGCATCATTATTTCAATCGCCTCGGTAGCTCTCGTAGCTTTAAATATTTATCAATATGGTAAATTCGGATCGAGTAAAATAATTGTTTTAAGTGTAATAATTATAACTGTGATGGCATTATCTTGCAGTATAATTTCTCGCAGAAGAGCATGTAAGAACATTCAGGCTCAGAAAAAAGAAGATAAGAAGAATTGATTTACGGGGGCTAATCATGACTATTGAAAGATATTTAAGGGCAATCGCAGGCAGTTTTGTTCTTGCCAGTGTGTTGTTAGCTCATTATCATTTACAATACTGGTTATTTTTTACTGGTTTCGTCGGTCTGAACTTATTGCAGTCAGCATTCACAAACTGGTGCCCGATGATTACTATTTTGAAAAAACTTGGAGTGGAAAAACAAGCATAATTTTTTATATGAAAGTGAGGTTAAAGATGAAATTCTTTACTCTTATGGCATTTTTTGCTTTATCTATGCCTCTAATGGCAGCGGTTGAACCAAATTCATTAAAAGAAACTTTGAATGTGCAGCAAATAGCAGAAAAAGCCAATATTGTCGCTTATTATCAGGGTGAAGACGGCAAAGCTACCGTGAACATGGTTATCACAGACAAACAGGGACAAAAACGCGAACGCCAGTTCAATATCCTTCGCAAGGACGAAAAGGATGGCGGAGACCAGAAATATTTCGTTTATTTCGAAAAGCCAGCGGACGTTCGCAGAATGACATATATGGTGCTCAAACACACTGACCCGGGAAAAGACGATGACAGGTGGATGTACCTGCCCGACCTTTCCCTGACCAAAAGAATAGCCGCAGGTGATAAACGCACAAGCTTCGTCGGCTCGGACTTTCTCTATGAAGACGTGTCCGGCAGAAGTCTCGAAGAAGATACTCACGAACTAAATGAGACTAACAACGATAAATATTATGTTGTAAAAAATACCCCGAAACAGCCTGACACAGTCGAATTCAGCTACTTTAATGTTTCTATCGACAGGAAGAATTTTGTTCCGATGAAAATGGAATTTTACGATAAGGAAGGAAAGCTGTATCGTGTTATCGAATCTCTGAAAGTCGAGACGATTCAGGATTTTCCTACTGTAACAAAATCCATAGTTTCCGACTTGAAAACAGGAAGTAAAACCGAGATGGATTTCACAAATGTACAGTACAACATCAAGTTAGGTGACATTTTCACCGAAAGATACCTCCAGCGTCCGCCGAAAGAGGCTTTGAGATAAAATATTTAAGGATTATCAAAAATGAAAAGTCAATCTCCTGACACCTCGCTTGAAGCAGAGAAAATACAGATAGAATTACTGCGTAAAGCAACTATATCCCGGAGAATGTCAATAGTTCGTTCGCTTTCCCAAACTGTAATGTACCTTTCCCGAAGGGCTATTAAACGAGCAAATCCATCTTTCACTGAACGAGAAGTGGATATAGCTTTTGTTGCAAATCATTACGGACAAGACCTCGCCGAGCGTTTGCGTATATACCTGAAACAAAGGGATAATGAATAAAATAGACATAATCACTGCATTGGATATGGTAATCAAGTGCTTTGAGCAGCTTGGAATCGATTATTATATAGGCGGCTCTGTGGCAAGCTCTACCTATGGAATTTCTCGGGCGACCATAGATGTTGATTTAATAGCTAAAATAGAAATAAATCACGTTGAAAAATTAGTGAAATACCTTGAAAAATACTACTATATTAGCGACGGTATGATAAAAAATGCAATACAGGAAAAATCTTCATTCAATCTTATCCATCTTGAAACAATGATAAAAATAGATGTTTTTATTTTTAAAGGTCAACCCTATGATATAAAAGCTTTTGGAAGATGTAAAACGGATACGTTAGATGACGAAAACCCACGTAAATTCTATTTATCTTCACCAGAAGATAGCATTCTTAGTAAATTGCAGTGGTATAAAATGAGTAATGAGGTACTGCAGCAACAATGGAAAGACATTTTGGGCATAATAAAGGTACAAGGTGACAAGCTTGATTTAGATTACCTTAAATTATGGGCTTCGAATCTGAATATCTCCGATTTATTAATTCGCTTATTTAACGACGCCGGCTTGACCGATAGTACATAAGAAAATATAATCCTCTGGAGTAATATTTTATGTTTTTACATGTTAAAGAAGCTAAATATTTGCATGATTATGTTATCTGGATAAAATTTAATGATGGTATCGAGGGAGAAGTAAATTTAGAAACCGAATTGACAGGAGAAATATTTGGCAAGTTAAAAAATAAAGAGCTTTTTCGCTCTTTTAAGATTGATCCGACATTGGAGACAATCGTATGGGAAAACGGTGCAGATTTAGCTCCTGAATTTCTACATGAGAATATTAGAATTTCTACATAATTATATGAGAGTATCCAGCGATAATATTATGAAGATTAAATATTTTACAGATACAGCTTTGGTAGAATTTTCCGAAAATCAGGTTGGTCAAACAAAAGAGATTAACGAAAATATTTATATTGACCTGGATGAAAACGGTAAACTTGTAAATATGACTATCGAACATGCAAGCAGTCAGGCAAATATCGCCGAAGTAGCTTATCAGCAAATTGAGAGCAAATCTGGTTAAAAATGAACGGGTTTTATCTCGTAGTGATTATGCATGCAACTACTTAGGAGTCAGGAAGGGAAAATGAAGCTGCAATATCTGGGAGACTCAAAAGACAGTTTTAAATGGGATTACCATGATTATCTCCTTAAGGAACTTGGGTACCAAGTTTTCAATATTATTTTTATGATGACGCCAGATGATATAAGCAATGATGGTAAATCCCATCCAGCATTGTTTCCGGCTCGAAAAAAAATTATTGAGTTTTGTCACTATTTAAGAAGTGGAAGGAATATACGTTTATTATTCGAACTTCCTCATCGAACAGGCTCAGATTATATTGTAAATTTGCACAAACCTGAAATGATTTTGACAAATACAAATCGAAAAATATATTTTTCGGGATTAGCAAAGAAACAAAAGCAATTTTTATTTTTAGACCCTGATAACGGTTTTGAGCCGAAGCACTCCAATGAAAAACATATATTGTTTTCTGACATAGTGAATATTTTAGAACAGATAACCGAAGATTCAGTTATTTCTGTTTTTCAGCATTTTAGAAGAGTAACTTTCCAGAAGGATTTTGAAAAAATTAAAAATAAGTTATTAAATTGCTATAGTTGCTATAGTACTGCAATATATTGGAATTTCCTGATGTTTATATGCCTTAGTAAATCGCAAAGTTCAATCAATAAAGTGCTATATGCAAATATTAAATATTCCAAACTTAAGCCGACTAAAATTATTACTTAGTAAATATCCAAATGAGGAAGTTTCATATTCAACTATATTTCATTTATGGCTTTACATTGGAAAATATTAAAGTTAAACTTATAAATTGATCGATAGTTTAATTTTTTAATCCAGGGATGCTAAAAAATGTATAATAATATTTATCGAATAATCTTAGGTTTAATATTTTTTTCCTTTTCTTCAATTGTGACAGCGGATTCTAACGAGCCTAAACCATCGTTTTTTAACGAACTCAAGGAAGCAACTGATATTCACGGATTCTATGAAATGCGAGGCGGCTACCGTCTTCAAAATGATAAATATGAAAAAGATATGTCGATTATGGAAAATCGACTGCAGCTTGACTCCTTTTCTTATTTCGACTGGGGCGATATTACTGTCAGAGGCGATGCTTATGGCGACCTTGTAGAAGAGCGGGCGGAATTTGATTTGCGTGAAGCGAGTTTTTTCGCACGACCCACAGACTACATGGATTTGAAAATCGGAAGGCAGATTCTTACATGGGGCACAGGCGATTTGATTTTTATCAATGACTTATTCCCGAAAGACTGGCAATCGTTCTTCATAGGCAGAGATACCGAGTATCTTAAAGCCCCTTCAGACGCTGCGAAAATCAGCTTGTTCAGCGAAAAAGTTAATCTTGATATTGCGTTTACGCCCCAGTTCGATCCGGACAGATTCATAGACGGCTCAAGAATTTCATACTGGAACTCTAATCTCGCAAGATTGGCAGGTGAAGATGCGATAGTACACACTGATAAGCCCAACCGATGGTTTAAAGATTACGAAATAGCGGCACGGCTGTATAAAAATATAAAAAATTATGAACTCGCCATTTACGGCTATCAGGGTTATTGGAAAAGCCCGGGTGGACAAAATGCAGCTATGACACAGGCAATTTTCCCGGATTTGAATGTTTACGGAGCGAGTGTCCGCGGCGTAGTTGGAAAAGGAATCGGAAACGCTGAAATCGGTTACTATGATTCGGCAGATGACTCAAGCGGTAAAAATCCCCTGATTAATAACTCGGAAATGAGATACCTTGCAGGATACACTCAGGAAATCGGAAAAGACTTCACGCTCGGCTTACAGTATTACGTTGAGCATATGCAGGATTACAGCCAATATCGTGACAATCTTCCTTCCGGCCCGGCTCGTGACAGATACAGACACTTGACTACAATTAGACTTACAAAATTTATGATGAACCAGAATCTGCAATGTTCGTTATTCGCATATTACAGCCCATCAGACAAAGACTCATATCTGCGGCCGAATATAAATTATAAAGTTAGTGACAATACAACAGTTGAAATTGGCGGCAACGTATTTTTCGGGGATTATCCTCACACTTTCTTCAGCCAGTTCCAGGACAACACAAATATTTACATGGGGTATCGCTATAGCTTCTAATAACTCTACAGACAAATGTTTTTTCTTCGCAGGCGGCGGCACGGGAGGCCATCTCTATCCTGCAATAGCAGTTGCGGAGCAATTAAAAAATCTTGAGCCGAATGCGAGAATACTTTTCTTCTGCAGCTCTCGAAACATTGACCAATACATACTCGCACAAACAGGCTTTGAATATTCAATACTTCCCGCTAAAACGTTTCCTTCACGTCCAGGCCAGGTTATTGATTTTTTCAAATCATTTAGACAAAGTTATAAAATAGTAGCCGGAGAAATCACAAAAAGTAAAAATTCAGTCATTACCGGCCTTGGAGGTTTTGCTTCAGGACCCGCCTGTTTAGCCGCTCATAAACGCAAAGTCCCTCTGACTTTATTAAATGTTGACATTGTTCCGGGAAAAGCAAATAAAATCATATCTCGCTGGGCAAGCGATATTTTCGTGCAGTTCGAGGATACAGCGAAATATTTCAACAACCATAAAATAAAAATAAATGTATTCGGCTGTCCCTTACGAAGCAGTTTTCAAAATCCTCAGCCCGAAAAAGCCATCGAAAAAATCAAACTCGACAAAAACAAAAAAATACTGCTTATCACCGGTGCCTCAAGCGGCTCGCAAAGCATAAATGAAGCCGTATGTCTGCTCATGGACAAACTGGACGATTTCGCAAATGACTGGCAGATAGTTCATCTGGCCGGCAGAAAGAATCCGGAGCAGGTTACATCCATGTACGAAAAAGCAAAAATAAAGCACAGTGTACTTGGCTATTACGATGAGATGCCTGATTTATTAGCCGCGGCTGATTTGGTCGTAGGAAGAAGCGGCGCTGTCAGTGTCGCGGAATTCGCTGTTGCAGGTGTTCCGAGTATATGTATCCCCTACCCTCATCATAAAGACAGGCAGCAATATCTCAACGCCGAAAAACTTGTCGAGGCAGGAGCAGCCTGCATAGTCGAAGATTTACCTGACAAAAAAGAAACAGCCAACAGTCTTTGGGATAAGTTATCTGGTTTAATGAATGATTCCCAAAAACGCCTTAAAATGGCAGATTCATGCAAAAAAATAGCAAAGCCCAACGCAAGCATAGAAATAGCAAAAACACTTATTAAAATAGCTGAAAATATAAGAATATAATTTGTAACCGTTCACAGAGAATATGACTTTGTCATTCCCGCGAAGGCGGAAATTCATAATCGTTTATTTTCTGGATTCCGCAACGAGTGCGGAATGACAGTCGTGCTTTTTCTACAGTAAAAACAGTAAAGTGATGTTTTTCTGTGAACGTTTATCATAATTTTAATGCTCTTCATTCTCTATATTATACTGTACATCCGCCTTTATTAGAAGAAACGTTTGCTTGTCTGCTTGCATCATTCCTTCGATTACGGACATTTGAAAAAGAACGTATTTTCCAATTGGAATTGCAATCTTCGTAGAAATCATTTGACTATGAATAGCCGGAAGCAGAGCCGGATTGTTTGCATCACTTTTGCTTTCGACAGGTTCAGAATTTTCAATGTCGATTTTTAAGCGAATATTATTGTCTGCTTTTCTTAATTCCGGGACAAGCTCAAGCTCAAAGCCTGTTTTGATTACCTCATTTACAAGTTTGTGTCCATCAGGAGAATTCACATCTTTCTCCTGCAATTCATAGCCTGTACTTGTCGTTATGCTCATTTTTGTTGATTGGCCATCGTAAGTGATTGTTCTCGGGCTTGAAGCAAGATTAGTACCAGGCATGGAAACCGCCCATTCTTTAAATTTCTGTATTTGCGTTTCTGTCAATTCACTATAGGGTGAATTTTCTAAGCCAAACTCTTTAGCCAGAAAATCATTTATTACCGAGAGCGGCCGCTTTATAGTTACAACATCAGCCTGCAAAATTATCTGTTCTTTGTTTTGTTTATTTGTTTCATCTTTTGTTTGTTGCGTTGTTTTCTCATCAGTTTTTTTACTTTTGGGTAAATATTCTATCTCAACTGAATTACTTATAACAAATAAACCATCCTCGCCATTTTTGTAACCTTCCAGCCACTCTAACGGCCTGAATTTCACTCTAAAAATATGTTTGCCAGGTTCAATTTTTAATTTATTACCCCAGAATTCGGCGTCTCCAGGGCGATACTGAAGTTTTTTACTATCTTTTGGTAAAGCCCATGAATCTGAAAGATTAATTTTAATAGAACCTTTAGCATCAAATGAATATTTCACGAATTGTTCAGGCATTGGTTTGGCCCATCCATACCACGTACCGTCAACTTCAACTTCACAATTTATTTCAGAGGAAGTAGAAAAGCTGAATTGTTTTTTACTTTCGTTACTTAAAATCAGTGATAAATAGGGAGGATTTTCCAAATTCCATTTAAATGCAGGTTTAATCAATCCACACTTCAATCCATTTTGCATTTCCCCCCATTCTTGTTTTTGCTTTGCATTTTGATTATTATTAAGGTTTTCTGATTCCTCTGCGGCTACACCACTTTGATTTTTATTTGCGGTTTTGCCATTAGCGTTTCCTGTAAGTGATTTTATAAGTTCAGTATGGGGCTGGGTATCAATACGACGCCATATTTTTGCCATGCCGCTTTCCTGCGAAACAGGATACTGAACGATGGCCCCATTTTCCTGAAGACTTAATTTAAATTCAGCGCTGCCATATTCAGCCAATTCAATAACACCATTTTCATAATGGCTCTGGTCTTTGTGCCCGTTGGAATATAAGACAACAATCCGGCCATCACTAAAAATAGCCATCTGCTCATCATCACCTTCCGGATTATCGAAAAACCATGTACCAACCATTCCCGCCGTGACATCGGATTTGGTACTTGACGGCTTGTCATTGCTCGTTGGATTCAACAGCTTTTGAAACATCTGGCTCGAATTATTCCCCATTTGCATTATGATATTAAGATATGTTTTTGTTTTCTCGATGTCACCTTCTTTCAGAGCCTGGTACATAATATCGAACTGTTTTGCTCCGGCTGTTACTATCGTCTCGAACTGAGTGGACTTTGCGAGAGCATGCATTTTCGGCAGAACATCCTCAACTGTCTCACAATATTTCTTCGCTGTCTCAACATTACCTTTATCAAGTTCAGATTCAATACTTTCACAATTCGTACCGATAATCAAAAACATGCTGAAAAGATTTGCTTTATCAGCATCCGAAAGACTTCCTGTTGATAGAGACTTAATCTCAGGAGAATTATCTCGGATACTGCTTTTAAGCATTTCTTCAAGCCCAGGGCCTGCTTTATTGATTGCTTCCATTAAACCTTTCGCTTTATCGATATCATTATTTTTCAATGCAGATATAATCAACTGACCCTGTTGGAGTACCATACTAAGAGCTGTTTCGAGAGAAGTACCTTTAATTTTGGCCGCGACTAAATCCAATTGCGGCTCAGCAGCTTCAAGAACACTAAGTGCCTTTTGAGGATTATTTTCTTTGAACAATGCTTCATAAGCTGAAGTGAATAATCCGTGCAAAGGTTCTACCATGCCAACAACCTGCTGCAAATTACCAGATTCCTTTTCCTTTGTACTCTCTGCGGCTGCAGCTTTTTCGGATCCATTTTGAACTTGGAACCATTGACCATCCTTAAAAATCCACTCTGTTTTACCTGTTTGCCCTTCTTTTTGTACCTGGTTAGATACAACAGGAATCCATTTGCCATTTTGATAAAACCATTCTATGCGACCTTTGCTCTCTCCGGCTTCAGCTTGATCCTTTTCCGAGACAAGTGTGTCCTCCACGTCTTTTTTATTTTGTATATCAATTTGCACATCGATTTTTATGCCAGGTTTGAAAGCCACATTATTAAAACGTACGAACTCAAATTTTCGGTAGTATAATTCATAATCAGCGATTTGGTCGAAGGTTAATCTGTCGAAAACGAATTGAAATGTATTTATAGCCGAATTACGCAGGCCGCCTGTTTCAATTGTATTAGCACTCTGGAAATATGCCTGTTCTGACTGGCGAGTGCTGCCGTCTTTTAGTTTGCAAACAAGTCTGAATTCATAATCATGCGAAGTTACATTTGCCCATATAGAAGTAACCATATCTGGTTCAGCATTATCCGCTATGGGCGGCTGAATCACTATCTGGTCACTGCTGCCTATCAAATACGACCTGGGTATATGCAGAGCTTCTCCAACGTTTTGCCTTATTATCCATTGTCCCTGTGCAATCCCGATTTCTACTGGTCCTTTTTCAAACGCATCCTCGTGATGGGGTTTTGAATTATCAGGATAATTTATGAAACAAAAAGCAGTACCATCTTGAGCGACCTTAGATAAAAAGCCTAAACCTTCATATATTTTAGCTTTCATGGAAATATCTTCACCACCCTGAGCCTTTGCCAAAACAGTATATCGAGTGGGAATATCGCCCATAGGTGGCGTTCTTGTACTTGCTTCAAAAGATGGCTCAGGCATTTCACTGCCATCAGGTTTCCACCATTTAGCTCCTTCAACAGGCTCTTTACAAAGTCCAACCAGCTCAACTGTCACATTGCCGGGAAGAGAGGCAGCAAATTGACCAAATTCCGGCCCCATGAACGCGGCTTCTACTCTTGCACTAATTGGTATCTCATCATTCAATGATGTAACTGATATTGCAGGATTAGTATATGAATCATTTTTTAACGAAACATCTTTGAATATTACAATATCAATCGGCTGGATTTGGATTTCATAATGGTCTATTCGATCTTTTGTCATTCCGTCAAATCTGCATTTCGAAATTAAGATATTGCCTTCAGAATCAGCCCAATCCAGCACATTATCATGTGGCTCACGGATATTACCGAACTTATCTATAACAATTACTCGTGCGGCCATTTCTTTGATTTTGTGCTTTACTTCAATAAATAAGCTGCCGTCTTTTTCCTCAATTTTGCCAAGAGTGACGTTTTGTTTTTGGCCGCGATGAGTTATCGAAATTTCTTTCTCATTATTGCCATCATTTTCAGCAATGGTTTTCCACTGACCATTTGAAACATAGAACGTAAGATTTATTTTGTCCAATGTTTCAGGAAAAGCCCTGCTTGCGGTGAAATAATGCTGTCCTGACGAAAATAATGAGCGAAACGAACCGGGAATTCCCTGTTCTGACATAAAATTCCATTCATTCTTTACGACTTTATTTATTTTATTGGAAGGTAAATCGCAATGAATGAAGAATTCATAAGTCTGTGTATCTGCTGCGCTTACAATTCCTGAAGAGCCGCTGAGATGAGAGAAGATTTCATCAGATGAATTAAGCTTTTGTCTGCCATCCGGGCTATACCACGGCTGGTTCGGCTGGCTTTTCTTACATACTCCTACCAATTCAATCGTACCACCGTTGGGTAAAGTAGCTGTAAATTTAGGTCTTAATTTGATTTCATCCTCGGATATTTGGATACCAACAACATTTATCTGCTCAAGAGGAATATTAACAGAATCAGCTTTAATTGTTGTTGTGCCTCCGCTTGACCAACTGCCGCCTCTGCTCTTATTCGGGTCAATTCTTTTCCCTGCCCGGTCATAATATGCAAGTTGTATATTATTGGTTCGCATTCCATTTAATTTGAACGCAAAGCCGGATGTTCCTTCATTAGCCTGGCCAACTGTAAACGTGTTATCCCAGTTATCGGCGCTGGCAGAAGTTCCGGTTATCCTTTTATTACTGTAAGCATAAAGCTCTAATTCAATCGGGGACAGAGTATTACTGATAAATTCGCCATCTTTACCATTTATATTAAATGTAACCTGAGGGCATGAAGCAAATAGATTACTTACTTTCGGCAGTTTTATACCATCAAAATAAAATGTGTCCCTGCTGATAAAAGGCGATATTTCAAAGTAATCTATCTTTTCTTTTGGGAAACCGATTTCGATTACATGATGTCTTCCGTTAGCCGAAGAAATAAAATGCGGTGCCCCTGTTGATACATAACGCTGCCCATCTTTACTAACTGCACATATTTGATACTGTCTTCTGCTTCTATTATCTGCGCTGAATTGAAAAGCTACAGACGTTGCCGTTTTGTCATATTCGGAATGATGCTTAGTCCAGTTAATACCATTTAAATTACTCGAACGATTATACATTCCTTCTTTTATTTCAAGAATTTTAAGCGTGTTATCTTCAAGATTTGCAACAGCATTTTCCTGTGCCGGGACTCGAATTATTTTGGTTTCGTCGGGTTTATGTATCACTCGCAACCATACATCTATTTCATCCGGTAATAACTGCCCGATGCTATATATAGTTACAAGAGAATTCTGAATATTATACCCAATTCCGATATAATCTTCGTAATTTAGAATCTCACGTTTTTCATGATCGAATACTCTCAATTCAACAGCTTCATATTTTTCAATACCAGGACTTATATGTACCTGAGCAATATCCATCCATGCAGCTTGTTTTCTGTAATCTGGAACAGGTAAAGCTTCCATTCCGAATTTAGAACCATCCGGTCCACGAACAATATACTCACCGCTACGATCCCATCGAACTACAAGATCAGCTAAAAAATTAGTAGGACCGACTTTCACTTTATAATCTTCAGATACTTTCGCTTTTTCATATAGCCCTCCAAGTTTGGTGGTTTTATATCTTTTAGCCATTGGTAACAAAATCGCCGCGGCGATAATAACTACAAACAAACCGAAGATTCCAAGTTTTGCAGATTTCGGGATTGGGCGGCCTAAGATATGTTTAATTCGTTCAGAAAGAGCTTTTTTAGACTCTACTACACCAACTAAACGCAGGCTCAGAGCAGGTCGGGAAAATGCCATCTCAGCTACATCAATGAGCGTATTGCTGTAGCTTTTGGCCTCCGCGCCAAGAGCTACGAGAACCATTTCATCTACGGCCTGTTCGCGAATGCGGCGAACAATCGCATTTGCAAGCCAAACCAGTGGATTATAAAAGTAAATAATCTGCAAAATAGTTTGAACACAATTTACCCAAAGGTCGGCCCTTTTAATATGAGACAATTCGTGGATTAAAATCGCTTTGAATTTGTCATGCGACATTTTACTTAAAAGATTCGCGGGTATTAAAATCACCGGTTTGAATAAGCCGCATACAGCAGGACTGGATGCATTAAGAGAAAGTTTCATTCCAATACTGCGGCGGATTCCAAGTTGCTTTGAGCATTCCTGTGAAGTTTCGAGCAGTCTGTTCTTTGCAGGTTCGCTTTGAGCAATTAGACTTTTTACAAAAAATATTCGCTGGATAAGTAAAACGGATAAAACCAAAACACCAATAAGCCAAATCAAAAATATTCCCCCCTGCCAGGTCATGGAATTTGCATTTGTAATATCAGGTTCAATGGCTTGTGGTGCAGTACTTACTTTTTGCGTTTCTGTAATCCGCGGCGTATCAGTTCTGCTAAAATTCTGTAAATCACGAACTTGTTGCGGCGAGAATTCTGTCCCAAAAGATTCTGCTGAAATAGAAGATTCCTGATTGTTATTTTCTGCTCTTTTATCAATATTTTCTGAACTTACTACAAAATATTCCCCAAACCAGTTTCCAATTCCTGTAGGTAATGACAATGCCGGCGGCAAAATCAGCTTAATAAAAACAAGCATCCATATACAATAGCGAAATGTCGCTCGAACTCGCTTGCGAATGAGAATATCAATTATAAGCAATAAAATAATAAGCACACTAACTTGTACAAACATTGTTAATGAAAAGTCACAGAACGCACGACCTGTTTCATTAAATATCTTTATGATATTATCAATTATATTATTCATTGTTTCTCTCCCGAAACTAAAGCTTATTTTGCTTTTTCCTCACTTTTTCTAACAAGCTCACGAAGTTGAGACGCTTCATCCGTTGAAATTCCCTCATGCTCTATTAGAAACTGCATCATGGGAGTTAAAGCTCCATTAAATGCACGTTTGAGCATTTTGCGAAACTCTCGCTGTTTTGCATCCACCTCGCTTATGCACGATTTAAATAGTTGCAGGTTGCGAACCTTCTCGATTTGCAGAAATCCCTTTTCAGCCATCCTGTCCATAGTGGTTTTGACGGTGCTGTATGCCTTACCTGAGATACCTTCGGAGGACATTCTCCGGCGGGCAAGCTCTTCCTGAACAGCGCCCGCCGAACATGGCTCAATATCCCAGATTATACGCATAATCTCCCACTCGACTTCGGTCATCTCTATTTTTCGTTCATTTTTTCTAATTTTTTGTTCTTCTACTGAATCTGACATAATCAAATACCTCTATATTCTATATGGTTAGAGCATATTCTATATATGTCGAACATGTCAATAAAAAAACTTGAATATTATTAAATATTTTTGAAAAATCTTTTTTATTAAGAAAATGAGCCAAAAATAGATTATTTTTAGAAAAATATGACTTAAAATATTACTTTTATAATAAAATATATCCCTAACTTCAATTTTGAATAATTCATAGCTATTTTCTGAAAGGAGTATTTATGAAAAAAGTGTTTTCGACAATTCTTATTTTAACATTAGTTTCTGTTTTATTTGCCGCAAGGTCAAACCCAGGTGATATTTCCCCCGCTCAACAGAAAACAATCAAGAACGAAATTCTCAAAGTACATGATGAGATGAAAAAAGCGGGTGAAAGTCTCAACGCAGATGAATTATTCAAATATGTGCTCGATGTAAATGATGTCATTATCGAAAATGGCGTATTACGAGCTACTCGCAAAACCGCTCTCGATATAACCAAAGATGGATTTCAGGGAATAAAGGAACTAACATACACCTACAATCATAAAAACATCAATGTGATTTCACCAACAGCCGCACTCTGGACAGGTACTGGAGCAACTAATATTGTTTTAGAAGACGGACGCAAAATCACCAGCGACTTTGCTGAGACTATTGTTTTTGTTCAGCGTGACGGCCGGTGGAAGGTCCTTCATGCTCATAGATCTTCTGCGAATTAATGGAACACAGCTATGGAAGAAGAGAGACAATTTAATGGTTTTTATCCTGAAACATTGAAGTTTTTGAAATCACTTGAAGCAAACAATAACAAACTATGGTTTGAAAAGCACAGAGCAGATTATGAGCAATTCGTGCTTGAGCCATTGAAAAATCTCGTAACGGATTTGGGTGATTTCATGTTAAAAATCGACCCGCGTTTTGAAATTACGCCGTCTATAAACAAGACCATTTCGAGGATTTACAGGGATACTCGATTTTCCAGCGATAAGTCACCATATAGAAGCAACTTCTGGATTGTATTTAAAAGACATGACAAAGACTGGTCGTTTAAGTCATGTGCATATTTTTTCGAGGTATTTCCGAATTTCTATCATTATGGAATGGGGTTTTATAACGCCGCTCCCGCTATTATGAGCAAATTTCGCGAGTAAATTGATGAAAATCCAAAAGAATTTTTAAAAGCTATCGATTTTTATTCCAGGCAAAAAACTTTTGAACTTAAAGGTGAAAATTACAAAAGGATTATAGACAGTTCAAAACCTAAGGAAATTATAAACTGGTATCAGAAAAAGAGTATGTACCTGGTTTGCGAAAAGAAAAAAGACAATGCTCTTTTCGGCAGGAAGCTTCTTAACGACCTGAAGCACGGATTCGAAGTGATTTCTCCCATTTATCGTTATTTACAGAAAGTCATAAGTTTAGCGGTTCCGCCTGAAAAAGATTATATCATCAAAGATTCTGATTCTCGTGATATAGAGCTTTAACATTGTCGGTTGACTTAACGAGGGCAAGATGTCCTCGACACGTTATTTAATCAACCTTGCGATTTCTTTAAAGTGAGGATGTTTCGCGGTTCTAAGAAGTTCAAACAGTACCATTTCAACAGAGCTGATTTTTCCTCCTTCAGATTCTATTCGCTCAAGAGCGATTTTCTTGTTTTCAGGAAATCTCGAAGATACAGCATCTGCAATAATGTTCACATAAAAGCCTTTTCGGAGTAAATCGACCGCCGTCTGATAAATACAGACATGTGTTTCTATTCCACATAGAAGAACCTGGTTTATGCCCAGATTGTTGAGTTTTTTGTTAAAATTTTCATCTCCGCAGCAACTGAAGGAAGCCTTATTAATCGGCTCAATACTCGATAGGAGTTCTGCTATTTCAGGAATTGTCGGACCAAGCGACTCCGGGCACTGCTGACACCACAGAATTGGAATATTTAATATATTTGCGGCTTTGATAAGGATTTGAATGTTTTTAAAAAGAATCTCTTTTTCGTGCATTATCTGGGCGAGCTTGCCCTGCACGTCAACTACTGCCAAAGAGCAATTTCCTGTTTCAAGCATCCTTACCTGCTGAGAATTATCCTTAATTGAACGGTTTTTTCGTCATTTTCCCGCTGGGCTGGCGGATAAGGTCTAACTATTACAGGCTGCGGTATTCTTAGTAAATCCGAACCAACACCGCTGCCAAAAGAAGTAATACCCCTGTCATTTAAGAGTTCATTCAAACTGTTTATAACCGAGATATTTTTCGCTGTCTGAATGGATTGTTCCGCATCTTTCTGGTTCACTATTGCGGAAATCTGTGAAGGTGTAATTCCATCAATTTGTACATTCTCACCAAAAATCTTCGTATCTACAAACAGTTCTGCGGCATACAGCTTGTCCCAGTTATCTTCCAACTCAGTCAATATTTTATTTAAGCCTTCCCCGCTGCAATTTAATGTATATACACGCCTGTTCAATTCTCTTAAAGGAGTTGCAGAAGCTGCATAACCGCTATTCTTAATTGCCTCGCTAATAACAGAATGGACTCCGGGTATGTCGTTCGTTTTTAGTTCAAGTTTGCCGCTGAATCTTATAGCAGCTATTGGGGAATCACCATTATTTGGCCCACCTGTGTCAGAAGGTGTCAACATATTTATTACAATAACAAGAACCGCGGCAAGCGTAAGCATTGCGGCTGCCGCAAAAACTCTGCGAAACAGGAATAATCCTGTTTTCTTCGTTCCGTAGTCGGATATAGAAACAGGTGTCTTTGTTATACTGTTTTTCTTCGTTTGCAGTGCTGCTTTTACGTTTTCAATTATAAAAGAAGGAGCCTGAGTAACAGGCAATGCGCTCACTAATGTCCTGCATTTTTGAAGCTGTTTCAAACGCCCGGCAATCTTCGGGTCATTCGCAGCCATGCGTTTGACCTCTGTTCTTTGTCTTACTGGCAATTCGCCATCAACGTAACTATTCAGCAACTCTTCGATTTTCATTTCTTCTGTCATAGCAACCGGCCTCCAAAATTTCTCTCAGCCTGCCCCTTGCCCTGCTTAATCTGCTTCTTACAGTGCCCAGTTCGATACCTAAAACTTCAGCAATTTGGGCATAATTCATACCTTCAATATCACGTAAAACAACTATCGCTTTCTGCGGCTCATCCAATTGCATGAGCGCCTTGATAGTCAAATCGCATAATTCCTTGTTTTGAGCAACTTCTACAGGATCAGGTGAATTGTCATCTTTCAAAAACTCCTTCATTACCTGTGTTGTCCGGCTTTCTTCCTGCTGGATTTCAGCATCCAAAGAACTGATATCAAGCTTCGCATTCTTTTGACAATAATTTAATGTCACATTTACGGCTATGCGAAAAGCCCATGTATAAAACCGGCTTTTGCCCTGAAACTTATCAATGTTCTCTATTACTTTGACAAAAGTTTCCTGCGTTAGTTCCGCGGCATCATCAGGATCAGCACAAATTTTCAAAATAACGTTATAAATACGATTCTGATACTTAATGATGAGCTTCTCCATAGCGTCAGAATCACCACGCTGACACTTCCTTACCAGATTAGCATCATCCATGCTGATACTCTCATTAGCCGTCTGACTATTTTGAACTTCTGTTTTCGCGGCTTCTGTCACAAGCCATCTCCTTATTTAGACCAAAAGTGCCTCGATTAGTTCCTGGAAATTTTTGATCAGGCTCATTTTCTGAATATAATCCCAAATTAGTACCACAAGGTCAATCTATATTTTATACTGATTTCTTATATATTCGGTTTGAAACTAAAGAATTGATTCAGAAAATATACGATAATAAGAGTTTTGCAAAAATGAGTCCTATAACCAAATACGAACACAAAAAAAGGGCTTATACCGAAATCAGTATAAGCCCTTAAGTTTGAAGCAATTATTCTCTAATCTGTCTATCAGGTACTAAAACCCGGCAAAGCCAGATTAAGAATCCAATAACTTTAATCGCTCACCTTCAATATTTCAACAACATCTAACTTGACTCCAGCCTCTTTATGAGAGAATT
>JAFGEF010000094.1 GCA_016931715.1 Sedimentisphaerales bacterium
ATCTTGATCGCTTTTTTTTCGGTTGTATAATTTGGAAAGTTCTATATACGAATCGTTCATTTCCATTATTGAGTCGTGTTTAATATGATATAAAATTAATGTTCCCGGTGAAATAAAAAAATGACTCTTCTCTATATTTTATTTCAAATAGTAAGAGTATAGATTTAAGAAGGAGCTTTTTGGTAATTGAATCACTGCTGACGGGATACAATAGCAACGGGCAACGGGTGAAAATGGCGCTGCGACAAAACGGGGCACTTAAACTAACGCGTCATTACCTGGGAGGCTTTTTCTTTATCATCTTTTCCATAACTCAGGAATACGGCTTGTATGCAATACAGCCGAAATGATTATGGTTTTATTTTTTTCGTCAATGGAAAGTGAATCATAAATGGGAACACGTTTACAACGACAGTTTTTATGCTGTTGTAACGGATATTTGAAGCTTTGGGGTTTTGCCTGATAAAATTAACTTTTTCACGAACTTCTGCAGTAAATTTATTACCAAGTCCATATTATCATTTATTGTACCACTTGACAGTTTCCCGGATATCATCTTTTGCAAGAGGTAGAATTACAGATTTAAACATTTGTGAAATGCTGGTTCCGTCTTGCTCTTTAAAATTCAAGATCATAGATGCTACTGACGAAATTCCATGAGCTTTATATGTTTTGCCTGGAGTGAAATTGTACGATAAGTTATGCAACGTGGTTAATCCAGCATTAGGCTTGCCACAACCAGAATGTTAAAAACGAATTAAGCCATACAATTCCCTTAACTCTAGTTTTTTAATCCTAGACCTTATAGCCCCATCCGAACGTCCGAAATATTTGGACAGATCCTTTACGCTGGCACCTTCGCAGTACATAACGGTTAATTCATCATCCAGCTCGGTTGTCCAGGGTAAATAAGCATCCTTATTCGTTTTTCTGGCTTCGTCAATAATTTTTGCTTTATCATTTTTGGCAATTGCCCCAGCCCATAAATCATCTGATTTTCTGATGTTTTCTGGCTCTATCTTACGTCCTTGTGCTTCAACTTTGGTTATATATATTTGCGCCGACGATGGTAAACCATATGGAATAAGTGTTTCAGGAATAAATATGCTGTTTTTGGTGCGTGTTACTGCAACATAAAGAAGGTTTATTTCTTCATTCACCTTGTTTAAATCCCACGCTGCCTTTTCTTCCTTTATTTTCTTAATTTTTTCTTCGGTAATAAAATCATTTACCAGCTGCACGGTGTCGTATTCCATACCTTTACTGCGGTGTACGGTAGAAAAAACAATATCGGCTTTTTCCCTTTCGTTGTTTTCAACATGTTTATTTTTAATACGCTTAATTATCCCGGGAATTTCATTTCCATATTCCTTAACAATTTCCACCATCATACCCAATTGAACATCGTCGGTTTTATCGATATACTCTTCGAGTTCGTATAGATCTTTCATGGCCATTATAAGCTTGTCTCTAATTTGACTGTGTTTTCCGTTATATAAATTTAAAACATCGTAAAGCGAAGCACCATCATCGGCATAAGTATAGGAGTTTATGTTTCCTTCGAAATATATATGTTGTATATTTTCTCTTTCCTGTAAATACTCGATAGACTTTAAAAGCAAGCCCAGATTAGTGCGCGCAAGAACTGCTTTTACCTTATGTGCTTTCGAATTCCCTTTCCCAATTATTGAAATTGTTGGCACATCGGTTAAATGGTTTTTCCAACTCACTATTTCAACGGCTAATCTGGCAATATCCTGGCTAAACCTGAAACTCAATGAGAGTTGAAATGTTTTAAAATCAGTTTTTTCGAGCGAATTAACGGCGTAACGCCAACCGTATATTTGTTGGTGTGTATCGCCCACTATGACTTTTGTGGCACGCTGTTTTAGAAATATATTGAGCATGGCAGGCGATGCATCCTGGCCTTCGTCGAACAGTATATAATCGAAATTCAGTTTTGGATTAGAAAGTTGGAATTTTTTCAGGTAAAAATCATGTGTAATCTCAATCTCGCCATCATCCATCTTTTTAAGTAAAAGCCTTGTTTGTGTTTCAATATACCTGTAATATTTCGATACAAACTCCCTGGCTTTATTATCCACAACTACATCCAAATAGTTTAAATCATGTACTTTTAGCTTATCGCTGTTGCAAAAGTATGCAATAAAGTTATTTATGTGGTTTGCAACAATATATTCTGCATGTTTTTCGCCATCCGCATGCAATCCGAGTAATTCGGCAATCTCGTATGTTTTATAACCCTGTGGTCTTATTTTATATTTAAATTTGGGAACAATGTGCTTGTAAGCCAACGAATGGGCTGTTTCAACTTCCACGTTTTTAAGCCCTTTGTCGGAAAATTTCTTTACAGCCTCAAGTTTTACAGATTTATTGAATGCCAGATACAGAATTTTGCTTTCTGAGGGCCTTGCTTTGGCATATTCAATAATGGTTGTAGTTTTGCCCGACCCGGCAACAGCGTTTATTTTGATATTCCCGGTGGAATGAATTATATCGTATTGTTCCTGGGTTAGTTCCATTGTGCTAAATACTCATCTTTCAGTACCGGAAGATTGGGTTTTGAATTAAAAAGCAATTGAAAGAATTACTGACGCTTAATCCAATTAACAGTTTTTTTTGCTGATTCATTTGCCCGAATCGTCTTTAGGTTCCTTAATACGGTCAATAATTTTATAATTGGCCGAGCTTTCAATAGCCCTAATGGCAATATCCTTTGCGCTTTTATCGGCTTGTTCAGCTTTAGAGAACGATTGCGCCAATTGAATCTCAATATCCTTAATTTTTGCTTTCAGACTGGCAATTTCCTGGTCACGTAGCTTTACTTCGGATTCGGATTCTTTTGATTTTAACTGACTTTCAAACTTATATGTAGTTTGAAGCTTCGCTGTATTATCGGCCACAGCTTCTTTAACCGATTGTTCAATGAGTTTAGGGAACGAAACGCTTTTCTCACGCAGGTCGGTTAATTCTGTTTCGGCATTAATAACAGCTTGTTCGCGCGATTTTATCTCTTGCTCAAACTTCGTTTTCTTATCGGTAAGTTCTTTTTCAAGTGTCTCTTTCTTTTGTGAGTAGACGTTGGCATCCTTCTTTCGCGCTATTTCAAGCGAATAAGAGTATTCTTCTTCATCGCGTTTACGCTGTTTCATTAGACGTTCCTTTTCTTCTTTAGTCAACTGTTCGGATTCTTTTTTCTCTTTATCCCATTTTTGACGAGTTTCAGTAATCTCATAATCCAATTGTTTTTGCTTTTGTTCCATTTCCTTCTCAAAATTTTCCTTCTTCTCTCTCTGGAGTGAAAGCATTACAGCCATAGAATCAGCTGTTGCATTAATGCCATATAAATCCTGCAAACGTTGTTCCTGAATTTGTATAGCTTCCTGAACTTGCAAAAGTTTTTTCGATTCAGCTACCAGGGCTTCTTCAACCTTCTCCAACTCTGTGTTAAGCGATATTTTTAGACCGGCGATTTGTTTAATGATGCCTTCTTTATTTATAGAGACGGCATTTTTAAGTACATTCTCCCGCTCTTCTTTCTCTTTTATCTCTTTGGGTTGACCAGGTTTCTGCCCTTCAAGTTTTTTGAGCAGTTCGTTATATGCTTCCAAAATTTCGTTTTTTGTATTTGAAGCTGAGG
>JAFGEF010000095.1 GCA_016931715.1 Sedimentisphaerales bacterium
GAGTTTTGAACTTGTAAAAGAGTAAAATATTAAAATATTAAAATATAACAATATTAACAGTCGTAAAGCTTATTGGGCAACACGCCCTTTGGTCTCTGGTCTGCTGAGGTTATTCACTCGACCTGGTTTCGAGAACTTTATTTCTAACAAGCTGAGCAGCCTGTTTAATTTTCTGCATCTGCTTGCGAACTCTTGTACCTGCCGCTTTATTTCCGCCTTCAGCTTTGCCGATGTCCGATTCAATCTCACTGACCATGACTTTCAAATCTTCGTACTCCTGCATTAGAGTAACCTCCACAATAGTTAGTTTTTCATGTTAAATTCAGGTTAAAAACGACCAAAACTTAACTTTAATATAAGGTTTTGTCAAAGAAAAAAGCCTTTTTTTTATAAAAAAACAATATTTTTCTTTTTCAGGCAGTTATTGTTTTAGTCAATTCCGCTATTCTTTTACCCATCCGGATACATTGCGTTTCGACTTTTTTATCCGGTTTTCCGATAGAAACCGGGCCGTAGTGGTCGCCTTTGGGATCGCCCTGAACAATCATTCCGCTTATGAGCAATGCTTCTATAATACCCATAATTGTGGTTTCGTTCCCTCCGGCTACGTTGCCTGAGCTTGTGAAAGCGGCACCAACCTTACCGTCAAGTTGGCCATGCCTGCTGACCAAATCGTCAATTAACTGCTTTAACTGAGCTGCCATTTGACCATAGTAAGTTGGTGAACCTAATACAATCGCATCGTAACCGAAGATTTCATCGGCACTTACATCACTTACAGCCTTGCATTCTGTCGGCAGGCCTGCTTCATTCATCGCTTTGGCTATCATCTGAGCCATTGCTTTGGTATTGCCGCTTTTTGAAAAATAAATAACTATTGCTTTTGCCATTATTGCTTCCTTTCTCTATAACTTCAGAGGTAAAACCTCAAGACTATTTTTTTGCATTGACGTTAGTTTTTTATCGGCGCAAGTATGCTAATTTTTCGGGTATAGGTACATTATTCCCAAATTTATCCTCGCCGTAGCCATCTTCCGCCAAAATTTTAATGTCATTCAAAACCCGTTTATCACCGATGAAAGTCGCTGTCATATGAGATTCGACATCGATTTTTCCCATTGCAAGCAGTCTTGCCATCTCATCAACGACTCTTTCCAGCAAAGTCCCCTTCGTCATCGCAGGCTCATCAGGCAATTTTAGCGGCTGTTCGTATAAAATTAATTTTGCTCTTCCAGCTAATGTAAGCACAACACCCAAAACGATATCAACAATATGATTACTTTGAAATTCATCCGGAACCAAGTTAAGACGCACAATTTCCTCGGTCAGCCAGCGGCGTTTTTGCGCATTTATTTTTTCATTCGCGCGGAACAAATCCAGCGGCGAACCGGCATCATAAGTCTCATCACCAAGCTTCATTTGAACGTTGCTCCCGTAATGCAATACAACCTTGGAAACAAGAGTAGAAGGACGAACATGGAAGCCTCGATATTGCGGGACAGGAAGTTCAACCTGCCCGTTTTCTGCATAGCGCTTAAGCTTTTCCTGGCAAAGATTTACGGCACAATCGATATAAAGACTGGCATGAGCAATCGAATAATTCATAAGCACAGAAAGCAGCTTTTCCGCCTGCACGAGCGGTCCTTCCTGCATTCGCGGCTCGCACAACTGCTTTGTTATATGTCTTTCATAATGATGGGCAAACAAAGTTGCAGTTCGCAGCAAGTGCAAAACTACACTTATATGGCCTCTCAGCACAGGCAGTTCCGGGTCCAGGTCCGCCGCTTCTGTGCCGGATACATATGTATCATAAAGCGATTGAAGATTGTGAAATCTTAGCTGAAGACTTCGCAGCTTTTCCTCGCTGACAGAATCAGCAACAAATGAAGCATAATCTTTCGGTTTAGCACGAGCTGCCGCACGAACATCCTTACTGCCCGCCGCAAGATTCAAAAACGCCGTTGCAAGGAGAATGACCATTTCGGACACTTTCTCTATATGGCGCCTTTCGCATAAATAAGGAAGTTTGCATTCAGGAAGTTCTTCCGCAAATGATATTCTGTCAAGATTTTCGGGTACAAAATTAAGCCCAAGCTGGTCGGCCTGCGCAAGCAGTTTACCTGAAACATGCAAAAGCACGCTTGATACATATTCCAGTGTTTCCTTCGTATCCTTTACAAAGTCCCTTCCTGTCGGTAATAAATGATAATCAGGCAGGACATATAAAACGTGCAGTAATTCGTAGCCAATATCGGAAAATCCCTTGATCGCAGCTACAAGAGACCGATACCGGCACCACTGACAATTATGGCCGGCGCCGCAGCCATCGAGTAGCTCTTCTACTTCGCCAGACTGGGCAAGCATTTCGCCAAGAAAAGGACGCGTAATTTTCTCTTTAACTGACCTGCTGTGGCAAAGCAAATTTGCAAGCGACAGCAGAATTTTACTGCGTTCTGATATCAGCTTCTTAAAATGTATATCATCTATGACTGTTTCTGTCATTCAATCTTTCCTTATATAGTCGTTAGTGAATAGTCGTTAGTATTTAGTCACTATATACTAACGACCATCGACTATTCACTTTTTATTCAATTATCCAATGGATAAAATTCCGGCTCATCAAAATCTTTTGGTATCTGAAAGTCAAAAACCTTTTTATCTATTTTCTCATTGACCTGAGCCTTGAGAAATTTTATTTCATAATAATCCTTATTTTCATTCGATTCACCTTCCGGCCCGGTCGAAATCGCATGGATTTTTACCGGGAGATTCTGCTTTTCATCTATCCAGCAATCGATTTGGACATAATTATCCTTATAAACCGAATTCGGCTTAACCTTCAATTGTACTTGAATCAAATCCTCAGATGAATCTTTTTTCTTAGCCGGTATAGTTATTTCAAATTCTTCCTTCAATCGGTCTGCTTTCGTAAAGCCAACTATTGGAAATTTTTTGCTAACTAATTCAAATACGTCCACAGGCTTATTGGGTTCATCGGCTTCGGCTATCTGAATATATTTAGCGCTTTTGATTTCATAATCCAGTTGAACAAGCCACAACCCTTTATACCCGCCGCCTGTTTTCGGCAGAGCTGCTCCATCGACTATTATATAATGCTCGTTATATTTCCGCTCTTGTTCTTCATCCTGCTGCGAAGTTGTGAAATTCACTCTCAAATTTGACCTGTTTTCGGATTTTGAATAATATAAAATTCCATTTCGCAGAGTTTGAGTATCGAATACAGACGGCTGAACATGCCTGTATTCTATTTGGCATTCATAGGTTTTCAGATCCTGAGTCCTCTTATTCAGCTTTGCAAGAATCGTATCTACTTTATTCGGCTCTGTTTTTTCACTTTTCAATCCATTTGGTTCTACAGATGCAGAACAGCATGATACGCAAAACATCAATGATAACACACAAATTGTCTGTATAAACTTTCTAACCATTTATTTATACCCTCAAAAAAAGAGCTATTTTCTTATAACTATTGAAAATCTTATCAAAGATTAAAATAATTGTAAATTTTAAAGATTTGTAAATCATAAGATACGTGATTTGCTGCATTAAACGCAGTTTTTATAAAAAAATATATTTTCTTAAAAATTTATGTAACGGATTCATGCTTTTAACGTCTATATAATCGGAAAACCAAAGTTGTTTTTATTAAATTTGAATTTTGGGTAAATTCAGGATAAACAAAGCAATTTTAAGGAATATAAAAATGAAGCAGTTTTCCATTTATTCAGAAAGAATAAAGAATGCCGCGATGACCAGGAGTCGTTTTGCAATGATAATGGCTATATTTATTGTCGCTGGTTTTATGATGCCCAGGTCGGTGATTGCTATGCAAATATCTGCTGAAAAACCGACAAGTATCTGGGATTTAGTGCGTCAGGATAAGATTAAAAAAGCCGAACCCAACAAACCTGACCAACCAGTAAGAACCATTCAGATGGAGAAACCTGCTGAATTGGCCAAGCTCGCGGAATCAGCAAAACCTGTCGAATTTGCTAAAATCCAGCAAGTCGAAACGCAGACAAAAGAGCGTGTTCTGCACTTTCCCAAAGACCACTCGATTGGCCAGATTAGCATACAGAATGAAAAACCTGTAGGAGAAATTAACTCTTTCTTCTATTGGACAGAAGGCGATAGAGATTGGGAATCTTTTGCTCAGGCAAAAGGCGATGTTAAAATCCCCATCGGCAAGCGCATAGGACTTATTATTTCAAAAGCCGACACTAGCAGTTTATCTGCACTCTCCAAACTGAATCCCGATGACCTTTATATGCTTGCAATATCCGGTAGTTACCCTTCTGACCAGGTACAACGGCCCATACCCGATGATAAGTGTATTGCCTATATCAACCACCTAACAGGTCTGAAGGATTTACAACTTAATTACACGGCAATAACAGCAAAGGGATTTGGCACACTAAGCAATCTTAAATCCCTTGAGTATCTGACTTTATCCGGTGATATTACCGATGAGAGTCTTGAGGTTATATCGCAATTGCGAACACTTAAGGGATTATATTTATATAATCCCAATTTAATAGATAACCGTTTGACGGATAAAGGTCTGGCTTATCTTGCCAGCCTTTCATCACTTGAGGAACTCAGGGTTGATAGCAACCAGTTCACTAACGCCGGTCTGGCTCATGTAGCCAAACTTACATCGCTGCGATATCTGATGCTTTACGGTAAGAACTTTACAGATGCCGGTATGGAATATCTCAAAGACAGCCAATCGTTGCGAATATTGCATGTTGGGCTTCTGAGTCTAACAGATGAGGCATTAGCACATATAGCAGAAATTCCTAACCTTGAGGCTATTAACCTGCACCGGTCGGAGAATATAACTGATGATGGTATCGCTGCCCTCGCTAAGCTGAAATCTTTGAAAAAGCTGGATATCGGTAGTTCCAAAGTAACAGATACAGGGCTGTCTTATTTACAGGCTTGCAAGAACCTTGATTATTTGACTTTACCGCCTCAGGGAATAAGTGATGTAGGATTAACCTACCTTGGCCAGTTGAGCAATCTTAAGCATCTTGATGTATCCAGAGTGCATTTTGTGGACCCCAAAATGGATTCAGGTTACTACACTGATAATGGTGTTGCAGAGCTTTCAAAGTGCAAACTTCTCGAAGAGTTAACTATCGGCAGTATAGGAATGACCGATGAGGGAATGTCACATATCGCAGAGCTGACCAATTTAAAGTGGCTTGGCCTGTTTGGTTGTTCAAATGTAACAAACAAAGGCATAGAGAAACTGAAAACGCTAAAATCTTTACAATATCTTTCTATTTATGAATCAAATATAACAATCGGAGGATTATCAAGCCTTAATGAGCTGTCGAATTTGACTGATCTGCAATTACAAAACGTGCAACAGGATAACACTGGTCTGGACATTTCCAAACTCAAAAATCTTGTTGATTTGTCTATAACAACCAACCGCAAACGGATCGGCACAGAAATCGTCTATGACAAATTGAATAACTCTGATTTAGCCTGTTTGGCTAATCTCAACAAGCTTAAAAGACTTCAATTACCCGGCTTTGGGCTTGATGACAACGGCCTGAAATACTTCTCCAGTCTGAAAAACCTCGAATTTTTAAACATTTATTGCGAAGGCGAATCGAGCATAACAGATGCGGGAATAAAACATATAGCCGGTCTTTCAAATCTTAACAGGTTAATGATTAAAGATGGCCATTTTACCGACAAGTCACTGGAATATCTTTCAGGTATGCCGGCTCTGACATGGCTTGAGCTTACATCTGATTTTGCATTCAGCAATAAAGCTATTAAGAATTTCCAGGCAAAGAATCCTAATATAGAGCATTTGCTGCTCATACCATGAAATTTGATTAGCCTCGTGTCGAGGGCGTCTCGCCCTCGATTCGCGGGCAAGATGCCCGCGACACCTCTCACGACACACCTTGTTTAATAATATCAAGTACCTGTCTGATATTATCGATTTTGTAGTTAGCGATATTTTCAAATTCGTATTTTTTGCCATTAACAAGCAGGACGGAAACTGCACCGGCGGCTATCGCACAAAGCAAATCGAACAGGTAATCACCAACGACAAGAGTCTCGTGCGGCTGAACATTGAATTTTTTGCAAAGTTCCAGTACTCCGAAAGCATCCGGCTTGACAGGTCCATCCTCCCTGCCGACAACCGCGTCAAACTGTAAGCCGTGCTTATTGAATACAGCGTAAGCATTCGCTTTCGTATTTCGTGTCAGAATCCCAATAGGTATTCCTTCGGTCCGAAGCGCAGCAAGTGTTTCCCTGGCGCAGTTATTAAGCTGAGATTCCTCGATAGCCTTTTGCTCGTGATAATGAAGAATTTTTTCGGCATTGATTCGTTCCGAAGACGTCATTTTTTGCATCGCCTCCAGTAAAGGACCTGAATTTTGGTCCAAGCCTATTTCTTCCCTGATAGCATCGAAATCGAAGTAAGGCTTAGTAATTGTGCCGTCCATATCAAATATAACTGCTTTTATTTTCATAGTATTAATAACTTATTGTCCGACTTGTCGGACATGTCGGACATGTCAGACAAATCGGACATCAAGCTGCTTCAATGATTGATTTTATTCTTCCTGTTTCTTTCTAAGAAGTTCTATCAAATATCTTCCGGCCTGGCTGAAAATTTTTCCTGAACGAATAATTATTCCCGTAGGTCTGGCAAATCGTTCATTGGTAAAATTAATCGCCTTTATAGCGCCGCTGTTAAGCTCCTGCAGTAACGTAACTTGAGGCAGTATGCTTACGCCGTTGTTTATCTCAACAGCACGTTTTATAGTCTCGATATTATCAAACTCCATCACAGGCTGGATACTTACATTATAATGCTGTAAAATGTTATCTATCCAGATACGTGTGGGAACTTCCTTTTCGAATGCTATAAATTTCTCGAACTGCAATTGATGAATATCGATACTCGATTCTCGTGCCAGCGGATGATTTGGGCTGCAGGCAAGAACAAGAAGTTCATCCACGAAATCATAGACTTCAAGTCTTTTATCTTTTTTTGGCACGGCTACGATGCCTATATCAAGCTCGCCCGATAAGACCTTTTCATAAATCAAAGCAGCGCTGAAATACTCGACATGGACATTAATATTCGGATAATTGACCATGAATTTTTTTATATAATCAGGTAGAGTGTGCATTCCTATACTGAAAATCGCACCAATGTTAATTCTGCTGACAGATGTTTTTTGCAGCATTCTCAATTCATTTTGGAGCAGTTCATGCCTTTCGATAATTTCTTTTGCACCCTGATAAAGCAGTTGACCGGCTTTAGTCAGTTCAATCGGACGTCTTTTTCTGCTAATTAACTGGCTGTTATAAGCCAGTTCAAGCTGAGCAAGCTGCTGTGAAATCGCAGACTGGCTCAACAGATGCTTTTCCGCCGTCTTTGAAAAGCTTCGCAAATCTGCAAGATCACAGAACACCTTTAGTATTTCCAAATTCATTATAAGACATCCTTATATTATCTATTATCAACTTAGACCTTGAATTTATTTAACCTTATATTAGTATTTATTATATTTGCAGTTTTACCAGCTACAATACAATTTTGTTAAATTTGACAAGTGTTTTGCATAAATGAGCAAAAACAAATATTACCTGTAAAAAACAGTACTAATTTTTGTAAAAGTTCAATTTGAATCAGTTTTACTTATATTTTATAAGGAGTTTCAGCTAAATGGCAGCAAAAACCGTTATCCAGAGTGTTTATGAAGAAGTTTTAAAACGTAATCCAGGGGAACCCGAATTCCATCAGGCAGTCAAAGAAGTTCTCTCTTCTCTCGAGCCTGTTATTGACAGACATCCTGAATATGTCGAGGAAAGGATTCTCGACAGGATCGTTGAGCCTGAAAGACAGATTATTTTCCGAGTGCCGTGGCAGGATGATAAAGGCAATTTCCGGATTAATCGCGGTTTCAGGTTTGAATTTAACAGTGCATTGGGACCATATAAGGGCGGCCTGAGATTTCACCCGACTGTAAATGCAAGTATTTTGAAATTCCTCGGATTCGAGCAGGTATTCAAAAATTCACTCACCACCCTGCCGATGGGCGGCGGCAAAGGCGGCTCGGATTTCGACCCGAAGGGCAAGAGCGATAGTGAAGTTATGCGTTTCTGCCAGTCCTTCATGACCGAGCTTCAGCGTCATATAGGAGCAAATACAGACGTTCCGGCAGGAGATATCGGCGTCGGCGGACGTGAAATTGGTTATCTGTTCGGCCAGTACAAAAGACTTCGCAATGAGTTCACAGGTGTGTTAACAGGCAAGGCTTTAAGCTGGGGCGGCTCACTGATTCGTCCCGAAGCAACCGGTTACGGCTGCGTGTATTTCGCTGATGAAATGCTTAAAATTCGCAACCAGACTTTCAAAGGTAAAATCTGCACAGTATCAGGTTCGGGAAATGTTGCTCAATATACAGTAGAAAAACTCAATCAGCTCGGCGCAAAAGTCGTCTCTCTCTCAGATTCCAACGGAACAATTTATGATCGCAATGGAATTGATGCCGAAAAACTCGCGTTCGTTTTGGAACTGAAAAACGTACGACGCGGCAGAATTAAAGAGTACGCCGATAAATTCGGAGCAGAATATATCGACGGAAAACGCCCATGGGGCATTAAATGCGATTGTGCATTCCCGAGCGCAACACAAAATGAAATTGACGGCAATGACGCAAAAACTCTGCTTAAGAACGGCTGCACTCTCGTAGCTGAAGGCGCAAATATGCCCAGCACGCCGGAGGCCGCTGACCAGTTTATCGAAAATAAAATCATGTACGGCCCTGCAAAAGCCGCAAACGCCGGCGGCGTCGCTACTTCAGGACTCGAAATGTCACAGAACGCCATGATGATGTCATGGGCGAGAGAAGAAGTCAACAAACGCCTGCACAATATCATGATTGCTATTCATAAACAATGTTATGAAGCCGCTCAGGAATATGGACAGCCTGACAACCTGCTTATGGGTGCAAATATTGCAGGATTTGTTAAAGTTGCCGATGCGATGATTGACCAGGGACTTGTATAATTCCCTGAAAAAGGAAAATACAAAAAATATTCTGAACGATGTATGAAAAAGGGCAAAACCTGTTTGTATTAAGGGTTTTGCCCTTTTATAATTATGCAGTAAAAAATGAATTTTTGAATATTGGGGTGGCATCCTCAAGTGAAATCCGGGGATGGTTTATAGCTAAAAGGTGATTTATGCATGGTTGGGCAAGTACGGGAATTGACAGTCTGGACACCGTTTTTACAGGCTTAAACAAAGGGGATAATGTAGTCTGGCAGGTAGATGGAATCGAAGATTTTATTAAATTTGTCACTCCTTACGTTGAAAAAGCAATTTCACAGCAGCGTAAAGTCGTTTATATGCGTTTCGCAAGTCACGAACCTTTCGTCAAACCTGGTGCGGGCGTAAAAATTTATGAACTCAGCGCATACAGCGGCTTTGAAACCTTCACTACTCAGGTTCACGAAATTATCGCCTCCGAAGGTAAAGAAGCATATTATGTCTTCGACTGCCTCTCATATCTGCTCGATGCCTGGGCAACAGACCTTATGATTGGCAACTTTTTCATGGTAACATGCCCTTTTCTGTATGAGCTTGATACTATCGCATATTTCGCACTTATAAGAAATCGCCATTCGTTCAAAACAATCGCAAGAATCAGAGACACGACTCAGCTTCTTATCGACTTGTATAACATCGAAGATAAATACTGTGTACATCCTTTGAAAGTCTGGAAACGCTACTCTGCTACGATGTTTCTGCCTCACCTGCAGCAGGATGATAAATTCGTCCCGATAACGAGCAGCGTTGATGCAACAAAATTGATTTCGTATATATCTGAGAGAAGCGTTCAGCATTCTGAAAGAATATTGGACTACTGGGACAAGTTGTTTGCTCAGGCCGCTGAAATTGGCGAACAATGGGATGCTCCTGAACAGGAGAGATACCAGACTATAGACAGGCTATGCAGCGTGATGATAGGCAGGGACGAGAGAATGCTTTCTCTTGTCAAAAAGCACTTTACTATCGAGGATTTGCAGACGATAAAAAGCAGGCTTATTGGAACAGGATTCATAGGCGGCAAAGCTGTTGGAATGCTTCTTGCGAATAAAATCATATCTAAACAAGAAGTTGGTTTGAAAGGGCAAATCGAACCGCACGATTCTTTTTACGTCGGTTCCGACGTTTTTTACACATACCTTGTAGAGAACGGCTTATGGAAACTAAGAGTCGAGCAGAAGACAAAGGAAGGTTATTTCAAGGCTGCTGCTGAACTCAGAGAAAAACTCCTCAAGGGAAAGTTCCCCGACCAGATACGCGAGCAGTTCCAGGAAATGATTGAATATTACGGCCAGTCTCCGATAATCGTGCGCTCAAGCTCACTGCTGGAAGACGCTTTCGGGAACGCGTTCGCCGGAAAATATGAAAGTATATTCTGTGTCAACCAGGGCACACCTGAAGAGAGATACACGAACTTCGAAGAAGCGGTACGAAGAGTATTTGCCAGTACTATGGACGAAGATGCCCTGACGTACAGGCTGCAAAGAGGTCTTGACCAGAGTGATGAACAAATGGCGCTTCTGGTGCAGAGAGTCTCAGGCTCATATCGCGGCAGTTACTTCTTTCCTGATTTGGCGGGTGTCGGATTATCGCACAACGCATTCGTCTGGAAACCTGACCTTAATCCGGCCGCAGGCATGATCAGGCTCGTATTCGGACTTGGAACAAGAGCTGTCAATCGTGTCGAAGATGATTACCCGAGGATTATTTCGCTTGACCAGCCTCTTGCAAGGCCTATTTCCGGAGTCAGTGATATAAGGAAATATTCTCAACATAATGTTGACCTGCTTGACACAAAAGATAACTGTCTGAAAACAGTTCTCTTCAGCGGGATTGTCGAGAAGAAATTCGATATTAAACTGGAATATGTAGCCGTCAGGGATTATCAGTTGGCAAGACTGGCAAGGCAGAAAGGTGAAAACAGGACCGATTACTGGCTGCTGACTTTTGAAAAACTTCTTACTGAGACAACTTTTGTCAATACTATGCAGAAGATTCTCAAGACACTCGAACAGAATTATGATTATCCTGTAGATATCGAATTTACTGTAAACTTCACACACGACAACAAGCCGATAATTAATCTTCTTCAGTGCCGCCCTCTCCAGACAAGAGGCGAAAAACCCCGTATGAAAATGCCGGATAATCCCGCTGCAAATGATATTCTTTTCAAGTGCGATGGTTATTTCATGGGCGGCTCTATAGCCCAGAAAATAACGAAAATAATCTATGTCGAGCCGCAGGCATATATCGACCTGACACTCACAGAAAAATATGACATCGCAAGGTTAGTAGGAAAACTCAACAGAATGATAACCGACAGAAATACCGAACCGACTTTACTCCTTGGCCCTGGAAGATGGGGCACTTCTACACCGAGCCTGGGGGTTCCCGTCGATTTCCACGAGATAAATAATGTCACTGTGCTGGCGGAAATTGCTTACGAAGGAGCCAATTTGATGCCGGAGCTTTCATTCGGAACTCACTTCTTCCAGGATTTGGTGGAAAGTGACATTTTTTACACTGCAATTTTCCCGGGAAAACCAAATACAATTTTTAATATCGCCAAGCTCGATAGTATGCCTAATGAGCTTGCTGAAATCCTGCCTGAAAGCGAAAAATATAAAAACGTGCTAAAACTTTGCAATCTTAAATCCAACAAGCTGCAGATTATCAGTGATTTAACCACACAGAAACTAATTTGTCTGGATGCTTGAAAAAAACGAAGCTTGCGCAACTATTGCCAATAAATATTAGGCATTCATTTTGTGTTATTTTCAGGAATATTTATTCCTTGGCTCCGTGCTTACGCAATAATTCAACAATTTCAGTCTTTCCATTTTGCTCAGCTAAATCTAAAGGTGTAATGCCATCATCCTTCTCAACATTAACATCGGCGCCACTATTTACCAGCAGTTCAACTATATTCCTATGGCCGCCAGCAATAGCCTGGTGTAAGGCTGTCCAACCGCCTATGCGCTTTGTTTTAACATTCGCACCTTTCGTCAGAAGAAGTTTTACTATATCTTGATGACCAGAAGCGGAAGCAGTGTGCAGTGGTGTCCAGCCCCAGTTGTTTGAAATATTAACATTCGCTCCTTTATCAATGAGTACTTTGGCCACATCCAAGTAACCTCCGTTAGATGCCATGTATAGCGGTGTCCAGCCTCCATTATTCTTTATATTGACATCTGCACCTGATTCAATAAGCGATTGAACCTTTTCCAAGTCACCTTTTTCAGCAGCTTCCAGGATTGCTGAGATAGAAATATTGACCAGTTCCTGACCGGGTATAGTACTTCCAGTCATGTTCCTGGTAAAGATAATAGCATCAAACATTTCGGTCCAATTATATTCATGATTTACATATCCGAATGGCCGAGCTATTAACTTCTCTTCGAACCAGGCTCCGTCTGGATTAAGGTTGCGAAAATCTATAAAGGCATTTTGAAGCCCTGCCTGTACCAAGAGTTCTTCAACAGAGCCAGCTTCAGGTGGAGCTAATTGCTCTGGTACATTACTGGACAAAACCTTCCACCAACCTTCTGCAGCAGTAAAAGCTATTGTGTAAACTGTTTTACCAAGCACTTTGTATACCTCATGGCCCATTGACGTACCAGACGGAGGATTGCGACTGATATGACTTGAGGCAGCCCAAACGATTATCTTTCGATTAGGATACACTGTATTGACTAACCAAATTAAATTACGAGCCATTTGTTCATCACGAAGATTTCCACTTGCATTGGGATCAGTCAACATTAAAGCAAATGTCGATGTACTTGCTGCAAACTGTCGCCAAAATGCTAATTCAACTTCAGAAAGCTCTTCTGAAGCCCTGGCATCATCAAGAACCTTATTCCATAAGGATAATGCATTGTGTGATATCATATCTCTATCTTGACTCGATTTAGATAACTGTCGTGATAGGACAAATAATTTTTTGAGTGTTTCCAAAAGATTAGTACGGCTTTCACTATTAATGGCGTCTGTGCCAAGTTTATTAAGCAGACTATTAACATCCTCGATAAGGAGGTCACGAGATGCACTTGCTGTAAATTGACAGTCAAAACCACACAGTTCAAGCGGCAGGTTACTTTTTGATGCTTGCCCCCAGTATTCAATAAGCGGTTTGACCTGTTCACTAGCTCCCCATATTCCAAAGACACCCATCTTGAAAGCCTTATACGGTTCAGTACCCTTAATCAAAAGGTCCCAGGCTTTATGACAGTCATACAAACCGCTCTCGAATGCTAATACATTAAAACCTAATCTCTGGTGTAAAAACTTTATTAACCGGGTCTTGGCTATAAAAGTGGCTCCATCGCCATGTGTTTGCTCACCAAGCTGCACGATACGGGCATCTCCAATTGCCCTTGCTAAAGGTTCCAAATCTGAGAAGTCTTCATCGTTAGGATCAATGCTCTTTAGCTGTATCGCGTTTTTCTTGAGCCAGGTAACACGAAAATCTTTTTCAGAAAGTATCTCCTCACTAATGGATTCATTGTTAATTGATAAAACTAAAATAGCAGCATAAAGTAATATTTGTATTAATTTACGAAGACCTATATTCATCTTTTTAGTTTCCATATTTCCTGCGCCTTAATAGAATATAAGAATATATACAATGAACAAAATAGATATAATGGGTATAATATCATTTCAGTTTACAATTCTTTCCGTCAATTAAAAGATATTTGTTTAAGAGTATTTATCTTTTCATCCAAGTCATTGATGCTGAATCCTTCGGCTATGACAACATGTTCTGGGTCCGTAAGAATTAACCATGGCATAGCCTGTACGCCCCATTCGCGGAGTTTTTCTTCCATTTTACCTGTCAATATACCGGCAGAGAAGGAAATCTTATTCTCCTTAATCCAGTTATTAAAAGCCTCCTGTTCAATCTCTGAAGCCTGTACTGCTATTGTAATAACATTTTTTTGCTTTAACTGCCCGGCCCGTTCAGTAAGCTGACTGATACAATTCCTCGACGGCCGCTGTTCTATATCGAAAAAACAAACAAGTATCTTTTTATCATTAACATCAACAGGTGAGAGCTTAATTCCCAATTCATTTAGTTCAGGCAATTTCTTTCCAATTAGTGAACGATAGTCCTGGAGAAATCGGACCACTGCTGTTCGCCTCTCAGCCTGTGCTAATGATAATGGAGTTTCTCCTTTTTCTGTTTTTAGATTGATGTCGGCGCCATGCGCAATCAATAATTGAACAATTTCCAAATTTCCATTTCTACAAGCTACATGAAATGGAGTCCAGCCTGCCCAACCAACAGAATTGCTAAAAGCTTTTGAGTTAACATCAACTCCTTGGCTTAGCAGTAACTCGATTATTTCCATATTTCTTCCATTAACTGCTCGGTGCAACATAGTATTCCCAAACATATTCGTAGTTTTTGGATTGGCACCTGCACCGAGCAGTAAAACTGCCATATCTATTGTATTGGCTAAAAAAAGTGGTGTTAAACCGTTCTTATCCTTCAGGTCTACTTCTGCCCCATTACTTAGCAAAATATCCACTATATCCTTGTGTCCACCCAGAACGGCACATTGAAGTGGAGTAAATCCTCCTTTGTCCTGCAAATTAACGTTAATACCTTGTGATAGGTACTCTCTAACCTTTGTTAACTCACCTATATATGATGAAACATGAATAGGAGGAATATATAGATCTTTGGTAATAAGAAATTTTAGCATCTCATCCTTATGTTGCATCATAGCGACATTTACTAGAGTGATGCCGTAATGCAGTGTATTTATATTTGCACCTTTTGATATGAGTAACGCCGCCGTATCGATGTGTCCCTGTCCTACTGATCGACAAAGCGGTGATTCGCCATAAAGTGTCATGGCCTCGATATTTGCACCGTGTTCAATAAGAAACTCTGCCATTTCTGTGTTCCCAGCATATGCTGCGCAGGCAAGTGCCGTTGCTCCATGTTCCTGTTTTGCTTCTATGTCAGCACCCTTATCCAAGAGAAACTCGATGATCTCCTTTTGATTACGAGGCACAGCCCTAATTAGCGCTGTATAATCTCCATCATCTCTGGCTTCCAGATTCGCTCCTTCAGAGATTAAGCGTTTGATTTCGTCGATATTACCCGAAGAGACCGCACTAAAAAGAGTTTCTTTGACTCCATGTTTTCGCAGAAGATTTACCATCTCATTATTTTTCCTCTGCCTGGCAATATCTAAAAGAGTGCGGCCGCCGCTTATCGGAAAATTTATTGCTGCTCCCTTTTCGATTAAAAATTCCACAATGTCTTTATGACCATTATTGACTGCTGTATATAAAGGCGGCATATTGTAACCCGCAATTATTGACACGTTGTTGCGATTTCGTATGTTGATATATGCTCCTTTAGAGATCAGCAATTTTACTATTTCAAGATGACCTTCAGAAGCAGCTCCGTAAATTGGAGTAAAACCTCTCTGGTCACTTAAGTTCACATTCATACCTTTGGAAAGAAACAGTTCCACAAGGCTAATATCACCACTGAGAGCTGCCTGATGCAAAACAGAACCGTCATTACCCATCTGAGCATTAATGTCGGCCCCTTTATCCATAAGGAAATTAACCACTTCTTTTTGTGCTCCGGTAACAGCCCAGAATAAAGCGGTCCAGCCGACTTCATCCTTTGAATCAATCTCTGTTCCCTTCCCAATGAAATCTTTTACACGCTCCAAATCACCTGCACAAGCAGCCATATGGAAACTCGATTTATCAATTCCTTTAGATAAAAACAGTTTGACCATATCAATGCTACCCTGAGAGGCTGCTTCATATAAAGCTGTCGAGCCATCTTCGTCTTTCACATCGTATTTAGCTCCATTATCAACAAGAGCCTTTACTATATCAAAATCCTCCATCCAAACAGCTTCATAAAGAATGGAATCACCTTCTGACGCACTAAAATTAACCTTGGCGCCTTTGCTTATTAAAAGATTAACCATGTCTTTATTGCTATTCCATATGGCATAATATAAAGGAGTATAGCTGCCTTCATCCCCGATATTAGGATCTGCTCCATGCTCTAAAAGGAGTTTAGCTATATCGTTGGAATCGTTATTAACTGCTATTAACAGAGGAGTATCGCCGTTCTCGTACTCATTGACATCTGCGCCCTTGTCCAGAAATTCTTTGACTTTTTCCATATTTTTTAATTTCACCGCCGCATGAAGAGTCGAGATAGTTACCGACCTGGAAAAAAGGTCTAAAATTTCCTTGCGATTTTGCCTGACAGCAATATCAATTGGCGTCTGCCCCCTGTTGTTACCGATGTTTATATCAGCTTTAGCAGAAAGGAGAATTTTTACCAAGTCAATATTATTATTCTGAACTGCGATATACAGGGCTGTACGGCCGGTCTCGTCTTGAATATCGATATTAGCACTTTTTTCCAAAAGAAGCTCGGCAATGTCTTTACGATTGTTACTTACCGCTATATGCAATGCGGTACTGTTACTTTCGAGCTTATTCACATCTGCCCCTTCAGCAATAAGCCTTTTAACTTCAGCCAAATCACCGGCAAGTGCGGCTTTATGCAACGACTTAGAAGGCTGCTCTTCCTGTTTATTTACACTTTCTGCTTCTACAAGAGCGGCTGGAACAGGTGCAATCGGCATAGTAATAACAACTATTATTATCATAAATGCTGAAACAATAACACTCGGATTTATCCGTAAATTTTCTCTTCGACAAAGCATGGTTTTCCATCCTTTCCTAAAAAAATTGAATTAGACCGTCTGTAGATAAAGTTTGAATATCGATGTGATTTTTTATTTTCATATCATAACCTCACCCAAATTACATGAGAATATCGTCAATGAATGAAAATCAAAAAATTATAATGGAAAGCATTATAACCTCGGAAAGTAATTACAACAACAAAAATCAATCCTTAATCAAAAGCGGGTATTTTCTGTTTTGGTGCTGCTTTTCTGATTCTATGGTGACAAAATGAAGAATAATGGGAATGCAATGAGGTTTCTTTTTCCTTTTTTTTCTTCAATAATAGAAAAATTTTGGTATGATATTAAATATTTTAATATTTTTTAAGGACTCTGTAAAATTGAAGTTAGACATATATTAAGAAAGAAAAAATTTCTTATTTTTCAATTTTTTCTTTCTTAAACAATGAAACTAACTTGTCAATTAATATAAGTTACATAGATGCGGCAGAATGTATGAAGAAAATATTACAAACCGATTTTCTTCATACATTATATGTCTAACTTCAATTTTGCAGAACTTTTTAATATTTTTTTCCAAAGGAGCTTGATTATGAGAAAGAAAACAATTTTAACATTTGCTATTTGTGTGATGCTCTGCGCTGTTGCAGTGTATGCCGCACAAACTCAACCAAATCCAGCAGCCCCCGCTGGTGCTGCACCTGGCGGTGCCGAACGTGGCGGCGCCGGACGTGGCGGAATGATGGGTGGTGGTATGATGGGAGGCATGATGGGCGGCCGCGGCGGAACGCCGCCTGCATGGATTGAAGCAGGATATGACGACCATAAGCACATGATGGATCAGCTTGGCATCAAGACGCTGCGTCCCGGCAAGAGTGGCCAGGGCCCGCAGACAGGACCTGGCTTCGATGAAGCCACAGCCAATGACTGGATGCCGACAATGCCCGATGCACTTACGATGAAGGATGGAACAAAAGTCACCACACCTGAGCAGTGGACCAAACGCCGTGCCGAAATTCTCGAAGATTTCGAGCGAGAAGTCTATGGCCGCATTCCAGCCAATGTCCCCAAGGTCACATGGGAAGTCACCAACACCACCGAAGGTAACACCGGTGGTGTCCCAACAATTACCAAGACACTGGTCGGTCATGTGGATAATAGCGGATTCCCACAAATTACAGTCGATATTCAAGCCAGCTTTACTGTCCCCGCCAATGCACCAGGACCAGTTCCGGTATTGCTTCAGTTCGGCGGCGCCATGGGCATGGGTATGGGTGGCGGCACTCGCCGTGGTGCAGCAACAACACCTGCCCGAGGAGCGGGCGCCATGGCACCAATAACTCCAAATGGTACGTTCTTCGCTGCAGTGGCTCCTCCAGCCGCAGGTGGTGCCGAAAGACGTGGTGGAGTTGGTGGTGGAATGATGGGAGGCGGTATGGGCGGCATGGGCGGCATGGGCGGCGGCATACCTCAGCAGGCTCTTAGTCATGGATGGGGTTACGGCTCGATTAATCCCAACAGTATTCAGGCAGACAGCGGTATGAATAATTTACGTCAGGGAATCATTGGCCTGACCAACAAAGGCCAGCCCCGCAAGCCTGATGATTGGGGCGCCCTGCGCGCATGGGGCTGGGGTGTTAGTAAACTTATCGACTACTTTGAAGCCAATCCAGATGCTAAGGTTGATCCGAAAAAAGTTGGTATCGAAGGTGTTTCTCGCTATGGTAAGGCAGCATTAGTAACTCAGGCGTTTGATCAGCGTGTCGCTATCGCGCTTGTTGGTTCTTCGGGTGAGGGTGGAGCAAAACTCCATCGCCATGATTACGGTGAAGCAGTTGAAAATCTTACCGGAACTGGCGAGTATCACTGGATGTGCGGTAATTTCCTCAAGTATGGCGCAAAGGAATTCATTGACCCAAGCAAGAAGGAAATGAATGCATCTAATCTGCCGGTTGATTCACATGAACTTATAGCTCTGTGCGCTCCACGTCCATGCTTCATCAGCTACGGCAGCACACAGGGTACTTCAGGCGGTGATCCGCCATGGGTTGACACTCCGGGTAGCTATCGCGCCGGCATTCTGGCGTCCAAGGTCTATGAAGTATTGGGCAAAAAAGGATATGGAGAAGATGTTAAGGACTGGGTCCATGAACCGCTGCCGAAAGTAGAAACTCTGGTAGGAGGCGATTTGGCTTTCCGTCAGCATACAGGCGGCCATACCGATGGGCCGAATATCCCGACATTTTTCGAATGGATTGGCAATTATATTAAATCACCAATGCCAGCAGCAGCACCGGCGGCAGCCAATAATTAATTAAAATACAGGGCGGAAAATAGATACTTATTCTCCGCCCTTTTTATTCTTATTTTTAAATCTGTTGGGGGTGCTTTTTTTTGAAAAATCAGTGATTATATTTCAAACAAAATGTGACATTTTTTTTCAAGTCAACACGGACCTAATTATAAAAACAATATCCCCATTTCAACTTGACATTATATTTCTACATTTATAATTAATTGTCATATATTAATTTGTGATTATCATATAAAATAAAGGCTGGTTGTACTTTTGATTTTAGTAATTCGGAATCCAGAATAATTGCCTACAATATGAGAATCATCAGTTTCGGAGCATCTGCTTAAGTCGATAGATTCTTACAGAATATCAATAGTTTTAGCAGATATTTTACATCGCAGGTCAAAATATATCATAGAAAAAGCACTGTTTTTGACTCAAATACTGATTTTCTTATATAAAATAAAAAAAATATAAATTTTTCTTGACATTCATGTTACATATGTAACAATTACAAATATTACGTATGTAACATTAAGGAGACCATAATGAACAGATCAGCTAAAATCTCTGAAGCCGAGTGGGAAGTCATGAAGGTTCTTTGGAAAGATTCACCACTTGCCACCAACGATATTGTAGAAATTCTTTTGAAAAAGACTTCATGGAAGCGCGAAACCATACGAACTTTGATTAATCGCCTTGTAAAAAAGAAGATATTATCCTTTGAAAAAAAAGGGAGACAATTTCATTATTTTCCTATGTTTGGAGAAGCAGAGTGTATCAGAGAAGAAACGAAGTCATTCCTTAAGCGTATACGCCCGAGTGCAATTGAGCCGATGCTCGCCGCTTTCGTAGAAAAACAACAGCTATCTGCAGAACAAATTGCCAGATTGCGGCAAATACTTGACGGTAAAGATCCGAACGTTAAACCTAAAAAATCATAGAAACGCATTAAGTAAAGAAAGAGAAATTTATGGAATCTTTTTATGCTAATATATCCACCTTTATGCAGTGGCTTCTGAAGGCAACTCTTCAAGGCAGCATATTGGTTTGCCTGATTATGTTGATTAAGCTGATTCTTAAAGAAAAACTTTCTGCCCGTTGGTATTACTGGCTCTGGCTTGTTTTGTTAATTCGCCTGGCTCTCCCATGGGCACCGCAGAGCCGCTTTAGTATCTACAGCCTTATCCTAAACTCGTTGCCGTCACATCAAGCAGCTTCAAGCTCTTCAATAGAACTTTCAAACGGAACAGACAACAAACCAGATACTTTCGATCATATCGAGAATAAGGAAGATGCCTTGGAAACAGGCAAGAGCGTGACTTTACCACAAATGCAAGAAGGTGACTCAGAAGGGAAAAATTCCTCACCAACAATTATCGCTGCCAGCGGATCGTCTTCAAATACGAAGAGCCAGTACCAGCAGAAAATTGTATTTTCAGTCCATGTATTACCGCTGCTCTGGCTAACAGGTGCCATAATCTTAACTGTATATATTCTTCTCAGAGCTATTCGTCTCTGGCATGCAGTTATATCAGAGCGTCCGGTTACAGACCAACAGATTCTCGAGTCATTGGAAGACTGCAAGATGCAGATTCAAATTCGGACTCTGGTAGGTTTAGTCATCACCGATAAAATCAGCAGCCCTGCTTTGTTCGGTTTCGTCCGACCTCGTATCCTCCTGCCTCAGGGTATGCTCGAAACACTTCCTTTGGAGGATCTGCAGTATGTTTTTCTCCATGAACTGGCACATCTGAAGCGCCGTGATATTTATGTTGCATGGATCATCTGCCTGCTTCAGATTTTGCATTGGTTCAATCCTCTGATATGGTTCGCCCTTCGCAGAATGAGAGCCGACCAGGAAATGGCTGCTGATGCTCTGGCTCTTACAATCGCTGGAACGGAAGAATCACGAAAGTACGGTCAGACTATTCTCAGTCTTCTCGAACGATTCTCCCGACCACAATATTTGCCATCTCTGGCCGGGATACTTGAGAATCCCTCTTATATCGAAAGGAGAATTCAAATGATAAGCAAATTTAAGAGCAACTCATATCGATGGTCGCTTCTAGCCGTAATATTAATTATCGCAATTGGCTGTATGTCTCTACCTGACGCCAGTTCGAGAAAAGCGACCGAGTCTTCACAATCTGTTTCCAGTGGAAAACCGACAGTAGTTCAGACTGAAAACAGCAATGTTTTCATTGATCCCAATACAGGGATAAGATTCACAAAATGTAAAACCTTTTTTGGCCCAGATGATATTATCAAATATAATACCAGTCTCCAGATATCACCTAATGAAAAATTTTTGCTATGGGGTGTGAAAGTAATTCCATTGGATGGAAGTATACCTTTTAAGCTGGTAGAAATGCCTAACGCTGGTCGTGGAGCTTTGTCACCTGACGGCAAAATAGTTGCTTTCTATGCACGTGCCATTTGGTTGATTGAGGTTGATCCGGATAGTGGTCGACCAATTGGTTCAACCAGAAAAATCTTAGATGGTGAGTACTTGTATCAAGCTCCTCCACGTTGGTCTCTTGATTCCAAGAGAATCATTTTTCCGAAACGTAATAATCAAAATAACAGGATAGAGGCTTGGGAACTAAATATTGAGAATGGAGAGACATCTGAAGTTACAGATCCTTTCAGCTTTGGCCTGATTTCACCTGATGGGAAGATGATTGCAACTTCAGACAGCCAAGCGATCCATAACGTTTATGAGGATTCAATTCTTGTGAAATCAGTATCCAGCGGTGAGATAATAAAGATTGATAATGGAACAAATCTTTTTCCAGTCACCTGGTCAGCCAATAGCGAATGGCTTGTATATCATGGTAATAACGGTGTGAATCCGCGACTCGTTCGTATGGCAGATAGACATATAGTGAATATTAATTCACCAAGTGCCGTAATAACACAATCTCCAAAGGGCAGCAGATTATTTTGCTACCAGAGTTCCTACGAGGAAAAGTGGTTATTGAAAGTAGTCTCTGTCTCAGGAGGTCAACCTGCGGAATTGGGCGGACAAATGTCCTACTTGTATTCTTTTAGCCAGTACTGGTCTTTAGATAGTAAAAATATTATAATGGAAGGTGAAAACAAAGGAAATGATTGGGGTTTATGGAAACTGCCTTTGTCTGGTGCCGAACCTATTAGCTTGAAAATGAATCTTACTGTGCCAGGTGAGATACTTTATCGGCAATTGTCTCCTAATCGGGACTATGTGTTCTTTGCTGTCTCGAATGATGACAATACCAACGATCTCTGGTTAGCTCCAATTTCATGTAACGAAATGCGGACAACAGGTCCGGCCAAATTGGTATTCAAAAACTGGAATCATTTGCCAGGGGGAGGGTCGGATATTCCTGGAAATTGGTCGCCTGATAGTAAGAGAATAGCCATCTACCAAAGGCAAAAAGGTGAAATATGGATAGCGTCCGTAGATGGCAGCGAACTGGTTCAGTTAGGAAAAACTGGCGAAAAAGGCCCACCAAATTGGTCTCCTGACAGCAAGATGATTGCATTCTACACTACTAATCCTACGACAGGGCTTGTCGTGCAGGTAATCCCGGTCTCTGGCGGAGAAGCAAAAACAATAATAACAAAAGCAAATCCTCCATCAGGGGCAAGGGGAAGTGTTACCTGGTCACCAGATAGTAAGGCCTTGACATTAACAAATGCTGGTGTAATCTCTTCTATCTCCATAGATGATAGAAGCAGTCAAACATTGGTGAGCTTGAAAGAGATTGACTTGGATACTGTCTCTGTGATTAGTTGGTCACCGGATGGTACAAAAATGGCTTTCGAAGCTCGAAAAGGCGGAGAACCATGGCAAATATTTCTATTCAACAGTCAGGACGGTCATATCGAAAAAATTATTACTGATGAAGTTTCTTATTTCTTCTGGTCTCCAGACAGTAAATGGATTTCCTACGGTACAGAGCAATTAGTAAAGGTGCGCCCAGAGGGTATTATCTGGGAGATGGATGTGGAAGAAGCAGTAGCTAAACTGAAAAAGTAAAGGAAATGTCCTTGAATCAAGAGTTGAACATTATTTATGAGAATGTAAAACCAAACATACCAGATTTCAGCACTTTATCTTTAAATCTGAATGCTTTGGATCTTTTGCCTATTGTAATTCTGTGCAGTCTCATAATCATCTTTACGTTGTTGTGGCTGATAGCTGTGTGGATGTATCTGCTCAGGACAAAAAAACATTCACATGAACCTTATGGAAAGAATAAATAGACTGCTGAAATACAACAAAATCAGGTCGAATCTGAAAAGGAAAATTTTTTTTCTGAAAAAATACAACCTTTATGGAAAGATTTGACCAGAGGCCATTGAATCCTGTATAATACCTTTCAATGCAGAAAGAAATTGATATCAATAAAGTTGTACGTCAACATCTTGAAATGGAGCAGTACTTCTGCGGCTTCGCAGTCAAAGGAAGCCCGAAGACATCATCTAACGAAGAAAAAGGCTCTATGAATATCGCAGAAAAGCAAAAAGAATTAGATAAAATCTTACAGGAAGTTCGTGTATGCCGCCAGTGCGACCTGGTATCTACACGAAACAAAGTCGTAGCGGGCGAAGGTAATCCGAACGCACGAATCATGTTTATCGGCGAAGCGCCCGGAGCAGATGAAGATGCTCAGGGACGCCCTTTCGTCGGAAGAGCCGGTCAGCTTCTGGATAATATCATAGCAGCATGCGGCCTCAAAAGAAGCGATGTCTTTATTGCAAATATTCTCAAATGCCGACCACCGGAAAATCGCGACCCGCGCGCGGAAGAAATCATATGCTGCCTGCCTTTTCTGCAAAGACAGATTGAAATCATCCAGCCTGAAATTATTGTCGCTCTCGGCGCTCACGCCGCCAAAACACTGTTGAATTCGACAGAAGCTATCGGTCAGCTTAGAGGACGTTTCCGGGAATATATCGCAGGTATAGGCAAATCCCCTATCAAACTCATGGCTACATATCACCCTGCATATCTGCTGCGGAACTACTCACAGGAAAATCGAAGAAGAGTATGGGAAGATATGAAAAAAGTCCTGACTGAACTGAATCTCCCTGTTCCGCAAACAGACACAAAAAAATAAACCAACCTTAAAATGTCATTGCAGTTTCGGCTCAATCACTCCCACCTGCGGCCGGTTCGGGTCTTGAAGCTTTTCGTTATTCTGCATTAGAGGAATAAAATAATTATCGAGTATGAAATTCTGTGCCTCATCGCGGGGAAGGCGTATTTGATTGACTAAAAAGAGGCGTAAATCTTCAAGAGAATCAATATAGCTGCTGGCTAAAGCATTGCCCTGCAAGCCCTTGCTGTTCATCAAAACATTACCTGCTTCTTTTTGCTGCTGCGCTGTCGGCGGAGCTGCGTTGGGGTCGGATTTTTCAACGATTTTTATTAATTCTTTCACCGCGGATTTATAAGTACCGTTTTCATCCTTTAGAATATAAACAGCCGCATTGAGCCTTTGGCATGAATTGCAGGGCTGAGTTTTCGATGCAAGAGCGCTATCTTTCCACTTCTTAATTTTTATCTTGTCTATTCCCAACTGCTCAAGATTCTTCGCTGACGCTTTGACAGCATCTGGACATTTTTGAACCTTTTCAGTCATAGGTGCAGACTCCCCTTTTCTCTCGGCTACACATCCCGAAAGCAGGATAAAAACTAAAATTAAGAATATTTTTTTCATAGCAAAAACCTCATTTCTCAAGATATTGTAGTAATTCTTTTTATTACGTCAATATTCAAATAATAGTTTATTGTTACAGCGCTTTAACGTTTATACTGAACTTTCGCAAAACTCTTATTTTATAGATAAGACGTTCAGATAAAGCGTTTTTTTGTGAATTTTGAACATTTTATAAAAAATTTTTGTTTTTATGCAATATATCTTTATTTCGAGCATCTTATATTATAATTAGAACAAAGTGAATAGTTCTACGTCACAGGCATTGAAAATGGGAAAAATATATGCCCTGGCCGTCAGGTATTGAGAGAAATATGCGGCTAAACTATTTGAGTGTTTAATGCGTGGAGTTCTTTGGGATAATGATTAGATACATTTATCTACTTGTTCTTATTATATTCTCGTCTTGTGTCGCCTCGGAAAGTACCTATAACAGCAATAGTCTGCCTATGCCGGAAATTAATTACCTGAATACTCCATATGAACAAATCAGAGACGTAAATACAACTGCGCATTTCGACGGAAGCACATCTTATGACCCGGAAGGTCGCCAAATCATCGAATGGAAATGGGACTTTTACAAATTTAACGGTAAAGACTGGGACTTCATCTTTACCCTCAGGGGCCCGGATAAAGCGATAATTAACTGTAAATTTGGCAAAATTGGCTACTATATAGCGCGGCTCTGGGTGCGAACAAGCGACGGCCGCTGGAATCAGGACAGCGATGTAAAAGAATGCGTCGTTTATGTTATTTTTCATACATTTTCCACCGCCCAATATATCGCCGTCGGTTCAGGAATGACATTTACCTACTTAATCGAACTTCCCAAAGACATACAAGTAAAAGAAGCCTGTATTACTATAGTTGATGAGTACAAACTGCCGCTCGCTGAAATCTGGATAAAGAATCCTGTTATTGGAAAGGAAGCCATAATTGAATGGGACGGAAGAGCCAATAAGGGACCATACGCTGGTGAATTCATTCCACCCGGAACATTCACCGTGAATTTCAAAATAGTCCCCTTCCATAGCATACCGAATAAAACAGATGATTCCCCCGATACTCAAGAAGAACAACAAAACCAACTCAATAATCTGGATGAAATACAATAATAAAATTGAATATTAAAAAACTTTTTATTTACCTGTTTATTATATAAAGAAAAGTAGAAAATACTAATTTTGAAAATTGCCGCCCGTTCAACTTCGCTTAGGGCAGGCTATCTTTGCAATGACCTATATTTTTAGCAGATAACGGATAGCGTATAGCATTTAGCGTTTAGGCAGCAGGTATTTTTTTTATTTCTCTGAGTCCTCTGTGTGCTCTGTGGCAAAAATATTTTTTGTTTAATCAGATTCTTCGACTTCGCTCAGAATGACAAAATCGAGAAATAATTCAATTTTATACTAATCTGTGAACTTTTATTTTTTAAATAGCCACATATCGACAACTATATCTTCTGCCTGCGTAAAATCTGCATGCCAGTCGAGAAACAGCACATTACAGCCTTTTTTATGACGAGCTTTTGCGACTCTTCTGCCAGTACTTATTCCTGTATCGTTGGAATTGGGTAAATGCGAGCTTCTGAAAACATCGTTTCGAGTAAGAAAATAATCATTTGTCACGCCACAAATCGATTGTATGTTCTTCGGTAGCGATATATTCAGAGTGCCAGTCGAGAAACAGGACATTACCGCCTTTGCTATGCCGCTGGCGAGCTATTCTTCTGCCGTAGATTAATTCCTTGCTGTCCGAACCGGGGAGATGCCCCGGGTCAAATACATCACATCGTATTAAATCGGCGCTGTCCTTTGATTGAATTATTGGACGCCAATCTCCATCTTCATTATCAGCCATATATATCGTACTTGAGGGCCTTCTAAATACATCGATTTTAGTAGGACGAGAAACCAGTGAGCCTCGATTATCTGTTCTGCTTGAAAAAGTCCAGTCGTTAATAACATAACAGACCGTTTGTTCGGAATTAGGGATTTTATTTAAGCCGCTGCCTGTTCTTGGGAAACTCTTACATTTATAGATAGATACCGTTCTGTAATCACCGGTATTATATTTTTGGCCAAGATAGGGCAGAAATTGTACAAACCATGTAGAGTTGCTTGAACCGGTACCGCGAGGAATATATGAGTCGTTATCTTGGGAATATACAAAAGCCGCAACGCCGATTTGTTTTAGATTGCTTAAGCATGTAGTAGCTTGTGCCTGTTTTTTGACTTTTTGAAGGGAAGGCATCAGAATAGACAGCAATAATGCAATAATAGCGATAACAACAAGAAGTTCAATCAGCGTGAAACCTTTTCTTTGTATCATGTCAGCAGCTCCGAAACATCATGGATGCCATATGCTATTCAAATTTACTTTAATTATAGCGTCCTGAACACAGAAAGCAAGTAAATAATACATCGTTACTGTTCAGATAATATATGTGTGAAAAACCTGCTTTTATTGCTGATATTGCTTATTAGACATTCAGAATCTGTACATGATTCCAAGTATAAATGTTTCCAAATAATCTTCTTCGACAATAGGGCTCCTTCTTATCTCATCACCAAGCCATTCAAAAGACATTATACCCATAACACTTACTCTATCGCTATACATATAATTGAGCCGTATGCCCGCCTTCAGTCCGACGGAATCACCTACATCGTACTCTGGACGTCCTGCAACTGCTTCTGAAGCACGAACACCATAATAATAATTATTGAGCCTGCTGCTTCTATAACTAAAACCTATATCAGGAGATAAAGTTAAAGAAGATATTCTCATAACATTTCTAAAATCGCAGCTATAAAACAATCCGAATTCAAATCCCTTGTGTTCATTCAGAATATCTGCGGCGGCATTGGAAGTTATTTTTCCTATTGGCAAAGTTTTCGATAAAGAACCGCCCAGTTCCATCGTCCATTTGCGGTCATCCATACCCTGCAGAAAGCGACTGTCATCCTCTTCATAGCCTTCGAAGCGAATTTTACCGTCAAAATCTAATTCCCATTCCTTATCCTTATACAATAAATAACTCAGCATGGGGCCATAAAGCGTCAATCTTTGAGTTTTATAGAAAAAAAATGGAAGACCGCGTACTTTGGTATCAATCCCTTTGTATGGATCCTGTGTTATAACCATACCGGCGCCGAGAGAAAACAGGTTCGACTGCCCCTGATAATCCGGCTTGCTTTCATTTTCTTGCCCGCTTACAGCAGGATTGATTACCATTGTAAAGGCTAAAGACAATAAAATAATTCTTTTATTTTTTATGACAATCATATAATATCATTTTATAATTCTTTTTTAATGAAGCAATAAAAAAAGCAACTATAAAAAAATGAGGAGCTAATGACTAAACAGCCAACATCGAGAACATGTTTTTTATGCGGCCGTGATAATCAGTCAGGCCTGAAAATGGTATGGTATAATAATAACGAACTGAATCAGGTCGAAGCAGATGTCACTATCCCTGAACATTTCAACGGATACCCCGGAATTACGCATGGCGGTATAGTCGCCGCGATTTTGGATGAGACAGCAGGCAGAGCCGTAATGCTGGATGGAGATTTCGAGAATCTGTTCATTACCCTAAGACTTAATGTAACTTATCGAAAACCGACTCCCACAAATAAACCTTTAAAAGCGATCGGCTGGATCGAGCATAGTGGCAGGAGAAGCATGAATGTAGCAGCAAAAATGCTGTTGCCTGACGGCACAATTTGCGCAGAATGTCAGGCAGTCGTTATAAGGCCCACCGGTGAAATATCAGAAAGCTGGGAGAAGGAAAAAAAATTCTGGCGTGCTGATTCCGCCATCTGATTATGCAGTTTTATTTATATGATATAAAAAAATTTTATTCTTTTTCTAATTCTTCAAGCCGGCTTTTCAGTTCATTTATGGTTATCTGGTCTTTTTCTATTTTCTTGAGCAAATCCTCTCTTAATCCTCTTTCGTACTGCACAAGTTTGCGCAATTCATCATTAACAGCCTGTGATTGATTATACCTTTGCTCCCAGTCACCAGGATTAATCGGCTCGGTAAGTTTCTTTTTGTTAGCGTCAAGACCAACCTGCAATGCTTCCAATTGCCTCGTAAGATCATCAATCTTTGCCCTAAGAACAGCATTTTCATCCTGAGCTTTAATCGCGGCCTGCTGCATCTGGTGTGCATGTTCCAGTGCCTGAGCTGCTATTTCCCGATTATCCGTATTGATTTCAATTTCACCGGTCTGTTTTTGTGTCTCTGTTCCACAGCCGGTAAATGCAAACATGCTGCAAAGTATAATTCCTATCGAAAATATTTTTTTTCTAATCATGTTCTTTCTGTCTTAAATAAAATCCTCAAACTGACCGATTTCTTCTTTGTCATGCTGAACGGAGTGAAGCATCTGGCTATCGAATAAGAAGTTACGAACGATACTTATACAATCTCCTCAGGCCAGATCCTTCGTTTCACTCAGAGCTTGCCCTGAGCTTGCCGAATGGGATGACAAGTTTCTATATGTTTTTACCATATAAGAATTTATAGTTTTATTGAGCTCAAAATCGGTCAGTTTAAGTAAAATCCTTAATTTTCAAAACTAACATATAAAGATTCTATCATAAATACAAACTTTGTCTATTTTATTGAAAAGCTATTCCTGTCTGGCATTCATGGGTGTCTTTTTCATCGCTTTAACTATTTCTCCGACAATATATGAGTTGTCAAAGACTTTTCGCCACTGATTTATTACATCTATAGGTTGTAAGCCATATATTTCCAAATGCTTATCACTCGTTATCGTTTTATTAAAAACAGCCCGATCTTTTCCCTCTTTGCCTTTTTCATATATTATAAAATCAGCACTCAAACCATATTCCCGCACTGGAGAACCCATCTGCATCTGTCTTTCATATTTCGACCATTTAACAAGCAGTTTATAGCCCTGGTTGTCGAACTGGCGAACACAGTCCATATCCGATTGCTGAAGATGAAATAAAATGTATCTTTCTATCGAAGGATCCCGCCATTGATAAATTGAAATCGGTCCATTTTCAAAATTTACATATACACGTCTTTTGGGCGTCCCGATATCGTGACGGTAAAAAATTGCCGGATTTTCTCCAGTAAGATACATTACATCATCCTTGCCCTTCTGGAGATTTTTCAAAAATTGAATAAATGAATTTTCCAAATGCTTTTTTACGTGATCGTCAAGAAACTTGTCTCTGCCGACATTTACCGCCGGAGCGGCGTTTCCAGGTTCAGGCGGAGTCACCGATGAGCTGTACGCCAGCAGACAATCATTCTTAATGTCCCAGAGATAAAGATGGAGACACAGATCGTAAGTCGGCAAACTCTGTTTCTGCTTTATAACAGCCCTGTCCCGCCAGCGATTCTCGATAAACTTTGAAATATTATCTTCTCCGGATTGACCTTCACGGAAGCTGAGAGCGTAACCGATTTGCAGATGTACAACAGCATCAGACTTTTCCGGGACAACTTTAATCTCTTTCATTTTTGATATTAGATTCCCGATTTGATTCTCAAATATATAGCCATAATCTTTATCAAAATTAGTCAGGTCGTATAAATGATAGTACTCGATATATACAGGCCATGGTTCCGGCTGTTCTGATAACAGATTTCGGGCGTTGGCAATGTATCTGCCGGATGGATATATTCTCATATACTCAAGAATTTTCTGCTTGTCTTTTTGAATATGTGCTTCGTCCCAAATAAGGTCTTCAAGCATATTCTCAGCAAGGGCTGCATACTCTCCGTCCGGGTAAGCTGCAATAAATTTTATAAACTCATCGATATTTCTCCCTGATGAAACTTTTCGCCAGTTAATTTCCTCAATGCTCTTTTTCGCCTGAAGAACATACTGACTTTCGGGGTATTGTTCCATAAACCGCTCATATTCCTCGATGGAATTTGTCTGGTTTACCTGCATCCATTTCAGGTACAGGATATTTTCATTGGCTGAATTAACATATAATCCTTCCGGATTGTGCTTCAGATAATTCTGAAAATGTGCGAGAGTCCCGCCCTGCGCAGCTTCTTTCCAGCTTCGCTTGTCAAAACGTTTTTGAGCCTCAAAAACATGCCAGCCGTCAGGATTGGCTTTGATATATTGCATATAATCGGTCGATTTATCACCCAGTTTGGCCCTGAGCCAGCTAAACTCATCAGAATCCTGTGCCAGAAAAATTACAAAACCGATACAAACAGCTATGATAATATAGAATAGATATTTCTTCACGCCGTTCACCTCTTCTTCGCAGCTTCAACTAAATCTGAAAAGTATAATTTCCTTATAAACTCCAACTTTTTTTCTTATCTGGAATTCTACCCCGCTTTTGCATGTTGTCAAATAATTTTTATCAATAGATACCGGGTATAAAATGGTATTTTACCTTTTTGCAATATTCTACATATTCAGGATCTCGCATAAGAAATCTTTCTTCAGTAATGCCGCGAAGGAAATACAGCGTCCCCCACCCGACAATACCAAAGAAAGTCACTGCACAATATCCCGCATATCCAGACCATGTGAATTGAGGCGCAGCGGTATCAGGAATTAAAGCTGGTATATAAGTCAATAACCAGTATATATTTTTAGAGATATAGCCCGGATGACGAACAATCCGGTAAGGTCCCCATTTCACAATACCTCGATTTGTCAGGTTGCTTGCCCTGGTAAAAAGTGTAAGTGACGCCGATATGAGAACAGCAACGGCAATCATCGCAAGAATACGTAAAATCCATGTTACCGGATGATTCAAATCGCCTCTCCAGACAATTGAAAATGGATCATTGAATGAACTGCCGAGAAACGAGACGGTTGCGAAATTAAATGGCGGATAGCACGCCAGACAGACAAAAAGATGGAAGGGATTAGTCTCAACATATCGCAGTTTGTTGCCAAGGAGCTTCGAGTCGGCGTGATAACTTATGATATAAGGTAAAGCTTCTATCGTAAAAGCAATCGTTATGAAAAGCATGTAAATAATGTTGAAATACTCAGCAGTTGATATATTCCATTGAACCAGCCCGATATATCGAAGCTGCTCGATAATAGGAACAGACCTGTTGAATCCATCAATCGCGCAATTTAAAGACAATGGCCCATAAATCATCTTCACGATAAAAAAGAAAATCGCATGTTTTTCTTCATATGTCGGTGTCCATGATACTTCTTCTTCCTGTTTTGCAGGCCTGAGCATTTTATGAATCACACGGCTTAAATATCCTGTTATGCGCACAGGATTTGAAATCCATAGTGACTTAGGCCTTAAATAAATACAAATTGGAGTGTCAATTATCAGGTATGTGGCTAAAATGTACCAGTAGATTTTAATAGCGGATATGCCGTAAAATTCTACACCCAACTGCTCTTGAAAATAGGGACTGAAAGTAAAAATCAGCAATACAGAGCCATAAACAACAGCCGCTGATACCAAATGACGCACCGCCTGCTGTATTGTCGGCGTCGGCAATACTGGATCTAAATAACTGACGTTATATTTTTTTTCCAACACCGGCACTTCAACTTTTTTAAGGTTTCGTCTTCTCATACTACCTGCATATCAAACACTGTTTTCAGAATGCCTGAAATATATATTATCGACTCGCTCTATTTATACGGAAAATCTTTTGAAAAAACAACAATTCTTTGCTGACTCCCTTAAATTTATGCAGCCATCCATATACTGTGATATTGTAGGACATTCTATGAGACAACTTGTGTTTCTGTCACAATCTGGGGAATATGAGAAATAGGTAAGGATTCTGCATTTAATTTAACATTATTCTTTGAAACACTCTTGAACGAGTCTATTGATATCTGTTAACAGGTCATCTGGAACTGAACCGACAACATCAGAAATCTTTCGCTTATCAACAGTCCAAAATCTGCCGCAGCGAACTGTCGTACTATGAGTCAAGCCTGTTTGTACAAATTGTGGATGTTTATCTGATATCTCAACATCATAACTTTGCGGATGATTAACATTTTTACTGCTTGTTGTGAAAGCAACAATAACTTCCGGATATTGTTTGTTAAACTCAGAACTTGAAACAACAACAGGAAAACGAGACTTACTTCCCTCTGAATCCGAATACTGAACAAGGGCATGAACAATATGACCTGGAGATGGATACCAGTGTTCCGATGCCATCTTTATTCCTCATCCCTTTGTAATGGATCAGACCAATCCTCATTTTCAGGAATATTCAATCCCTCGGCAATTTCCTCCGGACGCGTTGGTCCGATGTCAAAAGCTAACCAATCAGTCTCATTGATTTTTTGCGCCTCTTTGAGAAATACCGTCCAAGCTTCTTCCACTGTTGAACCATCAGCAATTATACCTATCTCAGGGGCTGACATTCTTACAAACTTTCCAAACAAACCTGAAATAACACGGATTGTCTTGCTTCTCTCTTGAGGTGCTGTAACATACCGTGATGGCAAATAAAAGCAGTTAAAATTGTAGTATTGACTTTCTTGCGGATAAGTTATAAATATTTCCTGCATTAGTTCATTTATTGACATTTATTAACTCTCCTCAGTCTCATCTATAGCAGGCATTTTCTGCTGCGGCCCGGCGACTCTAAATTTGCGTTCTCCTACTACTGCTCCTTCACACAAAACCTGTACAATATAATCTCCTGATTTATGGAAACGAAGCTGCTGCCAACAAATATTTAACTCGATGATCTGTAAGGGATTTTTGAAATCCAGTTCCCCAATCATCCCAGCTATTGGCTCTCCATCTTCCAAATGTGAAAACCGAATTTCGGTATTGTATTTGCCATGCCCGTTTGTTAATGCAATATACACATGCATTAGAGGATGGATACAAGGAAAAACATTTGAATTAATAATACTAAAAAGCCCTATTAATGATACTTTCTTTGTTACCTCATCCCTTATTATACTATCACAAATATTGATAGACAAAACAAAAGGTGTAGGTTTAATTTTAGTGTTATCGGCCTCTTTTCCCATATTTTCCAGCAAATTTCGTTCTCTTTCAATTACTGACAGCCTAATAATGTAAAGTATATCAAAATATATCGTCCAAATCAAACCCAAATTTCATATCCAAATAAAATCCTGAAAATATTTCCTACTAATAGGAAATATAGTCTATTAAAAATGATAGCTAAATTTCATCATTTCATTTCTGCTACAATCTGTCTGGTTTGTGGTGATTGGTCTGCGTGGGCTTGCTTGAAGGCCGCTGCGGAAGCTTTGTTCTGCTTCTTGAAAAGCTCATTGCCGGAAATGATTTCCTTCAAAGCCTGTGTCTTGGTTTTTGCATTTCTTAAAAAACGAGCAGCCTGCGTGCCATATACGCCGCCAAGCAAAGCAAATACCCCTATCCCCAAATCAATGGCAGAATCAGCAACCTGCCATTCATCAGGCCGCTCGGAACCTTCCTGAGTCGCAGTTGCGGCGAGTTCGAAATTCGATTCAGCTAAAATATCTTCCACTGAATCTGCCGGCGGAAACTCATCAGGCAGGCCGAAGTAAGAAACAAACGCCCTGCTCTGCTGTTCTCCAAGCCGGGTAAGAGCCTGCATTTCTCCGGAAGTTCCTTCAGTTCTTGCAGCCTCTGTTGTCACTGCCATAGTCCTGTTATGCAGCCAGGCGTTTTGTTTTTGAATCTCGCCTGGAGCAAACCTCAACGACTCGCATCCTGACGCAAAAAGAAACACACTTACTGTTAAAATAATTTTTTTCATTCTGTTCTCCCTTCTTGTAAATAAACTTCATTCATGTTAATATAAAATAGTTTTCCGATACTATTTTTCTTTGTTTGAGCAAATCTGTTTATGGACATTGCCAGGAACTTTAAACCGAAAACAATACTGCTGTGGCAAAAAGCGGCGAACCAGCCGGAAACACAGAGAATTATTAACTTGTTTCCAACAGCAAATATCCAAATAGTTGAACATCAGCGAAATCCTGAATCTCATATGTCGCTGCCATATGCTTTGTTAGAAGGCAAAAGAACCCTGATGATAGGTCATACATCTTCATTTGTTGGATACTTCGACGGAAGGCTCGGCTCTAACGTTCATTGCATGCCTTATTACAAGCTTGTTCCTGTTTCTAACGGCTGCCCTTACTATTGTACATATTGTTATCTTGCATATGTTTATCGCAAATTCTCTCCGTTTATTAAAATCAATATAAATTACGATATTATGTTCAGGCAAATCCGCAAGACTCTGGCTGACTCTGCCCCAAATGCAAGTTTTAATATGGGGGAAATGCTTGACAGCCTCGCGCTTGATCATATAACAAATCTCACACCAGAATTAATTCCGTTCTTCTCCGGCTTATCAAAAGGTTATTTGATGCTTCTTACAAAAAGCAATAATATCGATAATTTGCTTTCAATCGAACCAAATCATAAAATCGTTATCTCATGGAGTCTTAATCCCCAACAAATAATCAGCCAATACGAACAATGCACCGCAAGTCTCGAAGAGCGTATCGATGCAGCTAAAAAATGCCAGAACAAAGGCTACCGAATCAGGCTGCGAATCGATCCGGGGATTTATTACTCCGACTGGCAAACAGGTTATTCTGAGCTAATCGAAAAAACCCTGTCTGTTATAGAACCTGAAAATATAACTCTTGGCATGTTGAGACTCCTGCCAGGCCATCTTCATCTTGCTAAAAAAGCTTATGGCCATAACGCTGTTAATCTCCTTAACAACAATTTTGCAAATGATGCCTCAGACGGCAAACTTCGCTATCCGCCGGAATTACGCATAAAATTCTATCGTTTTCTCATTAATGCAATTCGCTACTTTAATAAGAATGTATCTATCAGCCTTTGCCGTGAAACTCACGAAATATGGGACATTTTCAATGACCATTGCGAACAGAATAAATGCAACTGCTTAATTTGGTAAGAAGAAAATATTATTCAGTCCCTGTCTGCATCGGAAACATTTTTCTCTATCGTCTGCAAACGGTATTCGTGTGAAATGCTTTTGCTCCAGAGAGACTCGATTTTATCTTCGAGCTTCTCCTGTCCCGAGAGCAGCACGCTTACATCTTTTTGAAGAAGATAAAGCTGTCTTTGCAGGTTTATCCAGCTTCCAAGTATCATCGAAGTTAACAGGACCAGCTGCACGATTACAGATACATTCACCTGTCTGTTCAAACGCCATGATTTTGAATTTTCTTCTGTCATAATTTTCCCCTATGGTTTTGTATAAAAAACATACTTGCTTCCGATCCGGAATATAATAACATATGTCCCGCTCGATAAAGTTCCCTGCTGGCCGAAAGGCTCCGCCAAATTAATTGCCTGTGCCTCTATACCCATCGCAGTTGGCTCACTTCCGGGTGATCCAATTAAAATGTTCACAACGTTATAAATATTATAAAAGATATTTTGCTGTATTCTTGCCATCCATGCGGATGTTCCTGTACCAGGTGAGCTTAAAATCGAAGTCTCTTTTAATCTTTCAGGTTCGCGGCACAGCCTGTTCAGTTCCTGCTGCTGGTTGGCTGTATTCATTTCATTTTTCATAAAACATTTTTCCGAATAATCCTTAAATTTGTACACTGGTTTTGAAAATCAATCTGTACGTTTTCAATAATACTTATGCTCCTGCCATCCCGGCATGAAAATAAATCCCTGCTGTCCGGACTCGATACGACAATGTCACCTATTTCGTAATCATATCCTGGAATTAATGTCTGTATATCGATTGTTTCAATCAACTCAGATGAGCTCTGCGAATGATGGCGAATGAATTCATATAAAGCGTCAGAATCATCCGCTTCATCAGGTATGCCGAGCATATTACTAATATTGTCTGCAAAAATACTTTTTCCAGATATTTTCTGATACCTGAACTGGCGGGGTAATGTCACTATATGATCAACTACAGGTACTGCTGAATTAACAGGACCATCGGTGACGACAGCACTCAATTTTTCATCGCTTATTACTGAAGCGGTTATTCTGAACCTCAACTGATTATTCATAGAAGCTGTTATCAAATCGATATTAAGCTGATCGCTGCTGAGCCACACGCCGCACTCATCCGCCAAAAGATTAAATGCGTCATCATATTGATTCCATGTAAGACCATCATCGTATGATATTTGAAGACAATATCCAAGCGACCTGTTCTGGCTGTCCGTCGTCAGGCATGGATAAAAACGCCTTCGTTTGGGGACATAATCCGAACTTTGAAAAATCGCGGAAAAATCAAAAGCAACTCCGCGATTGTAAGGAGCTGCGGTATAGTCACTCGCCTCATTCAATGCCCATTTTCTATAAACATCCCTGACTTCATAAAAGTCGGGATTTGCAGATGGTGAAAAGTTATCGTAAACATTCCCTTCGAGAGAGCCATCCCACGCTTTTATCAGTTCAAACGTAGCTTCATAAACCTTGAAATCTCCCTGTCCGATATATCTGTGTGTAACCGGCCAGAAATTCTCTTTGCTGTGCAGCGAAGCAAAATGAGTTTGAGAAATATTTACCCGGCCGCTCTTTTGGCAGTTTATCTCAACTTTCCTGCCTGTGACATTTTTATAAAACACTATAGCTTGTGCAGGCATATTCGGCTCACTTACAGGGACGAATATATATTTGATTCCGATTCTCTCGCAGCATCTATGCAAAGCATCGGTCAGGCTAAGACCGGTAACATCAAGGTCGCGAACAATCTGCCTGTCGGTTAAAGAAAGCAGTCTTTCCAGAGATGGAATAAGAAGTTGACCTGTAGTGACATACTCGCTAAGAAGATATTGAATTACTTCAGCGTATTTCCAATGTCCGGCAGTTTTATTATCAGCAGAAAATATTTTATAGTTCCTGCCGTGAAGTTTAACTGGCGTTTTGCTTGCGTTTGCCTTTCCATCCGGATTAAAGACTGTCTCAAAACTTTGCAGAAATATTGAGTTTGCATCTTTAATAATCCGCTGGCCATAAACTGTTAAACGCTCCATAGCGGCACTGTAATCCCTTGCAATAACCTCCGTTTTCCAATCATCTGACTTCAGTTTTATTTCGCTTTTTTCAATCTGACCTTCAAATATACTGTAATTGAATACACTTGCATCTGCAGGAGCAGTCCCATTATAAAAAGCCCGGATGCTCAGTGACTTTCCTTTGGGAAACATATTCTCGATATTTTCAAGAACCGGAAAATCACATTCTGAGTCAGCGGCAGTATTAAAGATAAGTCTTGCCCTGCTGAAATCAGGCCACTGACTGCGAACTATTTCTATCGGCTCAAGAACAGGACATAAAACTCCATCGAGGAAAACCGATACAGAAGACGCCGGTATCACCATCGTTGTTTGTTCCGGCTGAAAATAATCAATTCGATTGAACATAATATATATCTCGCATACGGAATTTATGGTTAGACATTTTGGACATCAATAATTTCTATTGACGAAGGAACAATATTTTTCATCTGAACTTTTATCTGCTTATAGGATTTATTTTCATCACCATTAAGATTTACGACTCTTATCGCAAACAGATACGTGCCTGTTTCAAGGGAATCGCTCTTAAAGCAATATAATTTCCGTCCGGCGAACTTTACTTCAGCTATTGAATTCTCATAATCTATAAGACCCGAACCATTGTCGAAATATACCTTAAAACAAGCAGGTTGAGATTTCTGTGTCAGTGGACTGTAAAACCAATTCAATTGCACTTTATTAGTTTCAACTATCTTGACTGTAAACGTAAAAACAGAATTCGGACTATTTACTTCAATATCACCATTGGAATCCAAAGATACTTTTACTGCGGCCTGAGCAGACTGTTCAGGAACGCCGCATTTATTAAATCGACGAAGTATATAATAATAAATCTTATCGCTTTCATGATAAGCTGGCGGCGAAATATTTTCCACTTCCAGAGCAGCGGTTTTTAATATATGTGTAAAGTCAATTTGTTCTATATTTGTTCCTCGATAAAGTGCGCTGCATCCGGTATTCCTCACCCAAAACCAAGCCATGCTCAGAGCCGTACTTAATTTGAAAGCGTTGCCTGTCATTCCATTAGATAATACATCCAGCAGCCATGATTTCTCCAGTTGGCCCGTTTTATTGTTTAAACTAAGCTTGCCATTTATGATTGATTGAGAATATATCGAGCCGGCCAGAGAGTTTGTTGCTGCCGGAAAAGACAGTGACTTTGTGATACCATCTGTATCGAATATTGCATAAGGCTCCCGATACATCCAGGCAATTTCCACATCTGTCAATACCCGATTCCATATGAAGACTGAACTCACTTTACCAGGAAAATAATAACCAGGCGTAGAATCGCCTGCACGGGCAATCGAAATCCTGTTCAGTCCGGTCGGAGCATTTTGCGAACTCGTATTCGTCCCTTTATTTCCGCCATCTACATAACACCGCCGATCTGTAATTCCGGCAGCTACGCCTACAATCTGATGCCATTGACCAGCAGTTAAAACCTTTGTAGAAACAGCACGTCCATATAGTGAAATATTTGTAATTAACGCTACTTCACCATTTGCACCATTATTGAGTATAAATCCCCATAGCTGATTTGTTACATTTTTATTGGCAATACACAAAGGATAATACAGATTGCCCTTTGTCACTATGTCCGGGCATATCCATGCCATAATCGTACATGGAATATTTGTAACCGGAGCTGCATCCAATTCCATGTATTCATTATTGCTGCTGTTAAAATACATTGCCGAGCCATGATTACCCGATACCCACTCAGGTGTCCCGCCAATAACAGGTATATTAAATCCAGAACCGCTCGTATCTGATGCCTGCGAACCGCATCCTTCATTAAACAGCCAGCAGACAGCAAGTCCGCGTGAGAGCGGATGACTCTTATTACATTGTATCGCCCTTACAGGCTTAATAAGTGACATTTATATATTCTCCGATATATTACTTAGACAATGGAATAGTTCCAGCTCCTGACATAAGCTCTGACATTGTGACTGTCTGTCGAACCTGTCTGCTGAATGCCTATTCTGAAATGCGCAAGGTCTTTTATAATAAAGCTCAATTGCTGAGGATCCATACTTTTATCGCCCTGCATTTCCCAGACAGGTGTATCATCATAATCCGAGCCGTCGTGAGAGCCGTATAGTTTGATTTTTACGTCGTCTGTCGGTGTGCCGTCATAGTCAATCTCAATAATTAAGTGAGTACCATCACAGCCGCTCGTCACCAGATCAACATCAGATGAAAAAGATTCTGTCGTGCCGGATAAAGTTATCCATCCATCACCAATCCCGATTATCTGGCTTTGTGAAAACCAGTTTTTACTTATAATCGCCATTATTTATTCCCTTCGTTTGTATATATATGATTTATAGAAGCTTTTTGTTTAATCGAGGCAGACAATCAAATCTCCGGGCGCAAACTTCGGGATGTCACCACTACTGATAGTTACCATAGGGCTCAAGCTGCCATATGCAAGAATATTTCCGCCTGATTCTGAATCGAAAAGTGCAAAGTGAGTAACCTTTCCCCAGTCTTCGCACGCCAGCGGGAAAGTAATATCGCTGATATTTTCTATCGAGCCTTCGAACGCAGTGTCCCAACTCGAAGCATTCGACCCGGCACGAGTATAACTGGGGCAATCAGGCTCAGATACACCGGTTCCGTCTTCATTCGGCTCATTGGATAATAAACCTATATAAACCTCCGGCAGGGAATAATCAGACTTGCCGAAAAAATGATTTAGAATACTGCTTTCCCAATAATTTGAAAAACTGCACATATTTTACCTCCTGCATTTATCAGTCAGATGCTCTCGTAACCGACTCATTGTCTTCGGTCGGAATCAATGTAATCAATACCGTCTGTCCGTCATCATCGAAATATTGTATTTGACCACTCGATTTATTTTGTATCGCCTTATTAACGAGCAGTTTATCAGGAGTTATTTCTCCAGTCCCGCTCCATACGAATTCTTTACCTGCGATAAGGCTGTCACCATCTGCCGGATTAGCTCCGGCTTGGAGGAATATCTGTATGTAATACCTTCCTGATGATATATTTTCATTGAAATCACCTACATATAATGAGCCGTTCCTGTCGGTAAGACTGATACAATAGTCTTCCGCATCTCTGCCTGTCGTACCCCACAATTCAAATGCCTGACCATTCACATACCAGGCGTTTCCTGCTTTGTCCCGAATAACTGCATATAGCGTGTTTTCTGATTCATAATTTACATGTATTTCATTTGCCATAGACTTTTTCCTTTTTATATTTCTTCGTTCCATGAACCATTTTTTGCAATTGTCACCCAGTCGCAGTTTTCATCTGCGATAAGAGTAATACAATCACCGATTGTTCCTGCATATTTATATTTTCCTGAAGTCTGTCCGCAACTGTCACGTATAGTCGCTGAATCCGGGTCGATACGAAGTTCGTAAGCAGCCTGAACAGCAAATGTAAAAACTGTTCCTTCCGGGGCATCTTCCGGCAGCGTTATGACAACAGGCATAGCAGCGCCGTAATTCGTATGGACACTGCCTGACTCTGATGGAGTAAGCGTGTCGTCAATATCGTGCGATTCGATATATTTTTTGATTCCGCCGGCTCCAAAAGGAAGCATAATATTATGCCCTGAGCGGCTGTCCGTAATCGAATTTATGTCACCATCTGATGTAGAAACTACAGCAAGTCGAATATGCGGCGTTACAGCCATATCGGGAAAACCATCATACTCATTGGAAACAAGCACCCCGGATGAATTCAGATAGATGTAAATATCTTCCTTATCATCTGCGAGAGAATTTCCAGATGAACCAGGATAACTTACAAGCTCCGTGCCCACCCAGAACTTGCCTGCTTTTACCCCGATGTTCAGGCCTTCTTCCTTATACACTCTCAAATCGTTCGCGCGCCTTGCGGCTGACAGCAGACGATAAAGAAGCTTACGAAATTGAAGATAATACGGTGACGTTCCGGTAGGAATATATTCAACGCCGGTTTCACTGTCGGATTGAATATTTTCAAGTTCATTGTCTGTTGGATAAACTTCAGTCATAACAATCTCCCTTTATTACTAATAAGAGTTTTGTAAAAGTTCAGTTACTAATCTGTAATTTTCAAAACAAGTTCATTTGTCTGTTTGTTATAAGATAATATTTCGAGCTTTTCCGCCGGTTCTGCCGCTGGTATTATTGTTATCGTCTCGGTCTCAACTGCAGCGCTTTTGTTACCAGACTTATCGAAGACCACAACAGCAAGTTTATAATTTCCAGCGAACAGAACCGGACTTGTCCATTCAATCGTATCAGCATCAATTCCAAACTGATTCTTCCCGAAACACCCTTTTCCAAAACCAACCGCCGCAGACGCATCGTAGCCAAAATCCGCATAGCCGAACCTGCTCATTCCAAAACCACTCTTATCCTGCCAGTTCGGCCAGACTTGTATTGCAGTGTCACTTATTGGATTTTCATAATCTATCTGACCTGTTCCGTTATCGGAATAAACCTGTATAGTCGCACCAGCCGGCATATTCTGGCTTCGTGACAAAACAATTTTAACCCGCCCGCTATTAATTGTGCTTGAAAGTTCGCTGCTTAAATCCATATCAGCATATTCAGGCTGAACAGCGAAAACTTCTATTCTGACTGCACAGGTAAATGAAGCTGGAACCGGAACAATCATCTGTCTTTGAGTTTCATGCACCGTTGATCCTGCAAATCGGCCATTCACATAAACCTGGTACAAAACATCATGCAAAACCGAACGCCATTTAACTAAAGCCATCTGCGGCATATCTGTACATCTGCCGTCAGGCCATATGCCGGCTGGAATGTCGAATACTCGAACCGAATCAATACCGTTACTTATCAGTGACATTATGTTTCCTTTGTAAATGCCATATTTAAATCAGGCTAACTGTGTATAAGCGATTTCGTAATCAGCCGTTATGCCGGTCCCATCTTCCCTTTCTTTTGTCACTTTGAAAGAATCCATGCGAAGGTTCTGATATAGTCCGGACTCTGCATCAAGTATATGAGTATTTCCATCCATACAATTCGATACAGCAAGAATCCTTTCATTCAGCAGTGACCGGCTTTTGGCTCGAAGAGTTCCTGTCTGCTTTATGATTCTGCTTCTGCGGCCAAGGTCTATCGAAATTACACCATCAAGCATTGGAGCAGATTTTTCAATCAGTTCCCTTTTATAACTTCCCGCTTCAATTTGAAGCTGATTTCCATCAAATAATTTCAGTCCATCCAAGGTCGTACTCATTGCAATTTCCCTTTAATCTCTAAGCAGTCTGCCTGAAGCTCCAATTTGCGAAATATCAACTATACCATCAGAACCTGTGTCAATACTCAGTCTGATACGTGCTCTTGCCTGGCTGTATAGTTTGCGATAGTACAGTGACTTTTTCCAATAATCACCATCCTTCGCTCTGCAAGCCAGCATCGCATAGACGCCTGCTATTACCGCGAATACCGATGCTTGTCTCAATACTGAAACATCGAGTATATCATCAGCGTCATAATCCGAAGCAGGATTACCGGGCTGAATTCCAAAATACTCAGTCAACTGGAATCCGACTTCATTCGCCTGCGGTGCCAGAGTACTGATGCGATAAGATATATTCTCTGCGGCAGGTGGAGCTATTGATTCGGATTGAGAATCTGTTCTGACCACAGAAATCTCAAGCTGCGTCTGTGAATCCACAGATACAATCTCATAAGTACCATCCAGTGACTTATCCTGCGACTCAAGATATATGACACCGCCTGCGGCAACCTGCGCAGCAAGAAAGTCTGCATCAGCAGCAGTAAAAGTTGTCCCGCTGAGGGTCCCCCCGCTGCCCTCAGCAAGGACCTGCCATGGCAAATGTAATTCACCGAAAAGTATCGGTTCGTATTTCAAAATATCTGAATCATTTGAGAATCTAACCATTTTATATGTCCTTATTTTTTAATCATTCTGAAGTGAAACCGAAGAATCTGGCCCACGAATTATTATTTAGCTTCGTCAGCGTTGTCTTATGCGTTGACCAGATTCTTCATTTCATTCAGGATGACAAGTGTCATTAACTTATGCTGAGGTCGCGAATAATTCCGTGAGCAGCTTCGTTTTTAAGCTCAAGGGTATATTCGCCAATCAACTCTCCGCACTCGTAATCGCCGCTGCTGGCGAGAGGTTTATAGTGGAAACTTCGTCCGGCAAGCGGAAGCACATTGATTCGACTCGAATCAAGAAGCAGCACCGCATCCTGCGGCATCCAGCGTGTAGTAACAATTCTGCAAACGCCGAAGTCACTCTCATAGATACCAACCATATTTGTAAAGGTCGTATCATTGGCGCCATAGCTGCGGCTGTCAGCACAGAAAGCATTTATTTTTCGCTTTTGAAATCCGCCCACAACTATCAGGTTAACATTGCCGTTGCTGTTCTCCCAGATTTTTCTCAGTACGTAGTTGAGTTTTTCCTCATCAAGTTCAGTACCAGATGGAAATCCGCTGTCACCAGTGTGGACAACATTGCTGGAAAGATTCTGGATAATACCTTTCATCGACCTTCTGACATCGCCGCTGCCCTCGGGATTGCCTGACGGCTGGCCGCCGTTGATGACGGTATTTTCCAAATCGCGAATCAATTCTCTCAATCGTTCCTGTTTCTGAAAATCAAGCTCATCAGCAAGAGACAACTGGCTCGCGGCCATATCCGTTCCGCTTATTTTTATCGAAGCAGTAAATATCTGTGTATAGTTTGAGCACCTGCTTCGATTAGTGAATCTTGCTGTAGGCTGGTCATCACCTTCGAGAGCTGCGTTGCCCAGAATATTTATCACCTTGTTATCGGCGAGATTTTCCGGTGTGGTGCCTGCATAGCCGCGTACGACTGTCAGAGTATTTGTACTGACATTTGTCACGAGCATCAATTCTTCGCTGCCTTCAATCTGAATCTGGTCGCCGATACGAAACCTGCTGCCGTTATCGACAACAAAATCGGTGTCACTTGCCGGATTGCTGAAAGTACTGTCGTTCACCGCGTCTTTGTTGGCAAGCAGCTCATCTTCGAGCCATTCGTGACGTGTGCTTCTTGCCTCGCGCATCGGATCACCCAGTGCATCGAGCAAATGTGTCTCATAAGGTGAAATCAATCCGATAACATCCGATACGTCCTCAGCCAGTTCCGGCAGTGTCGTACCGGCTGAATATGTCGCTTTTCCTGTAAATGCCATATTTTATTCTCCTGTATTTTTTTTGTTAGTATTCTTATTCATGTTGTTGCAATTACATATAATGCTTTTTAGAGGTAGTTTCTTCTCGCTTTCAAATACTCCTGCAAATCCTTTCGAGAGCCTGAATTGGCAGCTTTACGGGCTGCATTGGCAAGAACTGTATAAACATCATTCGTGCGATTCTTCGCTCCTGATGTCTTGGATGAAACTGCGTTCTCGCCGGTATTTTTGAAAAGATACTGCTTGTCCTTTTTCAACTGCTCAATCACATCGTCAACATCCGTATCTTCGTGCTCATTCATTTTCGCTTTTGCAACGAGAACAGCGGATTCAACATCAACTGTTCCGGCGGCGATAAGCTTTTGTGTCAACTTCTGCTCGGTACGAATGCCGTTCAACTGCTCGTTTAAGCTCGATGCCTGTTTCTGTGATTGAGACAGCAATTCGGTCAACTCCTCAACTTTCTTCTCGGCACTCTGTGCCCTTTTACGATAACGAATAGATTCGGTGACAGGGACAAGTCTTGATTCGTCACTATCTGCTGCTTTGTCTTCTGACATAATTTCCTGCGTCTGCATTGATTGCTCCTTTTTTAACTTTCATAACCTAATTCTCTGAGCAACTGCTCAGTTGAAACACCCAATTCTTTCTTTAACTTTGCTTCTTCCAGTTTTTCCATTGTATTCTCAGGCAAAGGACTTGGAAAAATCACATCTACATGTCTGTCCTCCGGCTGCGTTTTGTAAATGCCTGCCATGTCGAGCATACTCAGCACTATTTTGCTGATTTGCTTTATCCCCTCGCTGTATGTAAATCTTTTCCGCTCGTTCTTCGAGAGCATTCCCATAAGCGTTAATCTCAGCGCAACCGCACTTGTGAGATTGCCCAATCTATCCTTCAAAACTCCGGCAACCATCGGCGTAACGGAACTGACCTTATCCATCGCTTCGCGTATTTCCGCAATGTGCAGGCCTTCACTCGGAGTCGCCTCATCGCCGCCGAACTGCTCGATGGAAGCATCCGGATTATCTGTGTACCACATCCTTCCGGGTGAGACAGGTTTATTCTCGAAACCCTCGATTCCCTTGCCGAGATACATCTTAAACGACTGGAACGTAATTCTGCTTGCCCTGTCACTGAGCCTTGTATTCAACTCATCCTGCAGAGGTATCAAAGGCTCAACGTCACTGTGTCCCTCATAATAGTAAGGCTGTGCGATGTTCTGGATATGCACAACAGGCAGAAAGCCCCAGGGCAGCCTGCCTTCAGCGACAAGTTCCTTATCCTCGTACCTCTGCCAGGCATCAGCAGAAGTAATTTCCGTCACGCAAACAGTTTGCCTGTCATCCGCCCGTTTGCCCGATGAAAGAATACGCGAAAGAAAAGAGCCTTTTGAGGCGATGGTATTTTTCTTCTGATAAAAATTCTGCACGTAATAATTTATTTTTTTATAATCATTTTCATCCAGAACAGGCAGCGCTCTTGGCGCTTCAATCAGCTCGAGAGCGATTGTTTGAACCAGTCGAATCGCATCTTCTATGGTTCCCCTGTCACGGGTGTCCATAGAGCGTTTGGTGTATAAAGGAGATGTGGCGTTAGAGAGGATTTGTTCGCCAGGCCTGACGAAACAATCGACGAATCCATAAACGCTTCCGAGCACTGCCATATCCTGGAAAAATCCTATTGCACCGTTGGCGGAAAATAATGCCTTTAATAACATCTCGACTTCTGCACTTTTTCCGCCGTTCGGTGACTTGGAGATTATGCTGACCGGCTTGCCGAACAGGAAATCAACGATAGCATTCACTCGCCAGGCTATATCGTTTTCAATTACGATTTCTTTCCGCTGCACATCCGATAGCTGCCTTGTTCCGAGGGAGCCTGTATGTGTATAGCCCGTTATCCTCGAAGGCAGGCCAATTTCCTGTGCCTGAATGTAACGATGCCCGTTCTCGATGAGTCTGCTATCGCTGATTTGTATCGCTGGATTGGCGTAATAATTCCACAACTTCTCGAAGTGAACATTCAACTGCGGCCATTGCGAATCAACGAGCCAGTCGATAAAGTCCGATTGAATTTCTGTGTTCTGAAATATGCCGGTTTCAAATCCCATTTTCGTTCTCCGTTTTTCAATTTTTTCTTTCTTTTCAAGAGCGAGACAAAAAACATATGTCTCCCTGTAATTGGCGCGGTGGCGCACTTTTGATTGAAAAGTACGCTGAAAATGAGGGGTTAAAATAGGTAAAGTGACATTAAGAAAAGTTAAAAGTCAAAAGGAAAAATGTAAAATGAAAAGAGAAAAAACTATTTTTTAACGAGTAATTTTCAAATTCGGCAAAGCCACTTGTAAATCTTCCACCTGCTCATCTGATATACTCGGGTAGTTACTTAGATTAAGTTTTTGCAGATTTATTAGACTTTTAATTGGTTCAAGGTCTGGTAATTGAGTTTCCCAAATCACTAAAGACTGAAGATTTGTTAATCCTTTAATTGGTTCGATATTGGAAATATGATTCCTGGCTAACGCAAGCCCCCGCAAGTTTTTCAGGTTTTTCAAAGGCTTAATGTCGGATACTAAGGTATCAGAGATGGTAAGATTCTCCATTTTGGTTAAATCGCTCAAAGGTTTAATGTTTGATACTTGAGTCGATACCATAACTAATTCTTTGAGATTATGAAGATTTGAGAAAGGCTTGATGTTTTTAAATTGTGTTCCATATATTTGAATACTCTCAATGTTGGTAAGTTTGCTAACAGGATTTAATTCTATAAGAAAAAGTTTATTAAAATTAATAATTCCAAGCTTTTCAAGAGACTTCACCCATCCAGGAATATTTTCTTGAGGAAATTGAACATCAATAAAAGCAAGGCTTTTAAGATTTATAAATTTATCGAGAAACTTCAAATCTGCAATCTCACATTGCTGAAGATAAAAGTTAGTGATTTTCGCAAAATCTTCGTCTGTCAAATCATTAGGTTCTTTTTCAATTTTAGCTTGAAAACGGAGTTGCTCTGCGGCTGCTAGTCGGATTACTTTCTCGCTGTCTGGGTCAGGCTTTGGTTCCTGATCGAAAATCGCTTCGACTAAAGCAACTATCACGAATAATGCAAAACATACAGACGCGATAATGTATTTTTGCCTTGATGGTTTCTTCTTTGTTACGTTTTTTTCTGTTTCGTTATTCATCTGATAATTTTCAAATTCGGCAAAGCTTTTTGTAAGTCTTCCACCTGCTGGTCTGTTATATTTTTACAATTATTTATAACAAGTGTTTTTAGTTGTGTAAGATTCTTTAAGGATTCAAGGTCGGATACTGGAGTTCCTATAAGGTTCATCCTCTGCAATTTTGTTAATCCTCTTAAATGCTCAATATTTGATACCTGAGTGCCGCTAATATCCAGGTACTGCAGGTTTGAAAGGTTCTTAATAGGCTCAAGGTCGGAAACCTGAGTTTCATAAAGGTCAAGCAACTGCAGATATTTGAATTCCTTTATTGGCTCAAGGTCGCTTATATTAGTAAAGCTAAGTTCAAGTGACTGCAGATTTATTAATTCCTTTATCGGCACAAGATCAGCTATCATTCCATGATCATCTTTACTCCTCATGGAAAGGTTAAGCCTTTGCAGTTTTTTGAGAGAAAAAAGAGGCTTGTAGTTTTTTATCTGCGTAGAAACTATTGTGAGAGATTGAAGATTTTGGAGTTTCTTAAGTGGACTTAAATCAAGAGCGAATCTCTTATTGATATCAAAAATGCCAAGCTTTGCAAGAATCTTCATCCATTCAGGTATAGCATTTTCCGGGTAACGAAGAGCACTTAGTCGAAGCTGCTGAAGGTTTGTTAATTTCTCAAGCATTTTGAAATCACAGAGTTCTTTTCCGTTAAGATATAATACCTCGATTGTTGCTAAATCTTCTTCAGTCAGCTCATTGAGATTTTTTTGAAGTTGACCTGAGGCTGCCTGTCGAATTATTTTCTCACTTTCCGGGTCTGGTTTTGGTTCCTGATTGAGACTCGCTACAATCAAAGCACCTATTAACAAAAGTACAAAGCATACAGCCGCGATTATGTATGTTCGCTTGGAAGGTTTCTTATCTTTTACGTTATTTTCTGTTTCGTTATTCATATTCATAAATTTGTAGGGTGTGTTATAACGCACCATTTCTTAATGATTATTTGGTGCGATGCATCGCACCCTGCAATTATTTAATTAGAGCTATTATGTAATTCTCTCGAACTTTGTATCCGCCAGATGAGCGAAGCAATAAAAACTAAAAATATCGCCGGCACTATAAGCAATTCAGCTTTTTCTGTCACATGCCCAATCTTCAATACTATTTTCAGGAATGGACTTAATTCCTCTCCCGCTCGCGCATAAGTCGCTAAAAGCTTAGGAACATAAAAGACCAGCAATCCATAAGCAAAAACCAACAACATCATTGCGACAAGGCAAAGACTTGATATCTGAACTTGTTTTTTGGGCGACATATTTTTTTCTTTCTATCAATTGAATTTATTAAATCTAATAAATCACTGGATATTAACAGTACTGATAATCGAATTACTTCCATTCGCTGTACGAACAAAACCTTCATAGCCGCCGAAACCGTCACTGCTCAGAATCGAATCGAAGTTTTCGTATATGCTTCCGTCTTCAAAGATAAGGTTTCCTCTCAAATTAAGCCTTGCACCCAGACTCTGAGAGTTGAATCTTTTTATTTCTACCTGCTGAATCTTTTTTTCCTGATAGACCTGGCCGATACAAGCCGCAATAAAAGCATCTGCAAGCTGCTTTTTTCTATCCAGCGTAAGGTCCTTTGCGGCTTCAGTGGTCTGTATATGAAGCGATGAGGGGAAAGAAGCCGAATAGCTGCTTCGCGAAGCTCTTCCCGCTTCTTCTATACTTTTTGAAAGTTTTAACGTATTCTTCTTTATAGAACCAGTAAGAATAATGATTCCCACTACAAAACCGACAGATAATATCAAAGCGCTTTTTTCAAGACTCCCAGTCATTTTTATTTTCTCCTGATAAAATATTTCTCTTAGCCGTTGTTAACAAATATACCATATTATAATAGACGTATGAAGCGCAAATTCGTTACAAAAAAATTATAAAATTAATAAAATATTAAAACTGACCGATTATGAATTGAATGATGTTATATGTGCTGTTGTTATAGATACTTATTGAAACTTTTCATCCGGAGTCTAAGCCGAAGTATCTGGGCAACGAATATATTTCATGCAGCGATTGTAAATACTCATTCGGTAGCCAGATGCTTCACTGCCAGGCTGTGTCGCAATTACGATTAAAATGTTTTTTTATTTGTTTTGACGATATGTTATAATAAGGCAACCAAAAACGAAAGGGATTTCTTTATGGCATATCGATATGGAGACCGCAAGCAGACGATGC
>JAFGEF010000096.1 GCA_016931715.1 Sedimentisphaerales bacterium
GGATTACGCGGGCGCCATCTCGGCCAGGCCGAACGGGGAAATGATCGTGTTCATGCGGTATTGTTCCGGGGGGCTCCTGCTGCAGACCGAAGAGATCATCCGGGTCGACCTGGAGGATATCAATGTCTCGGAGGGTTCAAAAAGCAAATCAATCGTCCTGACCGGCCATAAAACACAGACAACGGGCGGGAAAACCGTCACGCTACTGAATCCCACCTACAGGAATCTCTACCAGGGCAAATACACCTATCGCTGCGCCACACCGGATATCTTTCTGCGACCCGGCGATACGGTTGTATGCGGAGAAGATACCTTTACCGCCAATCTGATTACCTATGTGGTCAGCGTTGCGCAGCAGTCCATGGAGGTGAGCGAATAGCAACATGGGCAGAGGACTCATTATCTCGGGTGGAACCGACGGGCAGTACCAGGTTCAGTTGAAACTCCACAGGGGCCGCATCGAGGCGCTCATTGTTGCCCTGACCAATCAGATTGCCATGCTCGAGAGCGCAATCGAAACGATGGAGGAAGGGATCGAGAAAGAAATCGCTGTCCTGAAGAAAACCGCCCTGGAGAAACGGAAGGCCTACCTCCAGGGCGTCGACGTTCCGGCAGATCCCGTCATCACCGCCTGGTGTGCCGACCTGACGGAAGATCTCGCCGGCGAGGTGGGCACCATTGAGATCCCCGGCGAGCGTAAAACCGTAAACATTCAGCCTGGACACGGGGGCAACGCGTCATATAACGCGGCCCGCGACGGCCAGCTGCAGCCCTCAGTCGCGGGGATGCCGGAAGGTACGTTCTACAACCTCGCTCTGCTCCCCGGCTGGCAGAAATGGATGCCCACCTACCGGTTCGGGACCATCACGGCCATTGATGGCGATATCTGCGATATCGACCTCGAGGCGGCCACCAGCAGCCAGCAGGATCTGGACGTCAATCAGTCTACGAGGCTTTATGGCGTGTCCATAGAATACATGACCTGCAACGGCGCGGCATTCAGTGAAGGCGACGGCGTCATTATTGAATTCGAGGGCCAGGACTGGAACAGCCCGAAGGTGATCGGGTTCAAAAACAATCCCAAGCCGTGCGGGTGGCGGTTTCATCTCATGCGGCTGGACGGTACCCTTGTTGACGACAGCCTGGGCGCTGACTTTGAAGTATTTGACAGCAATGAATTGCCGGCTCCTCTATATGATGTAGCCTATGATGCTGAAACAGAAACCTGGTCGTTCAAGATAGGCGGCCAGCAGGACCCGGACGGTTACTGGGTGGAATATTCGTGTCCCGACGGCATAACGACCCAGTACCCGGGTCAATACAAACTGTCAGACAAAAGGCAGGCGGCAGACCTGATTAAGGAAGGTGATTACAGCGATCAGATTCATTACTTCAAGATCCATGACGCCGAATGGCTGCCGGCAGAGCGTAAGCGCATCGCTTATTCACCTGTCTACGGGGAAGCGCATTTTATAACCACATACAATGAGACGCAGAACACGCATACAAAGAGAGTTTTGAAAATTGAATCCTCCGTGCAATACAGGATTACAGAGCGGCTACGGCCCGATCTCTTTCCCAAGATCTGGGAGTGGTATTACAATGCATATTGGTGGGAGATTTATAATGCTTATGCTCACCCTGAACAGCTTACTCCTCCTCCGGAAGTGAGAGGCAGGCGCGTATTCCTCTGGAATAACAGGTCAGAAACATTCATTATGGAATTTCATGGCAGCTTGTTTGGCGAGGACCCGGACCCGGAATATGAAATGCAGGAGGCTTCATATATAGTCGAGGATCCGAGCATAGACGGCATAGAGCATATCATTGAAGTGTGGTCCGATATGCCCGAAGAATTGTATAGCGAAGGGTTCGAAGATCCCTTTACGTATGAAGGCGGAGAAATTAATACCCGTTTTAATTACTGGGAGATGGTGTACTTCATTATTCAATTCGATTTTGAGGCAGAGGAATAAACGCGGAGTTGCTCAGGGTGAAAGTGCGGAAAAAAACCGGAGAACAAGCGTCAATGGCAAGCTGTTTTCAGTTTTCGTTTTTAAGAAATTTCTGAAGCCAGTAAAGACATATCTTGAATTTTTCGCATATCATTTTTTAATCTGCCAAAACATTTTTTCAACTTTTTTTCACCTCTAGTACCTGAACAGTTACATATAAACCTTAAAAAATGCCGAGAATTGTAAAATCAGGTGTAAAAGTGTCGAGATTCATTACAGTTTCGTAAATATGCTCTGATGCAGTGATAGTAAGGGTTTCAGCAAAAATACCGTCTAGAACAAATAAAAAGTGTCGACATTATTTACGATTTTGCTCCTTTCTTAAACGAGTCAGCTCTTATAAGCTCAATATAATCAACATGATAGAAGTATGGTACAGTAATTGCTAAATTTATAGTGGGTGTTTTTTGCCAAACATACAACTATTTATCTATTTGATATTATTGTTTAATATCTTAATCGTGCTGAGCATTGTATTGGGAGGTGCGAATATGAAACAGCGACTTCTTTTTTCGGTTGTTTTACTTTTATCCTTACTCCTGATAACATCAATGCCTCTTTCAGCGGCTCCAATTCTTTATAATCCGAATTATTCGATTGAGCTCGTTGCATCAGGGTTAGGTGCTGTCAACGGTGTCGATATTAGTCCATCTGGTGATATTTTTGTAACTGATTATCAGGGTCGAAGGATTCTACGGATTGACCGTACCACATATGCCGTTGGTGTCTATGCATCTGGATTTTCGTATTCAGAAGACCTGACATTCGATAATGACGGCAATCTGTTTGTTACCTCTGGTTCAGGTGCACCAAAGAGTATCTATCAAGTTTTTTCTGATGGTAGTAGCAGCCTGTTTTCTACAGGATATTCTTATTCAGTCGGCTTGGAAGCTCACACTGACGGATACTTATATATCGGTAATTCTGGTGATGGTACAATCTCGAAGATAGACTCAGGCGGATCGTCTACGGAATACCTCTCAGGATATGGGGGACCCCATGGACCATTTGGGTTAACGTTTGACGACTTGAGTAACCTCTATTTTGTTCAGCATGGCACAGGAGAAATTTATAAGTGTACACCTGAAAAATCTGTGTCTTTAATAGCGGATCTCTCAGATTTTGGACCCACATATATCGAGGCAGACTCAGATGGGACGCTCTATGTATCCGACTCCATGAATGCATCAATATATAGGATCGAAGATGGTATCGTATCGCTCTTTGCTTCAGGCTTTACAGGAAAAATGAGTCCCCCGGTGATTGGTCCGAACGGTTTAAGATTTGATGAAAATGGGGATCTATTTGTTGCAGATGGAGAATCACTGTGGAAGATAGTGCGTGTACCGGAGCCTGTCACCTTCATCCTGATTTGCATTGGTGTAATGAATCTTTTGATCTATAGGAAATATATTTAATTCTGAACGGTTACTAATTAGTGTTTTGACTAAAATACCATATTATACAAAGTTACTTTTTATTTATTTCATTGAAGGGAGGGGGACATAAATGAAAGGAGTACGTCTCTTTTTATTTGTTTTGATCTCAGTTTTCATTTTATACGGTTCTGTTTTTGCCCTGCCAATCATAGATCAAACCGGCAATTTAATCACCAATGGTAATTTTGAGGCAGGAACAACATCATGGGTTACGACAACCCAAGGTAATCAATCTGCTTTCTCTAACTTTCTCCAGTGGGAAGGCTCAGGAGCAGTTTCGACACAATTGGTTACTGATCCATTGATTGAAGGTAATTATACAGGCCACATTATCGGGTCATCCCCGAATGGTGTTCTCTTTGTCGATGGCATTTATCAATACGAACTCAAACCTGCAGGGACTTATACGGTTAGTGCATGGGTCTATGTAAACACAGGTTCCGCATATTTAGGATTAGCATGGAACAAGGGATTCGCCTACACTCCTTTTTCTTCATGTCCAAAAACTATTACTATCGGTGAGTGGGAATACCTCGAAATAACGGCAGCAATAACATCAAGTCTCAGTGGTCCATATCTTTATGCAGCAAGTTTGAATTCGGATTTCTATGTTGAAGGTCTCTGGCTCAATGAAGGGGCTGTTAGTACGTCTCCATTTGCTCCCTCGGCAGGATTTGATCCGAATGCCGTTCCCGAATCGGGAAGTATGATTTTATTCAGCATTGGTCTAATTGGTCTTGCAGCGTTTAAAAAGAAGCTTATAAAATATTAGATCGAATCATCTGATTAAAATATATTCAAATGACAAGAATCGTGTAGCAAAAGAGAAGATCGTTGACTACTAACGTAAATATTTTGTGTCATCATTAAATTAGATTTCGGGGTAGAGTTTATGTCAAAGATACACATAAGAGGAAAGCAAACGCTGGTATCATTCATTTTATTCCTAATTACATTTTTATCGATTCATTCAGCAGAAGCGGTTACTTACACTTTTGATGCCTTCACTGGATTGCCTAATTCAAATGCTTATGGTTTAAATAACCAAGATATTATGGTTGGTCGCGGTTATGAAGGGGGAAAGGATTTTGCTTTTTCTTATGACTTTCGAGATGGAACATTTACAAATCTTTCACCCTCAGTAGCTTCCATATCTTGGGCCCATGCAATAAATGATCAAGGGCTGATTGTTGGTGGTGGAGTATCAGATAAGTATCGAGCATTTTACTGGGAGAATGATAGTATTATAGACGTAACACCAGCCGAGTCATGGGGCGCAAATGCTATTGACATAAATGAAAAAGGACAAGCCGTTGGCTATTCAAAAGACTTGATTACACATAAGTCACAACCGATCATGTGGGAGAAAGATGGAAGTTATAAGTACCTTGATCAAGCTCAGCATTCCAACATAACCGCTTATTCGATTAATGATTATGGCCAAATAGCTGGCGTATGTGAGGATAGTGGAGTTGGATTATTTTGGAATAATGAGGAATCTGAGCCAATTGAAATCCCAACACCATCAAATTGGAATTATTTGCATCCATTAGCAATCAATAATAATGGAGATGTGGTGGGATACGGAAGAGGTTACGGATTTTGGGGACGCGCTTTCTTATATTCATCATCAAACAATCAATTCATAGATCTACACGATACAATTTGGAAAAATACCTTTGCCTGCGATATAAATGATCAAGGACAAATAATCATCACTGCTTCAGATTTGGATGACAATGAACACATACTTTTATGGGAAGATGGTGTATACGCCGATATTACTCCTGAAATTAACGGAGTCCTTTCAATATCTGAAATTAACGAACTGGGTCATATCGTTGGAAGTGGAGATCTTTTAAATATGAGCAAAACATATGCTTTTATCGGAGTCCCTGTTTCTGAACCTTTATCAATACTCCTTTTAGGCTTTGGACTAATCGCTCTTGCGGGATTAAGAAGGAAAGCTTAAATATATAGGCTAAAAAATATTTGAATAGGAAAGGCAGGGGCATAGCGTCTCTGCCTTTTTTATTAATAGCAATTAAAACAGCCATTTACTGCAACAATTTTGAATAGAAGAAGCGCATATCTTCACTACGTCGGGAATTTCAAAAGTAAACATATCTGCTATATATTTTTATTGCTACCGATCCTTTGAATGTTTAATATTTAAAATGTGTAGCATCAATCGTGGTCATGTAGTCAATTCCA
>JAFGEF010000016.1 GCA_016931715.1 Sedimentisphaerales bacterium
GCAATTTATTTCTCAAACACCTACACTACTGCTGCAAATTCCGATATGGATTATAACCTCCTGGACGGCAGCGGAAATATTGAATGGAATGATACATTTACTAATCTTATTGATTTCCAGGCTGAAACAGGATGCGGTGAAAACTGCATCGAAGCAAATCCGTCGTTCACCAATCCGGCTAACGGCGACTTCCGTATTCAGGAGACAAGTCCGTTTTACGAGATACCGCTGTCTCCTCAAGCCGTGTCGGTTTTTAAGAGGTTTTATGAATTGTATGATATAGAGATAAGCGGTTATATAACTGCCGGATTGGATATAGCCGATGAATATGGAACAGTCAGCAATGAGTCGGATATGGAAAATCCTGAAGGGGACGATGAAGAAACAGCTCCGGAAATAGAAACTGATGGTAATGATAGTGTCGAGGAAGATGTTTATTCCGACAGTGACGTTACGAGCGATGAATATTTCTTGCAGGCTGTGACAGCGTTTATAGATTTTGAGCCGGACGTTATAAATATCTGGAGCAGCGACATGACTGTTGCTGTTTATATAGAGTTGCCGGCCGGCTTTGATGCAGGCGATATAGATGTCACCAGCATCAAATTGAATGACGAGATTCCAGCATTATCGAAGCCAACTTCAATAGAGGACTCTGATCGCAATGGAATACCTGATTTGATGGTTAAATTTGAACGTAATCAGGTTATTGATAGTCTTGGTTTGGGAGAGTGCCATATTAAAGTTAGCGGACAACTATGTGATGGAACACCATTTTCCGGCAGAGACGTAATTCGGGTTATAAGAGGCACAGACAACGCGTATTCGGAACTAAGATATCAAACGAATCAAAATCAGGAATACAGAATTATAAACGAAGCCGCTGCATTGCTTATTGAAGCTTATAATGTAGTTAATGAGATGGATTTAGAGCATTTTACATGTGAACAGGATGCTTTGAAGCTTGCAAACGAGATGGATTTTATCCTTAAAATGATTGACCATGGATCCCTGGCCGATGCTCTTGACATGCTTATAAATGAAACAATTCAAAGAACAAACGGCTGTGCGGATTATGGACAGCCGGATCGGGATGACTGGATAGTTACCTGTGAGGGACAGGATTTAATTTATCCACTTCTGCTTGATACGGTCGCACTTTTAGAAAATCTTGATAGATAGCCTTACAAAATATTTCGAAGGTTAAGGCTAATTTCTTGTAATTGTGAAGGAGTCGAAAGACTCTATCGAAGGATATTCTGAAGTATCGATTACGTTAAATGTGATATCGTTCAGTTTTACATCTACAGTGCAATAGTGCGATATGCCTTCCTGGGATGCCAATTGTTCAATGTATTCCGGCAAAACGGGATTGCCGAGAGTTTTATAATTAGTTGTCCCGCCGCCTGCTACTATATAATGAGTACAATATTGATTGTCATAATAATGCTCATAAGCGTGTGTGTGCCCGCTAAAGACGATGTTCACGCCATATCTCTGAAACAAAGGTACCCAGTTATCTATCGCGTATTGATAATTCTGGTGACTTCCGGCGGTGAAGGGGGGTTTATGGAGATAAACAATTTTCCATATGGCAGAAGATTTTTCCAGTGTTTTTTTGAGCCAAAGAGTCTGCTTGGTATTGGTGGTATTTGTATTTAAACCTATGAACTGAACGTCACCATATGAGAAAGTGTACCACTGCTCATTGTTCGGAAGCGAGAAATATTCTGAAAACCAGTCTCTTGAATTTTCATCGTCATGATTGCCGCGAATCGGAAATAATGGAGTATTATTTATTAGAGGAAAAGTTTTGTTGAAGACAAGCTGCAAATCTCCTAATTCACCGTCGTAAGGTTCGATGTCACCAGTATGAAGCACAATAGCCGGGCTATAGTTTATCATGCTGTTGATGATATTTTCAATTGTAGTCCCGTCATCCCAGACATGTGTATCACCGAATACTGTAAAAGTGAAATCAGTCGATCCGGCTGATGAATTGGCAGAAGAATAAAGAGCAGTTCTGAAATAAGACGATACCGTATCTCCATCATAAGGCTTAACAGTATAATTATAAACTTTGGCTTCATTCAATCCGCTAACTGCAGCGGTATAAAGATATATACCTGTCGAAAGTCTGCTTCTTGTTACTTTCAAGGAGCCATCAGAGCAGCTAAGCTTATCATTTCGAGAATAAGATTCCCACATGATAACTATCGATTTGGGCGTCACATTCTGAAGGTATGGTCCCTTGATAATAGACTGTGCTTTAACAATATTCCCAGTTGTGAGTATGATGAGAACAAGAACTGCTGATGTCAATCGCGAAAAGTATTTTTTCTTCATAAAAATTCCCCTTTCAAAAACTTTTTTCAATTCAAACTGGAAGCATCTTTTTTTGAAGCAATTTTTATATCATATTACATAGGATTGATATTTGCCCGGATTACTGATTTAGCCGACGAAAAATAAGTAATCGACAAATTCTACTTTCTATTTTACAAAAAATTCTATATCTGTAAATATACATAATTAAGGAAAATCAAACAAGCGGATTTTAAATACAGACTAAAAAAATAGGTTCAACTCCAAAAAAGGTGGTGATATCAAGGTTGTTTAAGCATTAAAGGCTTGTAAAAGATGGATTTATCGCATTGTAGGCAACAACATATATTTGTTATAAAAGGCGATACCACAAGAGATACCGCCCCATGTCGTATGCCGCTATGTGGCGCTCGTGTCGCTTCCCAGCGTTGCCCTATCCTCCACTATAGCAGTCGGATTATATACAATCATGTTGTTGCCTTTAAAGCGTTAAATCCATATAACTTACAAAAAATACACACGGCAGAATTATCAACTAATTTGGAGTTGAACTAAAAAATTAGTACTTGTTCTGTTTGTAATATGTAATTACAATATACGTGTACGTACTATATTGTGATAAATAATCGTGCAGGTGCAGAAATTTGCAGTAAGTTATTTAAAACAAATAAGAAGATTTATTAAGGAGAAAAAGATATGAAATCAGGAAAAGCGATTGTAATCATGATTCTTTTATTTATAATTTGTGTATATCTAAGCTCATGCTCACCCCAGCAAGGCAAGTGGATTTCCGTGAAAGAACAGAAAAAAATTCAAAAGATTATTTTCTCGATGACACTCGAAGAGAAAGCTTCTCTGGTTGTCGGAACCGGAATGTATATACAGGGAACAGAAGGCTCTTCCAATAAAACACTAACCGAAAAGTATGTTTCCGGATCCGCAGGCGCAACTGCGGAAATTCCGCGAGTGGGTGTTACTCCCATGATTCTCGCAGACGGTCCTGCCGGTCTTCGCATAAGCCCGACAAGAACGGATGATAAGAACACATATTACTGCACTGCTTTTCCTATTGCGACAATGCTTGCATCGACGTGGGATACGGAACTGGTTTGTAAAGTGGGGCGCTCCGTCGGAAACGAGATTCTTGAATATGGAGTCGATGTTCTTCTGGCGCCGGCGCTGAATCTTCATCGGAATCCTTTATGCGGCAGGAATTTCGAATATTATTCTGAGGATCCGCTGGTTACAGGCAAAATGACCGCAGCGATGGTAAAGGGTGTTCAGTCTAAAGGCGTCGGGACTGCAATTAAACATTTCGCAGGCAATAATCAGGAAACCAACAGGTTTACAGTCGATACGATTGTCACCGAGAGAGCTTTGCGGGAAATATATCTCGAAGGATTCCGTATCGCCGTACAGGAAGCTCAGCCATGGACGGTTATGTCATCTTACAATAAACTCAACGGTACTTATACATCTGAAAGTTATGATTTATTGACGAAAATTCTTCGTGAAGACTGGGGCTTCGAAGGATTTGTTATGACCGACTGGCTGGGGGGAAGCGACTCTGTTGCCCAGATGAAAACCGGCAACGACGTGCTCATGCCCGGCAATCAGAATCAAACTGCGAACATCATTGCCGCTGTCGGGAACGGTTCACTCGATGAGAAAGTTCTGGACAGGAACATCGAGAGAATCCTGAACATTATGTTAAAAAGCCAGAGAAACAGGGGATATAAATATTCGAACAAGCCCGACCTGAAAGGCAATGCCAAAATCGCACGTCAGGCAGGAGCAGATGGTATGGTCCTGCTCAAGAACGAAGGAGAAAGCCTTCCTTTAGCAAAAGGCATCAAAAATATAGCGGCCTTCGGCAATACTTCATATGAAATTATCACGGGCGGAACAGGCAGCGGAAATGTCAACGAAGCATACAGCGTCGCATTGGTCGAAGGACTTATCAACGGCGGCTATTCTGTTAATAAATCCTTGAAGGATAACTATACAGCCTATATTGAAAAAGCAAAAGCCGCACGTCCTGTGCTTACAGGGCTTGAAGCCTTTATGCCGCAGGAACCTGTTGCCGAGATGGAAGTCAGTGCGGAACTTGTTGGCAAAATGGCTGATGAGACCGACCTTGCGCTTATTACGATCGGCAGAAATTCCGGTGAATTTACCGACAGAAAGAAAGATGGTGACTTTTATCTGACTGATAAAGAGAAGTCACTTATTAAGGCTGTCTCGAAAACATTCGTGGACAAGGGTAAAAAGACTATCGTTATTCTTAATATCGGCGGTGTAATCGAAACCGCAAGCTGGAGAGACATGCCGGATGCTATACTTCTGGCATGGCAGCCGGGACAGGAGGCGGGAAACGCAATTGTTGATGTCATCAGCGGTAAAGTAAATCCTTCAGGCAAGCTTGCAGATTCATTCCCGCTTGTTTATGACGATGTTCCTTCGGCTAAGAACTTCCCGGGCGTCGAATTAGCAAATGCCCCTGAACCGCCCGCCGGTGACAGCGGACGTGGTTCATTAGGCTTGCCCGCTAAAGCTGCCGAAGTTGTTTATGAAGAAGATATATACGTGGGCTATAGGTATTATGACAGTTTCAGCAAGCCGGTTGCATACGAATTTGGCTACGGCTTGTCTTATACGCAGTTTGAGTACAACAGCCTGAAGCTTAGTTCGAAGTCATTCAAAAACAAGCTGACTGTTACAGTCGATATTAAAAACACCGGTAAAACAGCGGGACGGGAGGTCGTTCAGATATATTTGAGCGCACCAGCGAAAAAACTCAACAAGCCCGCACAGGAGCTTACGGCTTTCGGCAAGACAAAACTCTTAAAGCCGGGTCAGAAACAAACGCTGACTTTCGAGCTGAATCCGATGGACCTGGCATCGTTCGATACTGATTCGTCGAGCTGGATTGCCGAAACCGGCCGGTACATTGTCAAAGCTGCTGCTTCATCGAGAGATATCAGGCAAACGGCAGCTTTCACTTTGGACGATGAGCTTGTTGTTCAGAAAGTCAACAAAGCTCTAACACCTGCCAGAGCAATCAACACATTGCGTCCATAGAATATCTATTTAGGTTTACAAATATTTTATGGTTCAACTCCAAAAAAGTTGGTAACTTCACAGTATGAACAATATGTAAGTCTTTTGGATTTAACGCTTTAATGGCAACAACATATTTGTATATAATATGACTGCTATGCTGGAGGATAGGGCAACGCTGGGAAGCGATCCGAGCGCCATCATAGCGGCATACGACATAGGGCGGTATCCTTTGTGGTATCGCCCTTTTATAACAAATATATGTTGTTGCCCCAAATGCGATAAATCCATCTTTTTAAAGACTTTAAAGTATAAATAACCTTGATATCACCAACTTTTTTGGAGTTGAACCACATTTTTTTTATACCCGAAAGACCTTCTTTGGGGTGTAATATAAAGAGAAATAATTATTTTTCGTTGAATACTTGCATGATGATAGAAGATAAGCTGCTTATTTACAGATTCAAACAGAACCGCGACGGCGCTTTGCGGATGATCTATGACAAGTACAAAGTCGAACTGCTCAAATTCGCTGTAATATTAACCAACGATGTGAATGCTTCAGAAGATATAGTTCATAATGTCTTCGTTCGTTTCGCACAATCAGCCGAGCGAATAAGTCTCACAGGCAGTCTTAAAAGCTATCTGGTTACGAGCGTTATTAACAATGTCAGGAATTTGCATCGCAACACATCGCGTCACCCTGAAACCAGCCTCGATGGAGCAGAATTGCAGCCATGCTCCGGAAGAACTCCTCATCAATGGGCTGTTCTCAGCGAGCGCCTGGAGCTGCTTGGCAAAGCTCTTTCCGAGTTGCCTTTCGAGCAAAGAGAAGTAGTTAGTCTTCGTATGGAAATGGATATGAGTTTTCGACAAATTGCGGCTGTGCAGAAAACGTCAGTCAATACTGTGAAAGGCCGCTATCGTTACGCCATATCAAAATTAAAATCACTGCTGAAAAGTGAGGTGGAAAAATGAATTCCGCAGATAAATTAAAACAATTTTTTAAAAAAGCCGAGTTGCATATCAATCCTGAATCTGATGAAAAAATATTTCAGGATGTATTTGATGCTCAGCAGAAAACAATAAAAAGCAAACCAGTTCAGTCAATAAATATATGGAAAACCATTATGAAAAGCCAAATATCAAAAATGGCAGCCGCTGCTGTGGTTATTATTGCTTGCGTTGCTGTTTTGACTTTGATTAACACAACATCAGGAATAGTCCTTGCAAACGTACTTACACAAATCAAAAAAATAAACTCATACAGCTATCAGACAGATAAAACTTCGAAAGGTCTGGAAACCAACAACAAAACTTTTGATGCAGAATTTAAGGAATACATACTTTTTTCAAAGGAGTATGGTTATAAAAGAATACTTGATGTTAATAATAACCATCAGGGCGATACGAGGCGTCAGGAATATACCCTTCTGCACGATAAAGCCATGATTATTATTTTTGAGGATCAAAAGAAATATTATCGCAGTGAGATAGACGAGGATTCTATAGAAAAAATGAAGAATGAAAGTTGCGATCCCGCAAAAATAATCGAGATGGTTCTTGTATGCCCATACAACAGCTTAGGCTTTTCAACTATAAACAGCAAACATGTGGAGGGTTTCGAAACAACCGATCCGAGTTATGCCGGCGGAGTGTACGACAAAGTAGATATCAAGTTGTGGGTGGATGTGAAAACAAAACTTCCCGTCAAAATGGAAATATTTGCAGAGATAGAAGGGCAAGTCACTATTTCCGGTGTTATACAAAACTACCAGTGGAATATACCTGTGGATGCTTCCGAGTTCGAGCCGGTAATTCCGGATGATTACACATTTGTCTCTGGAGGAACATATAAATTGCCGGCTATTACGGAAGAAGCAGCTATCGATGGACTAAAACTTTATGCGGATATTTTCGGCTCTTACCCCAATCCTAAAGAGCTGATTCCTGCAATGCTAACGTTTAAGGTGATAGAAATATCAGACAGCAATACTCCAGCCGGAAAGCAATTACGTGAGGAATTAGAAAAGATGAGTCCCGAAGAAAGAAAGCAAAAAATAAGTGATATTGCGAACGTTATAAACGAAGCGGCATTTTTTTACATGTCTCTTGTCCAGTACCAAAAAGATCCTGCCTATTATGGTGATAGTGTTTATCCCGGAGATAAGAACAACGTTTTAATGAGATGGAAAATCTCGGATAGTGATTACAGGGTAATTTTCGGTGATTTAAAAGTAGAAAATGTTACCACAGAAACTCTTGTCAAGCTCGAAAAGACCTTGCCCAAATAATAATTTATTTCAAGGCTTTTTGAGAAAACCAACTGTGGATTCCATGATTTTAGACTGGAATTTCGTATCTTTCTTCTTTGCGTTTTCAGTTTTAATATCTTCGAGATTTGCCAGGCAAAACTGGCAGCCGATTTTATTTATATGAAAATCGATATAGTCATGCCAGTTCTTATCGAGCGTGCCGAGAAAAAAAGCGCCGATTGTGCTTCGCTTGGGACAACTGAACCTTTGCATTTTCCAGATGTCTGTAAGCAGGTTCTCGAATTCCGCCGAAGATGGCCCGGATGGAATTGTCTCTATATGCCCGCGAATCTGCTTTATGCAGCGGTGTTTGATAAGAGCAACGTGCTTATCGTTTATATCCATAATTTTCGCGACGTCTTTATTCGAAATATGGCAATAGAGTAAAAGCTCGATAATCTGCAGGTCGCGAAAGTTCAGTGATTCTTTCAAACTTTCAACGACTTCGCAAAGCGCATCCGTAAGCGCATTTTTTTGCAGGTTTAATTGTTCATCCGCTTTGAAATACCAGCTTGCGGTCTGTTCGTGTCCGGCTATTTGCTCGAACGGATCCGATGCCGATTCCTCCGCGTCACTCGAGAATGTATCCTGAATCAGGCATATATGACTTGTTTTCTGGCTGCGGTATGTATCGACAATCTTTCGGCGAAGAAGTGAAAAAAGATAAGTCTCCAAAGCACAATCGCCGCGGAAGGTTTGAAGGTTTTTAATAAATGAAACGAACGTTTCCTGAACCGTGTCTTCGGCATCTTCAGCCTGCAAAAGCTTGCTCCTGGCGAAACTCAGCAGTCTGCCCCTGTACCTGTCAACAAATTCCGACCACGCCTGTGTATTGCCGAGGCGGATTTTATCCAGAAGGTATTGTTCTGCCTGCGTTATTCGATTTATATTGTTTTCCATATGCAGACATATTATACCAAGAGTTTTGAAAAAATGGGAAAAGGCATACTTTGGAAAGAAAAAAAAGTCTTTCCTATTTTTTTCTTTCCGAACATAACATTTTATATACAAAAGAGTTATATGAGCTAATTTTTATTATTTTAAGAAAATCATTTAGAGATTTTCTTAAATAATATATGCCTTTTCCCATTTTTTCAAATTTCAAATATAATACACTTTTTTCGGTTCAGGTAATCTTCAAAATAATAAATAAAAATATTATATAAGGAATTACATTCCACTGTTACCAAGTCCAACTCCAGCGAAGCGTAAAATAATAAATAAAAATATCACAGCCAGAATTATCCCGGCTATTTTTAAGGTTAATGAATAATAACCTCTCGTCGCCGCGTTCAAAAAGATATAGACTATAGTTATCAGAACGAACAAGCCCAGAATGGACAAAATAGTTTTTGCCCAGCCCATAGACCAGCTTCGTGAAGCATTAGATATAATATTTTTCAACATAACAAGTTTCTGGCCTGAAACATCGAGCAAAATAGCTTGTCTCCAAACCTTTCCTGTAGAGAGTTCGAAGCTTTGAACAAATTGATCTGTAACTACGCCGCTTTCAACAAGATGATTGTAGTTTAACTTTACTGTGTCCCTGGCATTATTAATTAATGGTCCAACCAGAGAACACGCATCATCCATTGCCTGCTGATTGGCTTCTCCGTGTGTAAGGCAGGTTTCATTGGATTTGGCAATTCTATAATGCCATGCAGGTCGGCTATTTACAAAAGATGCAAAGTTCTCTACCCAGGATTTGTCTATATAATCAACTGACAGGCTTGTTTGAGGCTGCTCTTTTGCGATGATATTGGCTTTTATTATGCCGCTTTGGGGATTTGTAGAATAATTACCAATCGTTTTTCTGTCTATGTAAAAATATACACCAATTGCACCATTTACCAAAGTTGGCGAACGGTATGAATCCATTCTGCATTTTACTGAAGAGTAAAGATCTGCAATAGTGTCTCGTAATTCATTGACAAGTTCCAAATCCTGTGAATTGGAAAAAACCGTAATCTCCTGAATATTATTTGCCTCTTCAATTATATCAGGCAGTTTTTTGACAATTAGTTTTCCTAATGCATGGATAGCAGAGATTTTTGACGGATATACATCAGCTTCGAATTCATTTTCGATACCTTCCGACCAGATTGGAGAAGGGCCGTTTGGATAACGAGGATATACTACGGCAGTATTTGTATGAGATGTAACAGGTATGCCAATGTTCCATAATACCGCAAGAAGGAAGAGCACCAGAGGAGCTAAAAATAATAACATTGCGAGTTTGGGATTTTTCGACAATAGCTTGATTAATAAAATTATAAAAACTATAACTCCAATTATTAAAGGTAACAATAAAAATATTCCTATTTTAAATTCCATCAGTTTACTCCTTGATTTTGAGGAGTTGTTAATATATTTTGTTTGCGCGGCGGCCAGGCAAGAATTACAATTGCAGCCAGAAGTAAAAATCCGCCTGTAATAATCGCTTCTATATTATAGACATTAAAGATGAATTCGAAAGCAAGCCCGGCATTTCCTGTTTCAATTGTGCGCTTGAACTGCTCTAAAAGACCCGTGTGTAAAGCTTCGATGCCGAATATTATGACAAGGCTCATTAGGACCAGGCCAATCGCCGCTCTTATAATATGCATGATGCCAAGATGACGTCTGCCGATTATCAAAAAAGAAGCAGAAATAAGCATAAGAACAGTGAAAATAATATTCCCGAACTTTTCCAGCAGTCCTCCCCAATTCTCGTAACCGAATAACTCGTTCAGCTTAGATGTGAAATCTGGAGAAGGCCAGCCGGCAGCCAAAAAATATGGGATACGAAGTACTAAGGAAAAACCAACTGTCATGCCCGCTACAGCCAGGATAAAACCAAGACTGGAACACAGATAAGCAAATGGATGAAACTGTCCTGAAACAATTGAAGATGCAAATGCACGGGAAGCAGGTTGCTCCTGTACTTCCAGTGAAGGAACAGGCGGCTCTTCCTGGAAATGCTCTTTATATTCTGGCTCCGGCATTTTGAATTCATTGGCAGGCGCCTGCTCGAAAGATGTTTTTGTATCTAATTCATCTTTATCGAACCACATTATTAAAGGCAAACCATAACGGTCTTTAAAACTGCCTGTGAGAATCATAATAAAATCAATGAACTGACCGATACCGAAAAGTCCCCCGGTTAAAAACCAGATTATTCCGGTCCCGATTTTTCCGACATAGAAGCGGTGAAGACCAAAGAAAGGAATGAGGCAGAAAATCAGCGCCCAGAGACGTTTATAAGCAGAAACACCGGGAGCCGCCTGTGGAGCCTTTGAACGAACCGGAGGTTTCGGATTATTGCCGATGATTAAACTGGCTGGAAGAGATATTATAATGAGCAGCAGAACCGAAGGGAATATTATCAGGAAGAGCGCAATAGTATATTCCTCTTCTTGCAGATTCATGCAGCCCATATATATCGAAGAAGTAACTGTCGTAAGTATGCAAATAAGCATTATTGCCGGTTTAATAAGATAGCGGAACCAGCCGTTAAATGTGCTGCGGCAAGCTCCTATGAAAAAGAATACGGCTAATATTAATAAATCTACACCAGCCGCTACTCCTATTGCATAATCATCGCCGTTTTGTGTTCCGCCCCAGATGACAAAAAACAGGCCGAAGCCGAGAGAGATTATTGATGCAACAAACCAGAATATACGAAGTGCATTAGGAACCACACCTGCAGATGTGCTGCTGTGAAATTCTGTTTTATATTTTTTGTCATGTTGATTTTTGCGGATATTATGCTGTTCCTGACCATAAGAGCTTATCGCCTGAACAGCAAGTGACGTACCTGCCATAATTCCAGCTATTAATATCGGTTCTCCCTCAAATGCCCCGCCAAAAACAGCGCCAAGCAATCCTGCCCACAGAGCAGAGCCAAGTGACAGTCTTTTTTGCCTGACGGAGAGGCTGATTCGCCGCCAGTCAATAAGAACCATAGATACAAACATCGGGAAGAATATGGATTGATGTCCTCCGTATCTAAATATTTCTGAAACAAATTGCACAAGAATAGCCGCGATAAAAGGAGTAACTACTCTCTCAATCCATTTCATGCCGGGTGCAAGCTTTGCTAACCAGAGACGCTGTGAGAGAATTGTACTAACACATACATTCATCAAAATAAACGTGCCAAATGCTATCCCGATTTTATCACGGCCGTTTTCCTGCAAAAAGCCGGTGCCGATGGATACGATCAGCATGGATATAAAAGCGAGAAAATAACGCTGGGCAGGCTGTATCGGGTCTGTTACTCCGGGGATACGGGTCTTCTTTGCTCCTAAAATAGTATCGACTTGTGCATCGACTTTTTCTGCGACGTTCCTGCCGATTTTATCGACCTTTTCATAAATATTATTCGCCGTCTTGGCGAACTGGTTGTCCGCCTTTGCTGCATTGACCTCGGGAGCGGGAGTTTGTGCTTTTGGCGATTCATCTATCTTTGCCTTGGCGGCGACTTTTTGTGCGATGATTGAAAGCTCTTCCGGAGAAAATTGCGAAACACTGTTGCGAACGTTTTCCTCGCCGAACAGGTCTTCGACCATTTCCTGAACAGTCTGGTAGCGTTCATCAGGGTCTTTTGCCATCGCTTTCTTTATAACATGAGCAAAAGGCTCGTCGATATTTTTCAGTTCAGGCTCTGATGTCATGTGCTTCATCAGAATTTCAGCGGGGCTTTCACCTGCGAAAGGAACATCGCCGGTTAGCATCTCATATAAGAGTACGCCGAGTGCGTAAATATCAATTCCGAAGTTGTATTTTCCTGCTCCGATTTCCGGCGCCATGTAATGAACTGTTCCGACTGTTATGGTATGGCCGCTGTGCCTGCTTGCGCTGATCGCTTTTGTCAGGCCGTAATCGCCGACTTTTACATATCCGTTCTCGTAAAAAATATTTCCCGGCTTGAGGTCGCGATGCACTATGCCGCACTCGTGCAGATGAGACAATCCCTTGGCGATTTCGCGAAGAAAGAACGCGGCTTTCTGTTTGCCAAGCCCGCCGGGTGATTCGGAAATTAAAGTCCTCAGCGATGGTCCCGATACGTATTCCATTATAACAAAAGGCTGTCCCCGGTCGTTGTACTTTACATCGAATATAGTGACAAGATGCGGGCTTTTCAGATTCATGCACTGGGTAATTCCGCGAAGCTCAATCTGCTCATAGTTCTGTACGGCTTTGAGAGCAACTTCTCTGCCGGAATCGCTCAGGGCATAATAAACTTCGCCGAAGCCGCCCCGTCCTGCGGCCCGCTGGACTGTATAGCCCTCAAGGGGATGATCACCATGTTTGTACATGTATCTTTGCATAATATTTCACCGTGTCGCGGGCTTCCAGCCCGCGTTTGCGTGGGCAGGATGCCCACGCTACATTATTTTTGTTATCACAAACGATATTTGACCTATTCTTACCTGTTTGTCAACAGGAATACCTTCAGAAGAATTTATCGGGCTGTCATTAACGAGCGTTTTTTCTCTTGCCTTGCAGAGCAGCCGTCCGTTTTGTGCGTACATTGTAATCGTCTCATCAAGCGATTCTGCCGTGATGTGATGTCCTCTGCTTTGCCCGATTAGAATGTCACGATCCATCAGGATAACTTCGCGAATATCGGCACGTCCGAGTCTTGAGCCTGAAAGGAGCAGAACCGCGGTTGCGCTTGCGGGATTGGGAATGTGAAACTTCATGCTGCATCGCGGCGACAAAGCGATATGGTCACCATCCGCGAGCAGTTTATCAGTTACGGCAATATTATTGACGTGAATCGGGCTTGACGAGCGAATAAAATAATCATCTTCGACCCGCTCGATAGATGCGACAGGCAGATTCGGGTCAGCCATCAAACCGACCATTGGCTGCGCCGAAGAACTTACAGGCCCGATTGTTACCTTGTTTTCCCTTAATACAAGAAAACTTCCGATGCCGTCTATCTGCATTACAAATCTTGAAGACAGCGAGACGTCTTTTTGAGTATTGCCGCTGAACCTGTTTGGTATCCCGGGGGAAGTAGGTTCGTCATGTGAAACCTTTCCGTGGCGCGGGCTTCCAGCCCGCGTTTGTGTGGGCAAGATGCCCACGATACAATCTAATCCAAGCGGACTTGCCGCTAATTCATCCATCATATCGGCGGCTTTTAGCGCCTGTTCCGTAACGGAAATCAGCCAGTTTGCATTTGGACAAATAACTTTAACTTTTTTAAGAAAAGAAGCTGCCTGACGAAGATTGCCGGCGGCAAGATTTTCAGATGCTTTCTGGCAATAATTCAAAACCAAACCAAGCTCCGATATGTCACTTGTACCTTTCGCTATCGGTGACACTTTTTCCCAGAGCGAGCGCGCCAGGTCTATCCGGCCATTATTAAAATCGGCTTTGATTTTGTCAATCGAGGCGGTTTTTATTCTGAAAACCATGTCAATTACTTTCTCGTTTTTATTATCAGATATATCTGCCTGCTGAATTATCTCAATGGCATTTTCGAGGTCGCCATTTTTTAATGCCTGCTCTGCTTTGGAAATCGCTTCATCTATCTGCATCCGTGCGAGGTTCGCCTGCTGAATCACAAGGCTCGCCTGGCTGTTATTTTCACCCGCGTTTTCGAGAATTTTTTCGCCCGCCGAAATCCACCCCGCCTGAATATTGCGTTTTGCCTGCCTGAGATTCAGCGAACGATGCTGATCCTGAAGTCGTTTCTGCTCCATCTGAGTGCAAATATCCGATCTCAGAGCAGCAACTTCATCGGTATTTCCAGCCAGTTTTTCCGCCTTTGAGCAATCAGCCAGTGCATCCTGAAGCCGCTCTGCCTCGAAATTCTCGCGGCCTCGCTTTGCGAAAGCCTGTGAAAGGCGGCTGATAAGCTTCTGACCGCGATAATGACGCCGGATATGCTCCGACTTGATTATCTCGAACGCCTCATCCAGCCGCCCATCGGCAAGAGCAGTTTCAGCTTGTTTTATTCTCAGAATCAGCACGACTGTACCTTTCTTTTGTGGCGATTTCGTGTCATGGGCTTCCAGCCCATGGTGCATGGCCAGAGCCTGCCCTGAGCGATAGTCGAATGGGATGACCATGCCACATTCTTATTCTACTGTAAAAGAAATTAATTTTCCACAAATAGCTCGGCTGCCGGTGCGGCGTTTGCTATTGCTCCATTATTGGCAGTTCGTGATTCGCCCTGGAAATACTCGTCCACCTGGGTAAGCAAATCTTCTTCGGGAACTGCATCGACGGGAATTTCCTGAACAAACTGGCTTTCATGGGCAAGAACGCGTTCCGCTACGTCGAGACGTTTCTGAATCTGGGTGATGAGCTTTTCCGTCTGCGTCAATTTACTGTTATCTACCTGAATATTTGAGCCGACTGAAGCTGCTTTTACAAGCCTGTACTGGCTCGTAAGAGACTCAATTTTATCTTCGAGCAATGCTTTTCGTGAGCGTGTTTTTTCCAGCATAGTCATAGCTGATTCAAGCGATTTTTCGCGTGTAGTCAGAAGTTTTTGCTTTCCGGCAAGAACAACTTCGCTCTCTTTGAAACGCTCGAAACGATTGGATAAATCGTCCTTTACGTAGTTTCTGGAGTATTCTTTATCGCCGAAAGAATACGACGCCTGCTGAATTTCAAGAGAATTGCGAAGTTTTGCGATTTTTACCTTTTCCTCATCTAAAGCAGTCAGGCTTTTGGTGATATCAGCCTTAAGAGCGGCTATTTCCACCTCTTCCTGCGCTATCAGGCGGATATTGGCGTGCATTTCAGGGATGATTTCCTCTAATAGGTCTCTTGCCCGACGAAGCTCGAATTCGATTGGAACCGAATCTTTTACCGCCGTCCGGACGGATCTTGCCGAACTGCTGAAGTAGCTTACCACATCTGTTCCGAACAGCAGGCCGCCTACAACTAAAATACCCACTACAACCAGCACACTTCTTGTCAATATTTTCGTAATCATAGTTTTTCTCCTTATAAAAAAGTTCTTTTTTGTCTTTAGTCGTTAGTATTTAGCCCGTCAAAGGCTAAAAACACTAAATACTATTCACTTTTCACTAACCACTAATAGATTTGTCGCTGTCAGATATGTTTTATTTCAGGGATTTTAAATATTTTTTAGACAGGATTAATGAAGATTATTTAATTCAACTTAAATATCGTATCAAGTGCTGTTATTTGCATCCTTGATTCATAGAAATCCAGAGATGATGGAGTTCTATGGGGGTAGATTTTTTGCATGTTCTGATATGATATGAATGATAGCTGCGAATATCTTCTGACTTATTTATATCAGATTCTTCAAGAATTTCATCATCCCCCCAAACACAACCATCCCCTATCGGATTTTTTACAAGCTCTAAAATCCAGCAATTTACTTTTGTCAGCCAATAGTCAGAAGTAAATTTTTGGATATATCCAATCATTACTGCTAAATCGTATTTGGCTCCATGAAGTCCAAGCTTAAACCGTTGAATTCCGCCGGCTGTTGACTGGCTGGAAACATATTCTTTTTCTGTTTTTGCTGTAGGAGCAGGAAGTCGTTTACATTCGATAACAAGAACAGGTTCATATTTATTGTAAGTTTGTGCCTCAATGATAATTTCTTTTTCCGGAGACACAGAAATATCTACATGTCGTTTATCAGACTGTGGTTCCTCATGATGAAAGAAAATCATAGGAAAAATATTTCCAGATGTTCTTGTATTAAGAAATTTTGATAACTGAGGATTCAACTTAGGTTCCGATTCTTCATTTTGACGTTCAGGATCGTCCCGCCAAAGAGGTAATTGTTGCTTAATGAAATTGATTATTGATAGCTGTATAGTATGAGGCTTAATTCCTGATGTGATTCTACCTGTAAAAAAATCCTTTTGAATTTGTTCCTCCCCCATAATTAATATCCCTGTTTATATAAATCACTAAGAGTTTCATCCGCATCCCTGATTGCCGTTGAGCGAAGCCAGTAACGTAACCTGTCCGGCTTCACTATTAAAAAAACATTTTTATCATAATATCGAACAACTCTTATCGTTCGTAAACGCTTATATTCATCATTAGAATAAACTAACTTTTCAAGCCCTTCTTCTGCATTTTCATCAAGCCAGTCGAGTTCCGGCTTTTCTCCAAAATAAAACGGTTGGCATATCAGATTGTTAAAAATAATTGGATTGCTTGCTTTCAAATTACTATAAACACTGCCAAGCATTTTAACAAACAACTTTGAATATAGGTCAAGAGTTTCTTTAGAAACAGGCTCCATCGATAATTTAGAATCTTGTCCTTGCCTTATATAATCTTCCATATAGTTAGTTACATCCTCACACAAAACTTTTTCCCAAAAAGAAAAAGATATTGCATTTTTGTCTTCTGGATACGGTAACAAATCAATATCTCGTTTCAAGATAGCTGTTTCTCTCTCAGTGAAAGCACACGATCCGTGAAGCATGGCCATAAAGCGAAAAAAATCTTTGTTTTGGGAGATCAATTTACATATTTTTTGTAGTTGGTCAGATTGTGAGGCAGAAGCGTGTATTCCTACAATCTCATGGCTATATGAAAGGAAATCTTTATCCCAGAATGCAATAGGAAGAGAGTCGATTTTCCTAAATAGGACAAGTGGTGGGATATAATTTTCTTCCGCTCTTGGGCGTTCAAACTTCGATTCCTTTAAAACTACTATCTTGTCTTTGTCTATTCCTTTTGCAGTCAGGGCTTCTGAAGGAAGATAATTTTTGTTATATAGAAAAGGTGCTGGATTATCTTGTTTCCCAAGAGTAAAACCTTCGCTATATTTCCATCCTTTATCCTTTATATATTTTGCAAGTGTACGTACGCCGTGGAATCTTTGTGATATATCTATTAATCTTCCGCCTCCAAGAAGATTTAATCGCCATATATAAAAATCTGTTTTTGCTTGTTTTTGCGAAACATATTGATGGTCATAATGGTCGATCTCAAAACAAATTCGTTCATTAACGCTCACTGTCCGTCGGAATGTTAAATGTGAAATTTGATTATTGTTTTTTGGTTCTGCCGCATGAGCAGATACGGCAATTGTTTGTTTATTTGCTTCATACATCCTGCGAATGGAAGTGAAATCAAGAATTGTTTCTATACAACGTTTGTTAAACAGATTTGTACGAAATTGATGGGGCTTGCGATTATATAAAAAACTGGAAGGCTGAATCATGCAAATTCGACCTCTTTGGGAAATTAAAACAGTTGAAGCTTGCTCCAAAAATAAATAGGCGGCTTGATTATCTGGACATTTACCACGAGATGGCTCGGAGTCCTGAGTTATTTTGTCAATTTTTTTTGCAGCATCTGTAAGTTGAGATTCGAAAGGGGGATTTCCAATTACGATATCGAACTTTTTCTCGAGAACATTAGAACAGCCTTTTTTTGAATCAATGAGCAATTCAAAGAAATCTTTTTCAAATAAATTAGAATCACGTAAATAATCAAATTTAAGTTCATCCCATATTACTTTAGGCTTTAAGGCATCGCATATTGCTAAAGATAAACTGAAAGCTGTTAAATCAATCGCATTCTGGTCTAAATCAACGCCGAAAATACATTTTTTAAGAGTTCCTTTTAATTTATTGACCGTAGGATTTTTCCAATTATTTTTACTTCTCAATAAATATATTAGTCTTTTAAAAGCTCCTACAAGAAAAACACCAGAACCACATGCCGGATCTAAAATGCGTTCTTCACCTGTTATTTTATTGTAAGGCATTATATAATCTAACAATAGTGATGCAAGGAAGGGAGGTGTATAAACTGTTCCATGACCTCCTTTAACAAACCTTTGATAAAGATGACTAATGATTTCAACGGGTAAATGTTTAAAAGAAAATTGTTCCCAGAGATATCTTTGATTATTAATTGTTTTTGCTTCAATAAAGCTTGTAAAATCCTTAAGAATTTTTTTTGTTAATTTTCCTTCATTAAATTTTTTAATATCAAATACGTCACCATTAAATTTCTGAGCCATGAACTGTAATAGAAGGTTCACTTCATCAGGATCATTTCCCTGCAAAACATCAAGAAAACATTTCGCACCTTTATGAAATTGATCAAATATATTTTCGTCTTCAAATACCCCACGATCTTCAAGATATTTGATCAGTACAAATAGGAGTAGTAGTCGCCTTGATAGAGGATTTTTATCACCATCAATTTTTTTATCAGTATCAACAACTGCCTGAATCAGCGATTGGTGTGCGGCTTTATCATGTTTTGCTAATGTTTTATTACCCGGGTCGTCCCAAAAAGTTCCGTCAGCAAGTCTTAGCGCTGAGAATTTCTTCATCTCATCAGAAATTCTTCCAAGCAAATCGACATCAAATGTTTTTGCGGGATTATAATAGTAACGTTTTTTATTATTATCCCAGAAATCAGGTTCTCTTGCACAAGAAAGTATATCTATTTGACTTGCTCCGGCAATATAAAGTAAAGGCGTTGTTCCCTGAAGCCAAACCTGATGATGAAGTTCAGATAAAGTATTGTCATCAAGTTTACCCTCTGTATTATTAACTACGTAAGCGGCAACTTGGGATGAGCGGGCATCTGAAAAACGGCGAAAGAAAACATAATCTATATGTTTAAAAAACTTGGCTTCATATAATATGGCTTGTTCATCAACAGCGAGTGTATTATCAATTGTTTCCTTAACGCGAACTAAACCATCAGTAAGGTTTCCATCTGCACGTATAAAACCAGCATTTTGAAGGATGTTATAACAAGCCATAATATAAATCTATTGTATTTTAATATTTCTCTTTTCTGTAATATCGCAGAGTATTTTATGATGTCAGTACATCTTTGAAAAGAAAAAATATTCGTATTTATAAAACAATCTCATTGTTTTTGTAGATTGGAGAGCTTGCTGGATTAAAATTTTATCTTCTATAAATAAAATCAAGGATTTTTGATGAACTATGAATTTTCACTTATGGCATAAGCGGCAGGAAAGTATCTTTTGGAATTCGTTATTTCTCATAAATAAGAATCCCTTTTCAATCTCTGGATTGAATTTTACTGCAAATTTCTATGCTTGTCACGAAAAAAAAAATAGAGTATAAACAAGAACATAAAGGCAAATGAGCAAAAGAGTTTATGCTCCTATAACTTATGCACTTATTTACGAGGTTGCTTATGAAATTAGTAACGTACTCAAAAGAAGGTTCGGTTCTGTGCGGGATACTGACCGAAAAAGGAATCATTGATATTTTTTCCGCGTGGGAAGGGGCAAATCCGCCGGAAAGCGTTTTGGAAATTCTGCAAAGAGGGCCTTGCTGTCTTGATAAATTATCCGAGATGAAACATTCTGCTGAAGCATTTGCTCCTACGGATTCTTTTCAGCTTATGGCGCCGATACCGCGACCCGGCAAGATAATCGCTTTGGCAGGCAATTACAGCGAGCATATAAAGGAAGCTGGTCATTCTTTAGGCTTGACGGATTCGCCGCGTGAGACAACTGTGCCGCGGCCGTTCATTATGCCTTCAACCGCTATACTTGGGACCGACCAGGAAATACCCTGGCCTGTTTACAGCAAAACGATAGATTATGAACTCGAGCTGGGAGTTGTGATTGGCAAAAAAGCGAAATTCGTTCAGCCTGATGACGCACTAAATTATGTCGCCGGCTACACAATAGTAAATGATGTATCTGCTCGCAGCGTTACGTTTGTTCAAAACAGGGCAAAGCGTCCCTGGGATGAATTTTACGACTGGCTCAACGGCAAATGGGCGGACGGCTTCTGTCCGATGGGTCCTTACCTGCTAACGGCCGATGAAATCGGAAATGTTCAGAATCTTGATATGAATCTGAAAGTCAACGGCGAAATACGCCAAAAGGCGAATACATCACAGATGATATATCCCGCAGCGGATATTGTTTCGTTTCTCAGCCATCTAATGACGTTAGAGCCGGGCGATTGTATAGCAACCGGTACCCCTTCAGGTGTGGCAATGGCAACGGGAAACTTCCTCAAAGCGGGCGATAAAATCGAGGCAGCTATCGAAAAACTCGGAACGCTTACAAATACACTCGGAGCAAAGCCTGAAAGGTTTTACGAACCGTTAGGATAACATTGAGCAGCAGTATAAACTGTATATTATTTTAGACACTATACGCTATTTTTTTAAACCTTTGAAATTTCCATGCTGATGATGTATCATATTGAGGAATAGAAGTAGTAATAGAAATTCCTCTTCCTATTCCTGACTCCTATATAATATTTATGGTAAAAAAAGATAAAAATTCGTTTCCACTCGATAGCAGTGAGATTGTAAATATGCCAGGTGAAGAATCTATAACCATCGAGCCGTACCTCTATGGCGGCGATAATAAGCCTCAGTCAAATCGCGGAATCGAGCAGCCTGAAGTAATCGGGATACTTCCTGTTCGCAATGTTGTTGTCTTTCCCGGCACTGTTACGCCGCTGGCAATAGGACGAAAGGAAAGCAGGGCGCTTATTGGTGATATTTCTCAAAACGATTCCGCCATAGGCCTGCTCGTACAGAAAAAGCCTGACCTCGACTCTCCCGGCTTCGATGATCTTTATTCCGTCGGAACAACGGTATCCGTGCTGAAAGTCATAAAGCTGCCGCAGGGCCCGATGCACATTGTAGTTCACGGCATTTCACGTTTCAAAGTTGTTAAGATAGTCAGTACAAAACCATATCTGAAGGCCAAAGTCCAATATTTAAATGCCAGCATAAAAATGACAAAGCGGCTTAAGGCGCTTATGGTAAATGTTCGTCATGCGGCTGGCAGGGTAATAGCGCTGAGTCCAAATGTTCCTGAAGAGGCGACGGTGCTTCTGGAAAATATTGAAAATCCTTCGGCTCTGGCTGATTTTCTCGCTGCAAATCTGAATGTCGAGATGGCGAAAAAACAGGCATTGCTTGAAGAGCTTGATGCCGCTAAAAGGCTGGAAGAAATTTCGCTCGCGCTGGCTCAGCAGCTTGAGGTGCTCGAGTTAAGTAATAAAATTCAGGGACAGGTAAGAAATTCGATAGATAAAAGCCAGCGTGAATATTTTCTGCAGGAGCAGCTTAAGGCGATACAAACGGAACTGGGACAAAAAGATATTGCCTCCGACGAGCTTAAGCAGGTACATCAGAATATTGTCAAAGCCAAAATGCCTCATGATGTCGAAGCCGAGGCGCTCCGTGAATTAGACAGGCTAAGTAAAATTCCGCCTGTTTCGCCGGAATACAGTGTCATCAGGACGTACCTTGACTGGGTTTGTGAATTGCCGTGGTCGGTTCAAACTGAAGACCGGCTTGATATAAACAAGGCGCAGCAGATTCTTAATCATGACCATTACAACCTTGTGAAAGTTAAAAAACGCATTCTCGAATTTTTGGCTGTGCGCAAGCTTAATCCGAAAGGCAAAAGCCCGATACTTTGTTTCATAGGTCCGCCGGGTGTGGGAAAAACTTCGCTTGGTAAATCCATCGCCAAAGCCATGGGCAGAAAATTTGTGCGCATCTCGCTCGGCGGAATAAGAGACGAAGCGGACATCAGGGGACATCGAAGAACATACATCGGCGCGCTGCCCGGAAGGATTTTGCAGGAATTGCGAAAGTGCAAGAGCAAAAATCCAGTTTTCATGCTCGATGAATTAGACAAAATCGGCTCTGATTTCAGAGGCGACCCGTCAAGCGCGCTTCTTGAAGTGCTTGATCCGGAGCAGAATTTCAGCTTTTCCGACCATTATCTCGACCAGCCTTTTAATTTGTCTTCGGTAATGTTCATAGGAACCGCCAATTATATCGAGCCTGTCCCGCCGGCACTGCGGGACAGGATGGAAGTAATCGAACTGCCTGGTTATACGGAAAATGAAAAACTCAAAATCGCGAAGAAATATCTTATCCCTCGCCAGCTCAAAGAGCACGGCTTAAAGAAAAGCTGCTGCTCGATTAAGGATGATGCGCTGCTTGCTGTCATTCGCGGCTATACCCGTGAAGCAGGTGTGCGGAATCTCGAAAGAAATATGGCGGCAGTATGCAGAGCCGTAGCTACGGAAATCGCCAAAGGCAAAAAGAAACGCACAATCATCACGATAAAAGACCTTGCGAAAATTTTAGGTCCCGTTCAATACGAATCGGAACTGGCTTTGCGAACAGGCATCCCCGGAGTCGCCACTGCGCTGGCGTTTACGCCGGTAGGCGGAGAAATACTTTTTATAGAATCTGCGTCTATGCCCGGCAAGGGACAATTGCAGCTTACAGGCCAGATTGGTGACGTTATGAAAGAAAGCGCACAGGCGGCGTTTTCAATCGTGAAAGCCAACGCAAAAAAGCTTGATTCTAAACCGGAGCGTTTCAGCAAATTCGATTATCACATTCACGTTCCCGCCGGAGCAGTTCCCAAGGATGGACCGAGCGCAGGCGTTGCGATATTTATTTCGCTGGTCAGTCTCCTTCTGGGCAAGCCCACGCGCCCTGATGTGGCAATGACAGGCGAAATTACGTTGAGAGGACTTGTATTGCCCATAGGCGGCTTGAAGGAAAAAATCCTTGCGGCCAAGCAGGCGGGCATAAAAACCGTTATTCTTCCTGCAAGAAATAAAAAAGACATGACTGAAGTCCCGGCGGAAGCAAAAAAAGGCATGCAGTTCAAATTCGTCAAAACAGCTCACGAAGCTCTGGAAATCGCATTGGAAAAAGATTAACCATCACAAAATAATGCGGCTATACCTGCTTCTATAACTATACTATTTATATTGATTTTTAAGCAAAAGCTCTATGCCTTTGTGAGCTGATTTGAACGCCAAGTCATTCTTATTAACTTTCAGGGGGTCTATCAATTCCAATGCTGCTATTTCAGATTTATCGAACTCTTCAGGAAGAGTTTTGATTTTTGCATAGAAAAATAAATCGCAGGTGTTGTAGGTTATACCTTTAAATAAATAAGTATTCGGCGCTGAGCCGAGATATTTCATTTTTTCAAGAGTAAAGCCAAGCTCTTCCTTCAGTTCCCTGTTCAAGCCATCCTCTGCGGATTCGTTCGGGTCTATAAAACCGCCCGGCAGGTCCAGCTTGCCTTTTCCCGGCTCCCTGACTCTTCTAACGAAAAGGATTTTCCCGTCATATTCGAGCATTGCCGCCGCCGCCGCTGCTATATTGTGAAAATATGTAAAAGAGCACGAAGCGCACTTCAATTCTTTTATTCCGTCAAAATGAATATCACTCGAACCGCAAGCAGGACAAAAGCTGAACATTTTCATATTTAAATATTTCCTTTTTAAAAACATAATCCGAATTAAAGTATAGACTATACTAAAAATATTTCATGTTTCCAAAAAAATCTGTAAAAATTTTATAAGAAAATATACAGATGCCCGCCGGTAAAAGTACAAATATCAGAATAAAAAATGCAGTTAATATGGGATGTTTGTTAATGCGTATTTAATTTTGCGCTGATTGCAATAAAAATTTTCCGGGTGTGTTTGGCTAAAGAGGAGAGTATTTCATATATTTTAGATGTAATGCCTTGGGCATCCCCAAGGGGAAGGATGAAAATCCGAAAGCGAAGAAAGGTATTTTTTGGTGAAATAAAGTGAAATGTTTGGCCTTTTGAAAAAACTCTCATACCCAATTGGAATAGATATAAGTGATGACAGTTTGAAAATAGCCCAGCTTGAAAATAAGGGCAGGGGCGCCGGTTTAGTATCTGGTTTCAGTGCGTCACGTCCTGAAGATATTCCCGCCGGAAGCGGCAACTGGCAGAGATGGGCGATTGATACGATTCGTCAATGGATTTCTGCCGGGAGTTTTGAGAGTAAGGAAGTGATAGCCGCAATGCCGGCTAAAGATGTTTTTATCGAGCTTATGAAAATGCCTAAAGCAAATAATGATAATGAACTGCAAAATGCTGTCTTTTCAAAGATAAAGCAAAAGCTCCCCTTCGAGCCTGAGCAGTCAAACATTATGCTGAAGTATTTTCCGACAATTGATGATAATATTCTGGTAATTGCAACTCAGCGGGATATTATCGAACGTCATTTGGCTATTTATGAAAAAGCAGGCCTTGCAATCAAATCCATGAGCATCTGGCCTGTTGCGCTTGTTAATTGCTACACAAGATTCTTCGGGCGCAGACAGGCGGACATAGAATCTGTCGTTATGCTTATTGATATCGAAAACGACTGCACGAATGTTGTTATATGTCGGCACAAAAATCTGCTTTTTGCCCGTACTATACCCATCGGTGCAGTCCAGCAGTCAGATGAATCCGCAGTTACCAGGTTGATAATGGAACTCACCAACTGCAAAAGGCAGTTTTCATCGATGTATAATAATTTTCAGATTGAGCGATTGATTTTTCTTTCCAGCCGGGCGGAAGACAGAGATATATGTGCAGCAATCGCAAAAAAGCTTGAAATGCCCGCACAGGTCGGAGACTGCCTTGCAGCAGCGGAAACAGCCGACCCGTATCGTTTGGCGAGAGAAAATAAAGGCGGCAAGGTGATTACAGGAACACCGATAGACAGGAGAAATAACCAGGTTAACTGGGCTACTGCTTTCGGGCTGAGCCTGTCATCGTAACAGGAACGTATGTTCCAGCATGAGGAGGAAGGTTTAAAATGGTAAATATAAATTTCGTACCTGATGATTACATACAGAACAATGAGTCGCGCAGAACAAATCTGATATATCTTGTACTGCTTTTGGCGGTAATGATTGCCCTGGGCGGTTCGTTCGTAACTATCAAAATACGTCAGCGCGCATGCATTGCAAAAGAAAATCTGGTCAACCAGAGAATGGCGCAGACACAGGAGACTATGAAACAGCTTGATGAACTGCAGGCAAAACGCAGGGAGATGATGAAAACAGCTCTTACTACGGCCGAGCTTCTCGAACCGGTACCAAGAAGCATATTACTTGCTTCACTGACGAACAACCTGCCTGCGGGAGTTTCTCTGATGAACTTGAACTTGATTCAAAAAGAACCGAAGCAAACAAGTCAGTCTGCAACAAGTAAATTTCAGGCAGCCCAGTCAGGCATGAAAGAGGTACAGGAAAGACTTTCGATGGAAAAAGTTCTCGAGACACATATAAACATCGAAGGAGTAGCTACAAGTGACCTCCAGGTGGCAGAGTATATCAAAAGACTTTCTGTCTCGAACCTGGTGGACAATGTTGCGCTTGTTGAATCGAAAGAGTACAAAGTGGAAGAAAGCACTTTCAGGCAATTCAAGCTGACGGCCATGATGAAAAAGGACGTACATCTTTCGAAGGATGATGTAGAAAATATCAGGGGCACAGCCGAAAATAGCGTGTGGAATTTCTAAGCCCGGACAGGCTTGAATCCAATATTGTCAAAATCGTATTCACAGATTCTTAAAAGAGGATAAAACAATGAACAGCAATTTTAGAAAACTCGTATTCTTCATCTTACTGGTTGGTTTGGGAGCAGTCGGCTACCAGTTTATGATTAAGCCGGCCAATAAAGACCTGGCTGAAAAACAGGCAAAAGTTGAAGCGAAAATGGAGCAGCTTATTAAATTTCAGGAAGCAACAGCAGCCGCTGAAGACATTAATAAACAGCTTGAAAAATTGCAGGAAGCGATAGAATTCTTCGAGAGCAAGCTTCCTCCTACAAGTCAGATTCATGAAGTGCTCGAGCAGGTAACAGTAATTGCTCAGAAGCAGGGTCTGAAGCCGAAGACAATCAAAACGCTTTCGACGAAGGACAACAGCGGCTATGTCGAGCAGCCCCTTAAAATGGAACTGGAGGGAAATTTCAGCGCTTTCTACTCGTTCCTGCTGGAAATTGAAAAGCTTCCGAGAATTATGAAACTTCGCGAACTTGAGCTGAAAAAGAAAAACACTATCGAAGGCCAGATATCAGCCAATTTTATAGTCAGTATCTTTTTCCAGAACGAAACAATATAAAACAGTGTTTGAAATAATTTCACAGGAGTATTGATATGTTATCCTATTTACGCGATCCGAATCTTGAAGAGCTTCCTGCCGAGCAGCAGGCAGAAGCAGCCCAGCAGAAGGAACAGGACTATATTACAGTAGCTTCGCATGGAAAAGCAGTTCGCAGGAGCACAACTGTACTTTGCGTTCTTTTTATCATCGGCTTGATTTGTCTTGGTGTGATGATTAAAAAGAGTGCGCCGAAAGCGGCTGTTGCCAAACCTGCAAATACTGAAGAACTTCAGATGGAAGCCGCCATTGCGAAATTAGTAGGATTAAAAAAGGACATGTTCAGCAGGATGGATGAAATTGTGAACAAATTTTACGAGTTTTCAGACGTTTTTCAGGTACAGGTCAGTGAACTTGTAAAAAATCCTTTCCAGCTCGAAACATTTATTAGTAATTTGAAACAGGAAAATGGTGATTCTGAAATAGATGCGGAAATGATATGGCGTGAACAGGCAAACCGCAAAGCGAAAGACTTGAAGCTTTACAGCGTTATGCAGTCTGAAAAGGGTGTCTGCTGCATGATTGACAATAAAATTCTTTACTCAGGTGATAAAATAGAAGATTTTGAGGTTAAAGAGATAAGCGGCGACGAAGTTCTGCTCGAACTTGAAGGTATTGAAGTAACTCTGAAATTATCCAGATAAGTTATCAGTACATTAAGTTCAGAAAGGGGCATTAAATGATAGATATTAAAAATATATTGGCAGATGTAATAGAAAACGGGGCAAGCGACTTGCATATAAATGTCGGAATGCCGCCTGTGCTGCGAAAAAATACCGAGCTTGTCGAGCTTGACTTCCCCCCGATAAGCAACGAAGATGCCAGGGAAATGGTGCTTTCCATGGTCGGTCCTGAGAAATTCAAAAAGGTCGAGGAGAATAAAGACCTGGATTTCTCGACAAGCATCGACGACGGCCATCGCTTTCGCGTCAATGCGCATTATCAGCGTGACACAATAGCAATTTCGTTCAGAGTGATTCCAAACCAGATTCCAAATATTGAAAATCTGCATCTGCCGCAGGTTATAAAAGAGCTGGCTGACCTGCCCAGGGGACTGGTGCTCATAACAGGCCATACCGGGTCAGGTAAAAGTACCACGCTTGCGGCAATGGTTGATTTGATAAATACAAAATACTGCAAACGTATAATCACAATGGAAGACCCCATCGAGTATATGATTGAAAATAAAGAATGCATGGTCGAACAGCGTGAGGTCGGAGCAGATTGTCCGAATTTCGCATCCGGTCTGAAACATGCACTCCGCCAGGACCCTGATATTATCATGGTCGGCGAAATGCGAGACCTTGAGACTACTGGCTCGACGATAACCGCCGCTGAAACAGGTCACCTTGTCTTCAGTACACTTCATACAATCAATGCGGCGCAGACAATTGAGCGTATCATAGATATTTATCCTGCGGCGCAGCAAAACCAGATCAGGACAATGCTTGCAAACACGCTCCAGGCGGTTGTTTCACAGACACTATTCAAACGCGTGGATGAGCCGGGCATGGTTCCATGCACTGAAATTCTTCTTTGCACCTCTGCTGTGAGAAACTGCATTCGTGAGAACAGAATATACGAGATTCCGAACATTATCGAGACCTCGCGCAGGTTAGGAATGCAGAACCTGGATAACAGTATTACAGATTTGTATTTCCAGGGTTATATAGACAGGGAAGAGGCGATAATGCGATCAAGCAATCCGGCAAAAATGGAAAAGACTCTTGTGCCTGTCGATGAGTTCGATGTTGTTCAGAAGCCCAGCAGCGTTATGGCTCAATAATAACAGAAAAAGCAAAATGCAAATAGTTGGAGCATTTATTTATGTTTGAAGATACTTTGCGAAATCAAAAAAGTGCGACCGCGGTAGCGGAAAGAAAGCGCAGTAACCGTCCCGTATTTCAGCAGGAGCAGCGTGACACAGAATCCGCATCTGTATTGAAGCAGCCGAACAGAAATGTTCAGGCTAAAGCCTTCAATAAGTTAAAAGGATTCAGGATTGAGTTAGGACCAGGCCGAAAAGATATTCTCAACTTTACGAACCAGCTTGCAGTTATGGTCCGTGCCGGCATCAGTCTTCAGGACTCTCTCGAATCGATAGCCGAGCAGAATGACAATGTAAAGTTCAAACAAATTATAATGGATCTGAAGAATCGCATCGAATCGGGACAAAGCTTTTCGCAGGCTCTGGCTGAGCATCCGCATACTTTTACCGAGCTGTATATTAACATGATAGCAGCAGCGGAAATAAGCGGTTCACTGAGTGATATGATGCAGAAACTCGCGGAATACCTGGATTCCGAAGCAGAAACACGCTCGCAGGTCAAGGGGGCAATGGTCTATCCGATAATCATAGCGGTAATGGCTGTTACGGTAACAACGTTTTTACTTTGTTTTGTTCTTCCTAAATTTACAGCGATATTTGCCGGCAAAGAACAATACCTGCCCGGTCCGACCAAAGCCCTGATGGCCACCAGCGCATTTCTTCGCGGGTACTGGTATTATATCGTTCCTGCAATAGGAGGCATGTTCTGGGGTTTCTGGTACTTCACGGGGACAGCAGTCGGAAGGCTCTGGTGGGACAAAACAAAATTGACGCTGCCGCTTATCAAGACACTTTGCCGCAGCTTGTATATAACAAGGTCGCTGCACACAATGGGAGTGCTGACAAGAGCAGGCGTTCCGATTCTGAATACAATTTCCATTACCGCACAAATCGCGGGCAACGTGCTTTACAGAAATATGTGGCATGGTGTGCATGAAGAAGTGCGGCAGGGCAAGAAAATCGCTTCAAGTCTGAGCCAGTATAAACTTATGCCGAGCAGTGTTGTTCAGATGATAAGAAGCGGCGAAGATTCCGGAACGATGAGTGACGTATTAAGAGATGTTTCAAATTTCTATGCAAGAGAATTGAAAACAGTTATCAAAGCCGTGACATCGATGATTGAACCGATAATGATTGTCTGTATGGGTGTGCTGGTTGGTTTTATAGCAATGAGCATCATCCTGCCGATATTCAAAATGTCCAACCTCGTCATGGGCAAATAACAAAATCAAACGGGGAATTAAGATGAGATATTCAAGATATAAAAATGGTTTTACGCTCATCGAAGTAATGATTGCGGTTATTCTGGTCGGCTTCGCCATCGCTTCGTTAGTCGGAGCCAATAGCGCATTCACACAGGCAAACGGCGCGGGAACGGAGTTATCAACCGCCGAGTTCCTTCTCGAACAGGTAAAAGAGCTTGCTGCTATGCTTCCGGTTGTGGATCCGGTTACCCAACTCGCAAATTTCGGCCCGGAGGCTGGTGAGACGCTTGCAATCTACGACGACCTGGACGATTTTGACGATGCAAATTTTTCGCCGCCGATCGATGCAGGCAGAAACACACTAAGCAATTTCGCCTCGTTCAGCCAGCAGGTAACCGTCCAGAATGTTAATCCTTCTGATTTCGAGCAGGTCGCAGCCAATCATAGCACGAACTTCGTTAGAATTACTGTGAAAGTTTTTCAGAACTCCGAAGAAATTTGTTCTTCGAGCTGGCTTCGGGCAAGATACTAAAGAGGCGCTAAAATGCTGAATACTACTAATAAAAAAGGCTTTACAGTTGTCGAACTGCTTATTGCTCTTGCAATATCGAGCATATTGCTTGCGGCGGTCGCTTTCGCTTTCCAGAGTTCCATTATGAACTATTCGGAAAACGAGGATATTTTCAAGACAATCAACAGTTCAAGGCAGGCTTTATGCAGAATAACTTCTCAGCTTCGTACCGCTGAAGCAGTCGATCCCTGCACACCATCCAACCAGTGTATTTTCCTCACACCGGATGGCCAAACTCTTACTTATGATTACAGAAGCGCAGACAACAAGCTGTACCTGGTATCAGGGGGAAGCGATTACCTGCTTTGTGACAATGTAACCGCCATGACTTTTACAAATGATACTTTTATAGATGCCGCTTCTCTGCTGAACGTAAGAAGCGTACAGATTTCAATGACTGTGCAGAACGGGAATATTGAAAATACGATATCCGCAGCTTCTGTAATAAGAAGAAACCTGAACTAAAGTAATTACTTCTGATTACTTGAGACAGTATCAGCCGCCGCCAGTTCTGTCGCAGGCTAATCTATTACTTTTATTTTATATCAATCAAATTTTAAGACGAACCTCCACTTTCCCAGTCTATCGGCAGCCAGGTGCCATTGTAATTTTTAAATGTCATATTGAAGTGGCGATTAAATTCAGTTAAGGAAAATTTCTTTATATCTTTTTGTTCGTCCGGGTATTTGTGCAAACGTATCGTATCAAGTAAATCGTGAACGGTACGCAACTTCAGGATTTGTTCGCTTCCAAGATGCAGTATTACACCATCAATACCTGTAAATGATAGACTAGCAAATAATCCCGGTCTCGCCATCCCTTCAAAGTCGTCAGTAAGGTCAACTATCAGCATTTTGCATTTAAATGGACTAAAGAAAGTAGATGGATTCGATAGAGAAAGGCAATAGTATTTTCCAAGCAGGTATAAAATAAACTGTGCAATTTCCTGGTCATCAGATAGTTTTGCTTCCTGCAGCTTGCAAAGCGGATTACGGTCGTTGCCGTCAATTAAACCATCGCCATCGGTATCCGGATTGTTTGGATCGAGCATAAGAACAATCTCATCAGCATTAGAAATCAAATCCCCATCGCTATCAGTTGGTGTTTTCTTCAATGAAACATTATTGCCGACCATAGCAGCAGGAAATTCTTTCTTCGCTTTTTCATATACTGCAAGAACATGTTCGATTGCTTTTTTGTTTCCGGTAGCACATAGAAGAATAGTTGCTCTGAATCTTGCGACAGGTGCTTCGGTAGCGTCAGATTCGGTCTTAATAAGAAATTCAATACCTTCATCTTCAGGTAAAAGCTTTGCAATGGTAAGAAGCAACTGGATTCGCAGTTCCGATCCCTCCATGGCATAGATTTTTTTTTCAATTTCAATCCATTTCTTTCTTAATTGCGGCAGTACCTCGCGTGCGTTAAGAGAACTAAATGCACGTGTTAAGAATGCAGATCTGACGTTATTAGTTTCCTCAGCGAATCGTTTTATAAGCGTTTCGATTAGTTGCTTTCTAAACTCAGGTTCTTTTTCTGCTTTGTTGAAAATCTGCGAAGATAATGTGTATCTATCTTGCCAATGACTACTAAAATAGTTTGAAATTTCATCTATGGTCATTTGCTCGACATTTTGAGCGTTTCTTGCGTACAATGTTGCATTCTGAAGAACCAGACTTCCGAGAAACAGGCCAAGAACAGCCGCTTTTGAAAAGTGTGTTAAACCTTTCATAATTATCTCCTTTCTGTTGTCATTATTTTGGTAGTTTCTTTCTATCAATTAATTCTATTATCTTTAATATTTTTTGTTTGTAAAGTTACCTTCCCAAAGCACGTTGAATCCTCAAATGAGGAAGGGCTTTTTGCAGTTCTTCTACCTGCTTATCTGATATATTATTACATAATTGTATATTGAGTAATAGCAGATTTGTTAATTCTTTAATCGGCTCAAGATTTGCTATAGAAGTTTTGCTGATATATAACTCCTTTAAGTTTGTTAATTCTCTTAAAGACTCAAGGTTTGTAATCTGAGTATCACTAACAACAAGTTTTTGCAGTTTTGTTAATTCTTTTATTGGTTCAAGATTTGTCACATGAGTGCTTCCTATACTTAACTCTCGTAAGTCGGTTAATACTCTTAACGGCTCGAGGTCTGAAACCTGAGTTCCGTCAACATATAGCTTTCGCAGGTTTGTCAATCCTTTTAGCGGCTCTAAATCAGATAATTGAGTTTGTGTAAGCTGTAAATCTGTCAGGTTAGTAAGTTTTGAAAGTGGCCTGATATCGTTAATCCTCTGATTGATAATTGCAAGTAACTGAAGCTTCTTGAGTTTTTTAAGCGGGCTTAAATCAATATAATTACCTGGATCCTTGATAACTCTGATTTTTACCAGTAGAGCTTTCCATTCAGGTATGACTGGTTCTACAAAATCAGTCTCGCTGAGAGATAATTGTTCCAGGTTCTTAAACTTCTTCAACAGCTCGATATCAGAAAAACTTTTTCTATAAAAATCAAGCCTTGTTATTTTTGCAAAATCAGCATCGGTCAGTTCATTCGGATCTTTACCGAGCTGCAATGCAGCGGCTATTCTGATTACAGCCGCACTGGCCGGATCGGATGAATTCTTTACAACAAAAATAAAGACAGAAACAAAGATTAGGAAAAGAAAAAGAAATACTGCGAAAATTATTAATTTCATCCAGTATTGTTTCTTATTATCGCTTTTTAATGATTTTTCTTCTTCCATTGGTCTTTTTCCTTCTTAAATACCTAAAAGCGTAATACATCATTATTTAACCTTTATTATAATAGCTTTCTAAGTATATAGACGCTATAAGTACAAATTCGGTTGACAAATATTCTTTGAAAAAGATTATTCAATACTAAAACTGACTTTTTTAGCATCATTTTACTTTAATTAGAAATATCCGCCAACTGTTTTGCCGCAGGAAAATCTATCCCTTTTATTCCATAAAATGTAAGATTCGCATCTGGAAATCCGTCTCGTGCGGGACGAATTTCTTTTGCCTCAAGCAAAGCTGTATGGCCGTCGGCAAAAAGGTAATTTCTTGCGCCTTCCCAGCACCACCACCCTTTGTCACTATCAATCGGCGAATGATTGCTTAACCATTCACCGATAATTATTTTTCATGAAGGCACGGTGATATCGAAATTGTCATTGTATTTTTTAAACATTTGCACAGATAAGGAATTCAACTTCGTAAGTGAGTTTAACCAATCGATATTAACTCGCTGCACTCTCTAAGCGGGGCGGTAAGCAGGTCGAAATCCATCTGCCTGCCGGCTTCTTCAAAAACACTGACAGTCTCCCTGCGGGCTAAATCACGCTCGTTTCTCTGGCTGCTGATGTGTCCGAGCATTACAGCGGCGGGAGATTTCCTGCTGCCGCCGACAGCATTTAAAAGCAAATTGCCTGTTTGCGGATTAGGCATATGAAATTGACTGTTGGGATTATAGAACTGTTCCAATAATTCCAGGTTATGATTTGACTCGACAAAAATAAAATCGGAATCAAGAAAATATTCAAAAACACTATCCCATTCGAAAAAATCTGTGGCTATCACAATTTTCTTGTCTTCACAGGAAATCAGAAAACCACAGGTCGGATAGGACGGGCTGTGACTCACCTTAAAAGGTTTTATCGAGAATTCGCCGACAGAGAAACTTTTATTCTTGAACGGTTTGATATTCAGCTTTTTAAAACCATACCCGTTGAAGTGCTTCTCCTTGAGCTGGTCAACGCAATCCTCGTGAATACGAATTGTTTGTCCAAGCTCTTCAAGCACTCTAAGAGGGTAATACGAAATATGATCTGAATGATTGTGGGTCAGCAGAATAGAATCCGCTTGTACATCTGTACCGAATATGGAATCCAGCACTTGCCGGGTACTTTTCATGGAAGTCAGGCCGCAGTCGATGAGCAATCTGGTATGTTCCGACCACAGAGCAAGACAATTTCCATTACTGCTGCTGCAAATAGACCTGAAATACAATGTCATGAGTATCCTTACTCAAAAAAACATAGTTATAAATAAGAGTTTTGCAAAAATTCATTTATAAACCAAAACTATTCCTGGTGAGAGTCGAACTCACGGCTTCTTGCTGCATGGGGCCTCTAACAGGATTTGCAAATAATTGTAGTCAAGTTGTTTATAACAGTCAATAAAAGACTTGTGATATCATGTGGTAACCAGTAAAAGGTCAAAAGATGCTCGAACGTGCATATTTGGTACGTACTGGAGTCTCAAACAGGCAGGAACTGTCCAAATTGTAATTGTGATTCAGGCTGGTTTTATTATCAATATTCAGCTATAAATTTTCTGCCAGCCAGATGTTAACCAGGATTTCATAGTCATTGATATTAACCATGCCTGAGAAGTCGAGGTCTGTACCATCACAATAAGCATTATCCTGCCGGCAGTTCATATCTCCCCAGTGATCCATAAAAAACGCAAAGTCTTCCATTGCTATGCCGTCTGGGCAAACATAGTCTCCTGCTCGTATTTGCCAGGCCAGTCTTGGATAATTCATTCCCTCACAAATACTCCAGAAGTTATTCGTACCGTTAGCCGTCTCGCCCGTGAAGTCCCAGCCGGCATTAGTAAAAGTATTTGTTGTCTGCATCTGGGTTGTGGTCTTGCCGGTTCCGCCGTTACTGGCGGTTTGTCCTGAAGTCTGGATATCCCAGAAACAGCCGCTCACAGAACCATACAGGTTCTCGCCCACTAATCCGCCAATATACCCATCCCAATACCATCCGGTGCCTGTAACTGTACCTGTATTATAGCACTTGATTAAACTGCCTCCGTTGAGCCCTGCTAATCCCCCGACATGTTCATTTCCTGTGATTGCACCATTATTATAGCATTGGGTCACATCACCATTGTTCTCTCCAGCTAATCCGCCGGCGTACCCATCCCAATATCCTCCGGTACATGTGACTGTACCCGTGTTGCAGCACTGGCTTAAACTGCCTCCATTACCTCCTGCAAGTCCGCCGACAAGTTGATTTCCTGTTATTGCACCATTATTGCGGCATTGGGTTACATCGCCGTCGTTATAACCTGCCAATCCACCGGCCATATTATTCCCATCGACTGTGCTGATGCTGTAACAGCGGGTTATACTGCCTCCATTGATAGCTGCCAGTCCGCCGACATAGTCTCCTGTTCCAGACACATAACCTGTGCTGCTGCACTGAGTTAAACTGCCTTTATTGAAACCGGCTATTCCGCCGACACAGTAGCCTGAACCGGTTATATTTGCATCTGCAACTCCCAGGTTCTTTACCTCAGCCCCTGATACCAACTGGCCAAACAGTCCGACATAGTCTTCACCATCGCTGTTAACGGTCAGATGTGAAATCGTTAGATTATTGCCATCAAATGTGCCGGCAAACCAAGGGATTACCGACATACTCCAACTGATGCCCGAAAGATCAATTGGTTTGGTCAGCTTATAACAAGACCAGAGATTGTTGTAGTATATCGCGCCGAGTTCTACGGCATCGGATACAAGGTAAGGAGATTCGAGAGTACCAAGCCCTTCCAGCGGTGGCAGGGCATACTCGCTGAAAATAGTCAGAATCGGATAGCTGCCTGGTTCCGGCATCTGCCAAATCTCATGGGTTCCATTCGGGATTTCACCGAGCCAGTCCCATCCTGCATTGAGATATGTATGGATGTTTGTCATCTGAATAGTCGTAAGTCCTGTGCCGCCGTCACTTGTGGCCTGACCGGAGGTCTGCATGTCCCAGAAGCAGGCGCTCACAGTGCCTCCCCAGTTTCTTCCGACTAATCCGCCAACGGATGAATTGCCGACGCCCGAACCGCCGCTGACAACACATGTCGAATAGGAATTGGATATTAAGCCCGGCAATAGTACTCCTATGCCCAGGTTATAATATTCGCCATTTGCTCCCGCAAGGCCGCCAATGTACGAATTTCCTGCGACAATACCCTCAGAATAAGAATTTGTGATTGTTCCGGTGTTTTGACCTGTCAGCCCTCCAGCACAGTATCCGGCGGTGCTAACCGAGCTTGTACTGCAACAACCGGTCATATTGCCATAGTTATACCCGACTAATCCGCCGACACGGTCTCCTGTGCCGGTAACCGAACCGGTGCTGCAGCACTGGAACACAGTTCCATAATTGCATCCCGCCAGACTGCCGACGTAAGAATCCGAATTTGTAATGTTGATATCGACAAGCCCCAGGTTTTTGATCATAGCGCCAGACATGAGTTGCCCGAAAAGACCTGTATAGCTCCCGTTTGTGATTGTAAGATTCGAGATTGTGTGACCATTGCCGTCAAATATTCCGGCGAAAGGCGAGCCCTGAAAATCATTCCTGTAATCATCTGGGTCAGTGTCAGGCGCTATGACGGCTTTATTAAAGACCCTGCCGCCGGGCAAGTTTGGAGCCAGGTCAATGTCGCTGGTCAGAATGAAATGTTTTTTGTAGTCTTCGGAACTCTCGCCAAGGGCAATCAGATCGGCGGCTGTAGCAATTTTGTACGGATTTTTAGGCTCTCCCGTCCCGCCGCTGTATTTCGAATAGGCAGGAATGCTGATTATACATATTGTAATTGCGGAAATAATTACCCGCGAAAATCTCGAATTATTCGCCTTAGTCATCTTATATCCTCCTCACTCAATACTATGCCTCAAAGAAAAACACCCGGCATTCCAGTCTCTTTAATGAACGCAACTAATTGAGCTTACAGAATGCTCCGGCATTTGCTAAAAATATGACATGTAATATATCATATTATATTATGGATGTCAAAGAAATAATATGCCTCGAATCAGAACATAATTTTCGCTCGCGGAAATCTACAACTGGTGCTGCCAGGCAGCCTGTTATTGGTTATCAGCGATAATATTGAGCAGTTATGTAATTATATTTCTATTGTATATATAAAAATTTCTGCAATAAAATCAAGTAGATGTTCGTCTGATTATAAAGAAAACCGCGGCAGACTAAACCAAAACATTATAACCTGTAATGACAAAAGTTATTATGCGCATAACAAAATTTATTAAACTGATTATATGAAAGGTTATCAACATGATTTGGCAAAAGAGAGATAATAAAATCAGAAAGGGATTTACGCTTGTTGAGCTGCTTGTTGTAATTGTAATTCTTTCACTGCTTGCGGGAATTACAGCTCCGAAACTGTTTAAGCAAATTGACGAATCAAAATGGAAATTGACAAAAACCAAGATGAAAGACATTGAGACTTCGATAGATGCTTATCTTTTTAACTGCGGAGAGTATCCAAATAGTCTTAACAATCTTCTGACCAATCCTGGAATAGATGGCTGGCTGGGCCCTTATCTGAAACAAAGCCAGTTGCAGGATCCATGGGGCTTTGAATATATCTATGTTCCCAATGGTACAATCAATTCAGGCAGCTATGATATAATCAGCTACGGAAAAGATGGTACTTTGGGTGGTGACGGCTACAATGCAGATCAGTACAATGACTAATAATAAACAGGTGGACAGCTTACTAAATCATCGAATTATACCAGAGGTATAATCGTGAGTTATTGACTAATCTCAGGCGTAATGATTCTATAATTGCCGCTCAGGTGCATCAGACTGAAGAGATACAATAAGCCATCGTAATATGGGTCAAAGTATCCATCTTCGTAAGGTTCGAGTTTTGCGTTCCAAACTCCATCGACAAATTTCCAGCCTTTGGCCTGTGTGCTCATAAGAGACGCTGCTCCGGTAGTCGCAACCCAGCCCAGAGAATGTCGTAATGTACGGTATCCGCCTGCACCCATGATGTTTTGACGAGCTGTGCCATCAGCATTAAATTGGTCCTCGAACTTGTCTATACCTCTTGCAAATAGAAAGTTCTGAAGGCGCTTAGAGTAATCCTGCTGCCATTCCATGTCTTTGCATGACCACGAATAGTCTAAGGCTATGTTCATTGGAACTCTCCATGAGTCGAAGCCGAATGCGCTGCCGAAGCGGCCTCTCCCGCGCGGTTCTCCGCTGAACTCCGTGTTATCAGGAGTCAGGCCGGTCACCGGGTGACATGCCTTGTGCAGGAACTCTCGTGAGACCTTGGCGCACTCGAGATAAAAATCTTCGTGTCCGTCTTTAGCGTATTTTGCCCAGACCTCGTAAAAAGCAGGTATGTGGTATGAAGGATCGGTCCAGCCGTATCCACTGTTATCCGGCACAAATGTAATCATTTTGTTTTCCAAATTTATAACATGAGTTATGCCCCCTGTCCCGTCCTTTTTCCACATGGCATCCAGAATTCTTCTTGCTTCTGCATAATAGTTTATGCCGGTATCATTGCCCCATCGATTAGATGCGAATAACAAATCAGTTACAAAGTAAAATTCGCCATCCGATGCAGAGCCCTGCGAGTTCATTCTGCCTGTTTGAGGATTGACGGACCATGCAAAATAAGCCTCGCGCGGACCTTCTTGGTGCTGCATGTATTTGACTGTCCATCGCCACAGCTTATCGAAAACATCTTTCTTGTTCAATTGCACTGCAACCATCAAGCCATACGAAAGACCTTCCGTACGTGCATCACGGTTCTTGATGTCCGTCACATAAGCCATGTTATCACCCACTTCGAAATAAACCCTGTTTGGGCCTTCGAAAAGATCAGAATAAGCCTTTGCCAGCTTCGCGTCGATTTCTTCCTGTTTATATCCGGCTTCAAGGAACACATTGCGGTATTTACCAGTTTCCCAGGCTCCTTTGTCCCAGGGTTTCATCTTACCCCGGGAATCATTGACATCTGTGGTACTGCCTTCGTCGGATATCGCTGCTAAAGAAGAACACAAAGTAATAAGAGCAATTAAAAAGATTTTCTTTTTCATGTATCTAATCCCTTTCTTGTTGTTTATGAGGTTCTTACTGGGATTTCCAATTTAACGAACAATTATAAGACTTTCATCATCTTACAATATACACATTGAATGGTCAAGACCCTTATCCTTCGAGGCAATTTTAATAACCGCTTAAGAAATGTTAAAATATCCCCGGTGAGAGTCGAACTCACAGCCTTTGGCTCCGGAGGCCAACGCTCTATCCATTGAGCTACGGGGACGAACATAAAGCTGTTTGTACACAATAAAAACCGATTAGTCAAGAACATAGCCAATATCGAGCGTTTTTTTAAGCCAAGTTATGCAGTTATGAGGTTCAATAGGCCTTTAGCCGCTATCTTCTTTTTTGAATACCAAAAAATCCGCAATGATGAGAAACGAAATCGTTTTGCTGTCCTATCGGAACAAGCCTGTATCGCTTAAAATTTACCAACTTTTTGTTTGCAATATATTGATAAAAATGTAAATTCAGCTTTTAGAAATTTTTTCGCTCTTAATACCTGCTTAAAGTTGCAGATTATTATTATAATAATGTCTGCTATAGCAGGCAGACTGATTTTCTACTTTGTATTGTACAATAAATATGAAAGTATGTAAAAACGAAGTCTATTTTAGAGCCTCTTGTTAAAAATACGAAAGGTGAGGAAATTATGAAACGCAGAGATTTTCTTAAGAAAAGTACAGTCGCCGCCGGCTTGGCTGGTTCTCTAAATTTGCTCCAACCGCTCCCGGCAAGCGAAAGCAGTTCCCCAAAACCAGACCAGATTTCAGGGGCAACAGGCTCGGCACTGGAGGAGACCCGTTCCGCTGAATATCTTCGCCGTGTGCAAAAAGAAGAATTTCTGCCCAAGCCGCCGGTGTTTGCGGAACCACCTGCCGATATAAAGATTTCGCCAATGCCGCTGGCGGAGCGGATCAAGCGGAACATTGTGCCGCGGCGGGGCTTTTGCAGTATTACACCCGGAAGTGATGCTCTCATCACCGGCAATGGAGCTGTAAATATCGAGTTGGCATGTAATCCCTACACCGAACAGATTCCTTTCCGGCACGAGAGCCTGTTCGCGCCGCGCAGGAGGCCATTCGAGGCGCCCAACATCGCGGAAATTTTCCCGCAGGTGCGGCAAATGGTGCTGGACGGAAAATACCACGAAGCAGCGCAATTCGCTTATAACGAATGGCATAAGAATCCAGTCACCCGGCAGGCGGGCGGAGTCACGGCATTATCGATGCGTCTGGATTTTCCGAAAACCGAGTCTGTCAAGGACTATCTCCGCACGGTTGATTTCGAGAGTACCGAGGTGAAGGTTCACTGGACGGACGAGCGCGGCGACTGGATTCGCCGGATATTCACGTCGCGGCCTGACAACCTCGTAGTCCAATGGCTCACAGCCCCTAAAGGACAGTTGGTGAATGTCAGCATCACGATGTCTTCGGGCGGGGGAGGGATGCGCGGAGGCGGGCGCGCGGGAGGACGAGCGCGTGCCGGAGGGGGAATGCCGGCCGCACGAGGCGGTGGGACAGGCAACACACAGATGGACTTCAACGAGCAGCGGTTGATTTTTAAAGGCCTTTTGGATCCATCGGTGGACAACAGGGGCTTCGCCGGTATGACCCGCGTGGTCCGCGACGGCGGCTCGGCCAGGATGGAGCAAGGCACGCTGGTCATCGAGAATGCGACGTCTGTCATGCTTCTCACTCGCATTGAAGTTTTCCCGGACTACAGCGAGGATAAGGTGGAAGCTTTGCGGCAGACGGTGGAAGGAATCACCCCGGACTATCCGGCGCTGCTGGAGCGGGCTCGCAAGGTGCAGTCCGAGATGCTCAACCGCGTCATTGTGGATTTCGGCGGTGCCTCGCAATATGCCATGTCTTCCGAGGAACTTTTGTCCGCTCAGCGGTCCAGTCCGGGCTATTCGGCTGCTTTTCTGGAGAAATTGTTCGACATGTGCCGCTATTGGTTCATCCTCACCAGCGGCAAGTATTGCAGCATGTCGGCCTTGACCAATATAAATATCAACCTGCAGCTCTCGCCCATGGCCCTGGGCTATCACCGCGAAGGCGAGGAAGCCTACTTCAACTGGATGGAGAGCCTGGTCCCGGACTTCCGCACCAACGCAAAGAATATTTTCGGCATGCGCGGCACGAGTTATACCATCGCTCCGACCAAAGATTCTGGCGTCGCTGCCATGTTCGACCACTCTGGTACGATTGCGACCGGCGAAACCTGGCCGCATCCCTACTGGGTTGCAGTCGGAGGCTGGTGTGTGCGTCCGTTCTGGGATCACTACCTGGTAACCGGGGACATAGAGTTCCTTCGCAAGCGAGTGGTGCCGGCTTACAAAGACCTGGCGATGTTTTACGAGGATTTTCTGACGGTCACTGACAAAAATGGGAATTACATCTTTGTTCCATCCTTCTCGCCGGAGAATAACCCGGGCAGCCTGAATCCTTCGTGCATGATGGTGATTAACGCCGGCATGGACATCGCGGTGTGCCGGGAAGTCCTGGCCAATTTGGTCGAGGCTTGTGAAATGCTGGGCATCGAGGCCGACAGCGTTCCGAAATGGAAGGCGATACTGGCAAAATTGCCGCCCTATCTGCTCGAACCGGACGGCACCCTAAAGGAATGGGCCTGGCCCACACTGGGAGAGCGTTATGTTCATCGGCACATCTCTCATCTCTACGGCGTCTGGCCCGGCGACGAAATTGACCCGGATCGCACACCGCAGTTGGCGAAGGCCTCGCTGATGGCCGACCGGAGGCGCATACCGGAAAGGCTGGCTGCCCATGGCCGCTGCCATCGCGCTTTGATTGGGGCACGGCTCAAAGACAGTTACATGGTGGATACCGAACTGCGGCAACTAATTGAAGAAGGCTACGTAGGCACGACTCTCCGGTGTTCTCACGACCCCTACACAGGTACGGCCATGCCGGATGCGCAGGGTGGAATTCCCACCATTATGATGGAAATGCTCGCCTACTCCCGTCCCGGTGTGATTGAAGTGCTTCCGGCCCTTCCTCCATCACTGGTGAAAGGCTCAATGAACGGGATGCTGCTGCACACCTTTGCCAGGCTCGACAAACTTGCCTGGGACATGGAAGCTCGTACCGTGGACTTAACGGTCACCTCGCTCAAGAAGCAGGACGTTACGTTGATTGCCAGATATGGTATTGAAAATATCTCGGCACCTGATGGAGTTTTGGCGGCGAAGCCTCAACCGGGCAAGGCCACTTGTGACCTGCACTTACCGGAGGGCAAACCAGTGGAAATACATCTAAATCTTGGCCGGAGCAATCCGCTCGATTGGGCTAATTGGGTTGCGTGATAATCACAGCAAAAACAAGAAGAAATTCGGAACAGATTCCGAATCTCTTATGACAATGAACCAGATGAGGAATTAATTTATGAAACGTAGAAATTTTCTTAAGACAAGCATATTCGCTGCCGGTATAGCGGGTTCTCCAGAGTTGTTAGAGCCGCTCAAAGCGAGTGAAAACAGTCCTCAGAAACCACTCCGGACTTCCGGCCAGACCTCAGCGTCAGCCGGAACGACACAGGCTGATAACCGTCCGGCTGAATATCTTCACCGTGTGCAAGGGGATCCATTCCTGCCCAAGCCGCCGACGCCAGCAAGATCATATCCGATCTCACCGATGTCACTGGAGGAACGGCGAAAGCGGAAGATTGTACCGCAGCGGGGCTTTTGCAGCATCACGCCCGGCAGCCTCGTCAGCGAGAGTCTCACTTCCGGCAATGGAGCTATGAATTTCGAGTTGATGGGCGATCCTTACTCGGAGCAAATCCTTTTCCATCACGAAAACCTGCTCATGCCTTGGAAGAGGCCGTTGGATGCACCCCAAATCGCGGACATTTTTCCGCAGGTGAGACAAATGATGCTTGAAGGGAGACACCGCGAAGCCATGACACTTGCGCTCCAGCATATGAATGAAGGTCCCATCAAACAGGATACCGAACCGCACCGCACTATTCCGGCATTCCTGATGCAGCTTGATTTTCCGAAAACCACGTCGGTCAGGAACTATCTCCGCACTGTCAATTTCGAGACCAGCGAGGTGAAAGTGTACTGGAGCGACGAGCACGGCGACTGGCTTCGTCAGAACATTACCTCCCGGCCGGACAACGTCATCGTGCAATGGCTCACCGCCCCAGCCGGTCAGTCGGTGAATGTCCGAATCTCTTTACAGATGTCTGCCCAGTGGAGCATGAGTTCCGGTATGACAGGGAACAGCCACCCCGCCAAGGGAGCATCCAAAGGTCCCGAAGCCGGCGATGTTCAACACGATTTTAATGCGCAACGCCTCATTTACAAATACCGTTTGGATCCCTCCGTGGACAACAGCGGCTACGCCGGAGTTACCCGTGTAGTTCGCAACGGCGGCTTAGCCAAGATGGATAAGGACGCTCTGGTTATCGAAAACGCAACTTCGGTGATGCTGCTCACCCGTATTGAGTATTTCCCCGACTTCAGCGAAGACAAAGTGGAAGCTCTTCAGCAGGCAGTCGAACAAATCACCCCGGATTATGCGACCCTCCTGGAACGCCATCGTAAGGTACAGTCGGAAATGCTCAACCGCGTCACGGTGGATTTCGGCGGCGCTAGCCAATACGGCATGTCCGCCGAGGAACTGCTGGCCGACCAGCGGTCAAGGCTGGATTATTCGCCCGCATTGCTCGAGAAGGTATTCGAAATGGGACGCCATTGGTTCATTCTCACCAGCGGCAAGTATCCGGGCATCGCAGGAGAGAGCAGCTACACCGTCAACCTGCAAACACCCGGTGCAGAGCCGGACTACCAGCGCCTTGGAGAAGAAGTACGACCAGCGGGCTTCGGCCTTCTGCAAACGGCCGGTGCGGTACAGGGTGACCTACGCGAAGGCACGGAAGCATATTTCAATTGGATCGAGAGCCTGGCACCGGACTGCCGGGCTAATGCCAAAAATATCTTCGGATTCCGCGGCACGTCGTATCCCCTCTGGCCGCAAAGAGGAATGGGTGTCAAGTATTATTACTCCAACAGCTCCGTAATTGGAGGCCTATGGCCCTACTGGATTTCTGCCGGCGGCCTGGCCTACCGCCCGTTCTGGGACCATTATCTGGCCACCGGCGACCAGGAATTCCTCCGCAACCGTGTTCTTCCGGGCTTGAAGGAACTGGCGATGTTCTACGAGGACTTCCTAACACTGACCGACAAGAATGGGAACTACATGTTCGTCCCATCCTTCTCGCCGGAGAACTTGCCCACGAGTACCGACCCGTCGGGCCCAGTGCTGGCCAATGCCAACATGGACATCACAGTCTGCCGGGAAGTCCTGGCTAATTTGATTCAGGCTTGCGAGATTCTTGGCACCGACACTGACAGTGTGCCCAAATGGAAAGCGATGCTGGCCAAAATGCCGCCCTACCTGCTCGAAAAGGACGGCACCCTGAAGGAATGGGCCTGGCCCACTCTGCAAGAGCATTACAGTCATCGGCACCTTTCTCATCTCTATGGAGCCTGGCCTGGTGACGAAATTGACCCCGACCGCACGCCGCAACTCGCACGAGCCGCCGTGATAGCCGACCGCAGGCACACTTTCGATACGATGTCTACTTCAGTATCGGGTGAAGCTCTGCCTGCTTATACCCGCTGCCATCGTGCTTTGGCTGGAGCGCGGCTCAAAGACAACGGCATCGTGGACGTCCAACTGCGGCAATTGATGGAGCAGGGCTATGTCAGTACCGCGCTGCGGTGTTCACGCGAGCCTTATGGCGCGCCTGTGCCGGATGCGCAGGGTGGAATTCCAACTATCATGATGGAAATGCTGGCCTATTCGCGCCCCGGTGTGATTGAGGTGCTTCCGGCACTTCCTGCCTCGTTGGTTAAGGGATCAATCAGCGGGATGCTGGCCCGTACCTTCGCAAGGATTGACAAACTAACCTGGGATATGCAGGCGAGGACTGTGGACATAACAATCACCTCGGTAAAAAAGCAGGATGTTACTTTGATTGCCAGATATGGTATCGAAGCGATTACAGCGCCTGACGGAGTTTTAGCGGCAAAGCCCAAGCCTGGCACGGCAAACTGCGACCTGCACTTGCCGGAGGGAAAGCCGGTAGAAATCCATTTGAAGCTTGGCCGGCACACACCGCTTGATTGGGTTGCTCGGATAGCTTAATAGAAGCTGCTTCGTCGAACTGCGCAGTAGTTGCGGTGCATTGCAAAGCAGCTAAGCAGATTCAACACGAGAGGGTATATTCGTGTTATCTCTATTGAAGCTCTATTAGTATCATTATAACAAAAAGTCAATAATATCCATGCGATAGACAACATTTGGCATATACGACACACCTAACAGTGATTAAAGTAATAATATTCAAATATTAAAGAGTCAATATGATACAGGAGTTATCTAATCTTACTGTATGTGCATCACCGCCGATACAAAGAAAGGAAATTAATAGCAGAGAAAAATAATACGACAGCAGCATCGACAAGATGGAGAAAAAAACATGAACAGTGAAAAGAAACAGAACAATGTGACGAACAAAAATATTTGGCGAATAGCGTGCATCGCATTAATCATTATCGGCAGTATTCAGGCAGGTTTTGCTGCCACTTCTCTGCCGGCATACACCGGTACACTTACAGGCGAAGCGCCGCCGCCTGATGAGTCGCTTAGTCTCTGGTATCGCCAGCCTGCAACTGCATGGACAAGTGCACTGCCTGTTGGTAATGGCAAACAGGGGGCAATGATATTTGGCGGAATTGATTCGGAAGCCATCTGTCTTAATGAGGATACACTCTGGGCAGGTGGACCATACAATCCCGACAATCCTAATGCACTCGATGCTTTGCCTAAAGTCAGGCAGCTTCTTTTCGAAGGCCAGTATCGTCAGGCTGAAAGCATGATTGACCAGACAATGATGGCCAGTCCTCGTGCTCAGC
>JAFGEF010000097.1 GCA_016931715.1 Sedimentisphaerales bacterium
GAATCCTTCTTTTCGGGCTGAATTAACAAGGTCCAAAGCACGTGTTGTTTTGCCACTGTGCTTTGGACCTGTCCATAAAATAAGTATTGGCATTTCTGCCATATTTTCATAAACCAAAAACAACTAAACTATAAATCCACAATCCGAGTGTGGTTATAAGAATACCACCCGGTGCTAATTTATATTGCAGATTAAACGGTCTTTCACTGTATGACTTCATTCTTTCAGCAAGGTAAAAACTGACAGGTACAAAAATTGCGCATCCCAATGCAGCCATAGTACCGCTGATACCAATGTGGCTGAGTATTTTAGGAATACCGCCTTCTACCCAGTGTTTATATCTAAAGACATAAGTTATCATTACCGCAAATAACGTATAGTTTAGATAAATTGCTGCTGCCGCAGAAATGGAACGATTTCTTACTTTAAATACATTGAAGAACAAATCGAAACAAATTCCAACCATAAGAATCCCAAGTAAATGACAAGCGAAAAAAGGACTATTCAGGAATTTGTAAAGCATTGCCAAAGCGGCTATAAGCGTAGCAGTTCCTCTTTGAGGGAAAGAAACCCCGGCAAAAGCTAAAACGCTAAAGCCTATTATTGTTAATAATACGGAAGAATATGGAATACCAGAATTATATAATGCTCCTCCAAGAAAAGCCTCTGAGGTACCCCATATCGCACTGAAAAATAGTATTCCAAAAATATATTCTTTTTTCATCTTCATCTGTCCTTAAAAAAGAGTGTTTTCCTTGCTTAAAGGCATTATTGTTACTTGCCTTCGTATAATCTCCAGTATTTACCAAAAATATCATAATCATCGAAATCAACGTCTCCATCTCCATCCAGGTCAGCAACATGCTGGAACGAGAAGGATTCTGTATTTGTAGTCAGCAATTGATAATAATCATAATTGATACCACCCGATTTATTAGTATATTGTTCAAGAATACCGGATACAGAACAGAAACTCTTACCTGTTTCAACATAAGAATGATAAATTGACTCGTTATCACTATTCATATAATCTGATGCCCAACAAGTAAGAGCCGGGTTTGCATTGCTTGTTAAAAGATAATTGTCATATGATTTGCCATATCCTGTGCCTTCTATATATACATTAACTACCTTGATTAATGCTGACTCGTATTTCTCAGCATTGTGATTATTTACTATCACAGAATCAATATTATCAGTCGGAGCGTTAATATCCTTAATGGATACCATTATCGGTTTAGGGAGGGTATTACCTGTGCTGATCGTTTGAAAATAAGCGTTATTTTCACCCTGATATTGAAGAAATGTCGTGCCTCTGTATTCTTCGACCAGCACATTATAAAAACTCATATTGTCTCCGATATTAACAGCATCAAAAGCATCGCTAACCCATCCCTTAACCTGAATAGCATTCCAGCCTCGATTCTCATTGACATCCTGAATAACAAGCCTCGGTCTGCTCCCGGAGATCTTGTGTATTACTGTACCGCCAAGGCAATCTACAATTTTTCCGTTTTCCGGACTTGCTCCATCTGCTTCGTCAGTGAACTGGATTTTGTAAATAGAAAGCATCTCTGCATTGGCAGTGCCGATAAAGCCAAACGTTACTAAACTAATCATCACCAACATCATAATTTTTGTCTTCATTTCTTTTCTCCTCTTAATAAGTGCATATGGGAACTTGCCATGGATTGCCGACCTACAAAATAAGAGACGCTCCAAGATTGTAGCTGGCTGAGCAAATTTCTGCTTTTCTCTGACTAAATCGCTCATCATATTTTTTTTGTGGATAAAAGATATTTTCTTATAATAGATAAACATTTGGTTTCTGAGATTTCCCATATATACTCTTAGAAACCATAATTTCTCCATTCATTGCCAACAAATTTACAAGAAATCAACATAAACTGTCAAGCATTTTTTTCAGGAAAGTATTTGTTTAATAGTTACATTAATCCAAGTTACGCAGTTATGAAAGAATAACGGGATTTTTGATAGCGTCAAGGGCGATTTTTGCAAAAAGTCTTCACTGCATTTGCGCTATTTCATCTATTCGTCTCAGCCGCTGCGGAAGTGTCAGACCTCAACGATTCAATAGTTTTTTTGTGATTCATCCGGCGTTGTTAAACAGCGAAAATGGATAGTTTTCTTCAACTGATTCAGTCTCTATCGAGTGGATATGCCAATATCCCCGATTAATCTCTAAAAATATTTTTTATTTTGTTGTTACTGTGTAACTTGGGTTAACATTTGCAATCGGTACTGTGTTGAAACTGATTTTGTAACATAAACACAGAAGTTTTTGCGATTTATGACCGGATTAATAAATGTACCCCGCGAGAATAGCTTGATTTTATAAAATTATTGCAATATCTTAAACAATAATTATCATTATTGATTATGATTATACCGTAGTTGACATAGATCATGCAGGTACTTTGGGCAAAAGAAGTCCTATTAATAACCGAACTATCTACGGTACCTCCAGATTAATTGAATGTTTTAAGTTTTGATATAATGTTTTGGCTGCGTCTATTGCAGGTTTTTTTCCAATCGATAAAAAATAACATTGGAGTGAACAAATGAACCGAATTTGCGGAAAATCATGCCAGTCAATCACGATGCGCTACCCTTTGTGCCGGACTGTTTTTTGTATCATCATCGGGGCAGCTTCATTCGTGCAGGCAGAGGTAAGCATGCCCAACGTATTTTCAAACCACGCAGTGCTCCAGAGAAATAAGGAAATTCCCGTCTGGGGAAAAGCCTCCTCCGGAGAGCAGGTTACGGTTGCATTGGGTACACAGACCAAAACCGTCACTACGCCATCAAACGGCGAATGGAGAATAACTCTTGATCCGATGGAAGCGGCCGGACCGCTTACCATGACCATCAAGGGAAAGAATACCATTTCCGTAACTGATATTTACATCGGCGAAGTGTGGCAGGTAGCCGGTCAGTCGAACATGGACACACGGCTGAGTTTCTATCCCAACCTTGCCGATTCGATCGCAGAAGCGAACTTCCCGCTGATGCGGTACTTCACGCTGCGTCAACCCGGCCAGTCCATAGGAGGAATGAATCCGTGGCTCATCGTTACACCCTCTACCGCGCGTAACCTGTCGGCTACAGGGTATTTTTTCGGTAAGGAGATTCTTGAAAGTACCAAGGTTGCCGTCGGACTGGTGGTTACCGCGGTCGGCGGAACGACCGTCACGCAATGGATGGATCCGGCGACACTCGCCGCCCATCCCGACATCACCAACAGTGATAAGGGAAGAATGTGGGATACCTGGGTTACTCCCGTCGCGGGATACGGAATCAAGGGAACCATCTGGATCCAGGGAGAACAGAACTGCAATGCAAAGGATGCGCCAGGTTACGGTGACCGGTTCAAATTGCTGATTCAAGGGTGGCGGTCCGCATGGGGACAGGGTGATTTCCCCTTTTATTTTGGTCAGTTGTCAAGTACCTCGGGAATAGCCGGGCCGAACGACGTCAGTTATGTCGCCCAGGTCAGGGAGGGACAGCGGCTTGCTCTTTCACTGCCGCATACGGCTATGAGTGTCAATTTCGACATCGGGAAGGGAGACTGGCATTATCCCGACAAACCTGAAGCAGGCAGGCGTCTGTCACTTCCAGCCAGGGCACTCCTTTACGGCCAGAACAACCTCGTGTATTCGGGACCTCAGTATATCGGAAAAATTATCGATGGAAACAAGATCAAGCTGCGATTTACTCATACCGGTGGAGGACTGGTGGCAAAAAACGGCACACTTTCAGGGTTTGCCATTGCCGCGGATTCGGGTCCTTTCGTATGGGGAACCGCGACTATCAGCGGCGACACCGTGATAGTGAGCAGTTCGTCGGTGGACAATCCCTCGCGCGTACGCTATGGGTGGTCAAATGTGCCAAATGCTTCACTGTACAATAAGGATGGGTTGCCTGCATCGCCGTTTTCTACGGAGAGCCCCGATATACCGTGATAGTTTTCATATCAGCCGGCCGTTAAACAGCAGCTTTCCCGGTAACCGGAAATAAAATGGTTTATTCTTGACTCTCCGCAGTGAATTTAGTAAAACTGTAAATGCTTTAAGAAGTTAATCATGTTTTATAAACCGTATAAACGGGAAATGTTAGCAGTTGATACTTTTTAGGGAGTTAATCATGTGCCGTGTAAATAGGAAATGTCAGATAGATTCTTTGAGTCAGAAATCGTTCTTTTTGCGGAGGATTGTGTTCACTGCAATAATGGCAGGGTCTTTTCTCGCACCCGTCTTAAATGCTGCTGTTGACGCAACCATGCCGGCTAATATTCCCGGCGAGATTCTCGCTGACTGGAAGGACCAGGGCGGAACAGCGGAAGAAATTAAAGCATCCCTTCCGGAGGAATATGCCGCGAAATGCGATGGTTCATTCGAAAGCGCCTGTCACTGGCGGCGAGTTTACAGAATGAGCCGGTTTCCTCAAATAGAAACCATTATGTTCAACAGACGCCACAATATCGGCAGTATCGCCATAGGATTCTGGGTTAATTTAGGTACCCGTGACGTAACTGATCAGAATTTCAAGGCCGAAGGTGCTTTGTGCCTGCTTAAATTCGATAATTACTATTCACAGTACAAAGAAATCTTAACGAAGAATGATATGTGCGTAAAAGACCCGACAATCTCTTTGGATGGTAAAAAAGTCGCCTTCGCGATGTCCGAAGGCCAGGGCAAGGGCTTCCTTCTCTATGAAATGGAAATTGACAATCCGGATTCGGTTAAGCAGCTCACCTTCAATCCTTCCGGTCTGACCGTGGCGGATTTTGAGCCATGCTACCTGCCCAATGGAGATATCATGTTCAGCTCCACACGCTGCTTCGGCACAATCGACTGCGGATGGCAATCCACTTCCAACATGTTCGTGATGGATAGCGAGGGGAAATATATACGCAGGCTCGGATTCGATCAGGTACATACTTTTACTCCGGTTTTGCGTCCCGATGGCGCCGTTCTTTACATACGTTGGGAATACAATGACCGGGACATAGCGAATATCTGTGGATTGTTTCGAATGAATCCTGACGGTTGTTTTCAGACAGAAGTTTTCGGAAACCAGACCACCTGGCCGATGAATATTTTCCAGGCCAGACCGGTTCCAGGAAATCCAAACAAATATTTCGCCATCGCCAGCGGTCATCATGGCGCTTATTCCGGCGAAGTGTGCGTACTTGATAATTCCATAAGTGCTAATGGGCCGGAACATATCACAATGGTCAGCCCGCCGCGTGCAACGGAATCTCTCCTAAATCCCGGTACCCCGGAAAGTAATCCTGATCGTGATGGACTATCGGATACCATGGCGATGGGTGGAGTGTATAGAAATTCCGAGTATCCATATCCGCTTAATGATGATTGGTATCTTGTTTCCTATCGTGATGTAGGCCAGGAGCAATTTGGCAGAGTAAGCAATACTCCGTACAAGATATATTTAAAGCATGTTGACGGTAAAAGCCGTGAACTTCTCGCTTGGGGAAGCGGATCTCTGCATACCCCGGTAGCTGTCGCACCATGGAAAGATATCTGGGGAACTGAACCTGTTAAAGTTACAGAAATGGCAAATTACAATGAAGATATGGGTTCTTTTACCCTACAGGATGTCTATCATGGTGAAGGTATGAAAGGTGTCCCGCGAGGCACGGCGAAGGCACTTCGCGTCATCGCAATCAAATACCGTGTTTCGGGAGGTTGCGATTCAGGCTTCGCCGGTCAGGTTATGGGTGGAAAGCCGGCCGACGTCGTCTTCGCTGCTCCAAATATTAATCCGCCTTCTCTCTGGGGCGGCTCATGGGACGTAAAGGAAGTCCTGGGTGAGACAAAAATTTATGAGGATGGCTCCGCAGCGTTCAAGGTACCGGCAAGAACACCGGTTTATTTTCAGGTGCTTGATGCCAATGGATGTAGTATTGCAAGCATGAGAAGTTGGTCCACGCTTATGCCGGGAGAAACTTTCTCCTGTACCGGATGTCATGAAAGTAAAAACGAAGCTCCGTTTCCGGACGCTGTTGCCCTTGCCGGTGAAGCCAGGCCGCTGGAAACGCCGCTGGGTATCGAGAACCAGGGATTTGATTTCCCAAAAATTATTCAGCCGATCCTCGATAAACATTGTGTGAGCTGCCATAAGGCGAATAGTTCATCCGGCGATTTGACCGGAGACCTTGTATATAACGGGTCTGCCAAGAAATCATTTACGAAATCATACACCTCTCTAATGAACAGGCTTGGCAGCGTAACCAGCAACAAAGCAATTAGTATCGCCAGTATACTCTCCCAGGCGCCACAGATGCCCCCTTACTCATTCGGTTCCACACAAAGCGGGATGATAAAGGCTATTAATGGGAGCGTCGCGGCAATGAAAGATGTTAATCTTACCGACAAGGAGAAAAGACTCCTGGCCTGCTGGATCGATCTTGAGGCGCCGCACAGCGGAAGCTACGACGCCTATATGTCAGATTCCGATGCACAAAAATATAAGCATCTGGAGGCAACAGCACAAAAATGGTATGACATTGAAGGACAGAATGTCAAGAAGCTGGCTGCACTTCAGAAGCCCATTACCGCCATGCCAAATGAACATCCCGGTGCAAAAGCAGTTGATGGTACTGATAAGTATCTATCGCCAACGGCATTAGCTCTCGATGAGAACTCTTCCAGGATATACATCGCGGAAAAAAATGCAAAGCAGATTGCGGTTTTGGATATAAAAACAGAAAAGGTTAGTAAGCTTACAGACCTGGACACTGAACCAACAGGCCTGGCGCTTTCAAAAGACGGCTCAAAACTGTACGTTACCACGGGCCTTGATTTTGGCTCTGTTAAGGTTGTTGATATTACGACAGGCAAGGTCACAATCTCTCTAAACACTGCTCATGGCCCAATGTCACCAGTACTAAGTAAAGATGATAAAAAGCTGTTTGTATGCAGCCAGTATGAAAACAAGGTTGTTGTCTTTGATCTCAAGACCAATAAACAAGTTGCCGATATTTTAGTACCGCGACAGCCCGTTGCAGCAGCTCTTACTCCTGACGGCAGCAAGCTTTTTGTAGCAAACTTTTCACCCTCCGGCAATGCCGACTCCAATTACAATGCCGCCAAAGTTTCTGTAATAGACACCAAAACCGATAAGCTCATAACGAATATCGAACTTCCCAGCGGTTCTATCGATATCCAGGGAATCTGTACCTCGCCCGATGGTAAATATGTCTACGCAACATGTGTGCTCGCAAGATATCACCTGCCCACTTCTCAGCTTGACAGGGGCTGGATGAACACGAACGCACTTGCTGTTATTGATGCAATTTCGAACAAGTTCGTTAATACGGTTTTGCTCGACAACCTTGATCTCGGTGCGGCAAATCCGCATGACGCTGCGTGTACGAAAGATGGCAAACACCTTGTAGTAACTCATTCCGGCACCCATGAGCTGTCTCTGATAGATGCTGAAGCAATGCACAAAAAACTCGACGCTGTAAAGTCAGGAAAAAGCACAGCCGCTGCATCCCCCATCAATGACCTTGCCTTTATGGTTGGCATCAGGCGCCGCATCCCCCTCGAAGGCATCGGACCGCGCGATGTTATCATCGCTGATAACAAGGCATTTGTTGCAGAATATTTCACCGGCTCGCTTGGAGTTGTCAATCTTGCACCGCCCGAAGTCTCGAAAGTCTCTTCGATATCTCTTGGTGTCGAACCTGAATTGACGCTTGCCCGTAAAGGAGAGATATTGTTCCATGATGCCTCCTGCTGTTACCAAAAATGGCAAAGCTGTTCGACATGTCATCCGGCAGATGCTCGCGGCGATGGCATCAATTGGGACCTGCTCAATGATGGTATAGGAAACCCAAAGCAGACCAAAAGTCTTCTGCTTTCTCACGAAACTACTCCTGCAATGATTACCGGCATCCGTCCCGATGCAGAGACTGCCGTTCGTGCAGGCCTCAAGTATATCCAGTTCTCTGCACGTCCCGAAGAGGACGCATTTGCTATGGATGAATACCTCAAGTCGTTAAAACCGATCCCAAGTCCCTATCTTAAAATGAACGCTTCTGGAAAAACCGAGCTTAGCGAAGCAGCCAAAAGGGGTAAGGAACTTTTCGTAAAAGCCCGCTGTGCCGATTGCCATAATGGCCAATATTATACAGATCAGAAAAAATATAACGTCGGTCTCGGCACAGGCCGCGAAAAAGATACCCTCTTCGACACACCTTCGCTTGTTGAGATATGGAGAACTGCACCGTATCTTTACGATGGAAGAGCTGCTGCAATAAAGGATGTTCTTACAAAATTCAATAAAGACAACAGGCATGGCTCAACATCCGACCTGACTGACGAACAGCTCAACGACCTGGCAGAGTTTGTTCTTTCGCTTTAATATAACTTCTTGCAGTTTGTGTAATAATGAGTACTATCAAACGATATAGGCTTTGCGGTTTATTTGTCTTCAGGCATATAAATAGGAAATGTTAGATGGAGAAAACAACAGTAAGCAATCTAAATATTGCTCAAATCAATCATGACGGCACTACCGAATTTTTCATCGACACTCAGTGTAAAACTGCAGACAATTCTGTCAATGCATTGACGAAATTGTTCAACTTTTTACAGGACACCGGCGCCAATGCAGCTAATATCCGCATCTATGCTACAGATGACCTCACTTCGGATATTCTAAAATTCTACAGCGATAAACTCAACGACCTCACCTGTCCCGTCACATGGATTTCTCAGCCCGACAAAGAAATGGTTTACCCGTTAAGCTTTCAGGTTCACGCTGTCAGTGGAATCCGGGTACAACCTATAATTTTCGAGAATAAAAAACTCGGTTGCCGCTTCGCCGACACCCATACCGATTACGCACATCTGCATATATTGCCCGAAAACAAAAATGCAACAAACTTCGACCAAACCATAGACATTTTTAATCAAATGCAATACACGTTGAACAGCATCGGCCTGGATTATTCAAACACGCTGCGCACCTGGCTCTTTATTGACGATATCTTATCCTGGTATAAACAGTTCAACAAAGCACGCGACAATTTCTACACCCGACACGGCATCTTCAACAAACTCGTCCCGGCCAGCACTGGTATCGGCGTTGCCAATCCATCCGGCTGCGCATTAGCCACTGAACTGTTTGCCGCCAGACCGAAAAACAAAACCGTCCGGATCGAAAAAATAACTTCACCCTTGCAGTGTGAAGCGCTCGACTATAAAAGTGCATTCAGCCGCGCAACAAAGCTAACCTCACCCGACCATAGTCGCTTGTATGTCTCCGGCACTGCCAGTATCGCGCAAAGCGGCGAGACCATATTCCCTGATGACACCGCCAATCAAATCGAAATGACAATGAAAGTCGTCGATGCACTCATTAAAAACGGAGGCATGGACTGGCCCAACACCGTTCTCGCGATGGTCTATTTCAAGGATAGCAAAGACTTCCCCCTCTTTGATGAATGCTGTAAATGGTTCAGTATCGATATTCCGCATGTTAAACTTGAAGCCGATATCTGTCGTCACGACCTCCTTTTCGAAATTGAGCTGATGCTGATAAAAACAAACTGATCCTGCTGATACAATACTAATATATTATTCTATCCTTAGCCGGTATCGTAAACTCATTGCCCAAAAATATGACGGTAGTCAAAATGCTAAAAATCCAGGCCGACCTAAGATATCAAAAGAAATTACAGACCTTGTCATTCGCCCCCAACCAAATGGACCATTGATGGAACAGATTGCACGCAACATAATCCGGGAGGATAGCATTCTATCAGACAAGAAGTATTTGATTCATGATCGTGATCCACTGTTCACTGCCATGTTCTGAAGCATTCTTAAATCTTCTGGCTTAGAGCCTGTCAAACTGCCGCCACGAAGTCCCAATCTAAATACCTTTGCAGAGCGGTTAATGGGCAAAAAAAGAAATAATATCAGCTTTTTCACCATTCCCACTATCTTTAGTATCTCCCTTTTTGCGAAAGGTTCTAAGTAAGAAAATGACTCAATTTTTTATTGCACAATAACTATTTACAATATAAAATACTCATCGTGAAAATTCCTGACGTTCAGGATGTAGAATAAATGTTTGCTGGTTTGATATTTATAAGTTAATAAATCGGAGGTACAAAAATGAATTTAGGTGGTAAAGTAGCACTCATTACCGGAGGAGGCAGGGGCATAGGTGCCGCAATCGCAAAACGCTTTGTTGAGGACGGAGCGAAGATTGTTATCAGCGATATCCAGGCCGACCTGCTGGATGGATTCGCACAGTCTTTGAATTCCGATAATGTGGCAACCTGTGCAGGCGATGTGACGAGTTACAAGGACGTTCAGAAAATGGTGAAAGAAACTGTCAAGTTCGGCGGCAAAATTGACGTTCTCGTAAACAACGCGGGAATTGATCCCGGCGGAAGCATTGTTGACATTGATATCAATTTATGGAAAAAGATACTGGATGTCAATCTCAACGGTCCGTTCTATTGCATGAAGGCAGCGATTCCCGAAATGATCAAACAGGGTAAAGGATCTATTGTGAATATAGCATCACTTGCGGGAGTTCGCGTTATCCCTTCGATGCCGGCATATTGTGCTTCCAAGGGCGGACTCATCCAACTGTCTAAACAGGCAGCCCTCGATTACGGACCGAAAGGAATCCGGAGCAACATCGTGGCTCCCGGAGCAACGAAAACAGAAATGCTGGTCAATGCCATGAAGGGGCTTTCCAAAGCTATCAAAAAGGACGCGTTTGAAGTCCTTACTGAAAGCGTTCCGTTGCGGCGTGCAGCCATGCCGGATGAAATAGCCGGAGCCTGTTCTTTTCTGGCCAGTGACGATTCGGCCTTCATTTCCGGAGCTGTTTTGTTAGTTGACGGCGGCGCGGCCATCGTCGATGTTTCAGGCGCGTCTGTGTCCAAAGCCGGTGTAGGGTGGGGTGTTTGAGGATATGAGAAAGAATTAATTTAGAAAGGAAGGATTAAACCAATGGAAGTTAGAATAAATAACCATGGACCGAATAAGCTATCTACAAAAACGTTCTTTAGCGATGAAAAGGGATTTGAAGTTGCCTCTGTCATCGTGATGGGAAAAACCGATGCCGTTCTGATTGATGCCCAATGGACGCTATCGAATGCCCATCGAGTCATCGCGGAAATAGCGGAAACCGGCAAAAAACTCAAAACGATTTTTACAACTCATGCTCATCCTGACCATTATTTCGGCATGGGTGTCATCGCGGAGGCTTTCCCGGATGCCAAGTGTGTCGCACTGCCTTCGGTAGCCGAAATGATAAATCGTCAGTTTTTTGGAAAACTCGACCATTGGATAAAGGTTATAGGGCCTACTAATGTATGCCGCAAAACCGTCAATATTGAGTCTCTAAAAAAGAATTACTTTGAATTGGAAGGTGAAAAGATTGAGGTTATTCCGGAAGTGATGGGCGATATGAATCCCAATGCAGTGGTCTGGATTCCTTCAATAAAGACCCTCTACGGCAGCGACGTTCTGTTTAACGAGGCGCACCCCTTTACATGCGAAGTTACTTTTGAAGAACGTCAGCAATGGATAAAGGATATTGAGAACTTGGAGAAGATGGGCGCCGAGGTTATCATTCCCGGCCACCAGAAATCCGGCATGCCTTTCGATTCATCTTCGTTCACTTTCATGAAAGATTATCTGGCTGCTACGGAAAAGGCAATAGCCGAAACTGAGAGTGAAGGAGATTTCTATTACGCAATGGTCAAGGCTTTCCCGGAAGCCAACCTTTTCATCAGCAACATAATGAACGCAGGCTATTTCAAAGGCGGCATGGATTGGAACTGGAGAGACTAAGAGCAGTCTTTGGGAAACCGAATTCGAACAAGCTTATACCAAACGAAAAGAAATCGAGATCGATGAAATAAAAATTCCGGTAATATTAAAAGAACTAAAAGCCCTCGCAGGGTAAAGCCTGTCCAATACTCACAACTATTTTTCGTGCAGGAAGTTGTGTAAATATTTTAAGAATATAAAGGTTTTTTTCTAAAAATAGCAAAATAGGTGTGTTCCTGTAAAAGAATTATTAACCCTTTTACAGGAACACACCTATGGCAGCGATTCTACCAATTCAAAGAATATTTGACAAATATATTCCCGTTGATTTTGGCGATGCAGAGTATCGCCAGGAGCGCGAACTTCTGATCACGACATATAAAATCATAGAGCATGCCGCTCCGAAAGAGCCGATCATTCGCTATTTCCTTTATGTCGCCTGTGCAGAGAAATGCATTTCGCTTTTCGGTACAGGAAAATCTGCAAGACTGACCAGTTAAGAACGTTTTAATATTCATGCCAATGCCATTGAAATTCGAGATTGGATTGGCCCGGGTAATACGCTTGATGGACTACCAATACTAATAACTCTACCCTTATCAAGAATAATAACGCTATCTGCTAACTCATGAACCACTAATTTGCTGTGTGTAATAATTATTGTTGGAATGTCCCAGGCATCGATAACATTTTTCAGATAATTGAGAATTCTTTGTCTTAGTATGTGATCAAGTGCTGACAATGGTTCATCGAGAATCAAAAGTCTTGGTTGACTTATAATTGCTCGTCCTATTGCGACACGTCTCTGTTCACCACCAGAAAGCGTATTGGGATATCGCTCTAAAAGTGTACCTAATTCTAAAACGTCAATCACTTCGTCAAATTCTATTTTCTTCTTAGTGACAAACGAAGCTTTTCTCTTCCACTTGCGGTTTTTAGGCATACCAAATTCAAGATTCTGACGAACTGTTTTATGTTCAAAAAGCATGGAATGCTGGGACGTGACACCGATAGAGCGCTTCTCAATTGGAGTCCAAATATTTTTGTTAGTGTCAGAAATAATCTGTTGGTCTATTGCGATCCTTGCAAGGTTAGGAATAAATATTCCGGCGATTGTCGAAAGAATAGTTGTCTTGCCGCTTCCGGATGGACCAAATAAAGCCATAGCCCGCACTTCGCATGATAAATCGACATCAATAGCGAAACCGTCAGGAAATTCGTGTTTACAAATTAGGTCCAGTCTCATATTTATCATTCATTTCTATTAGTAATACATACTCTGTCACTGCTAATATGTAAATCACTAACGAAATTGCTTTTTACAGAATTTTTCCTGTGCTTTGAAAATTTGCCTTTACCAATACTTTCCCCAAATGCAATTGCAATACAGGATATAATTATTGAAAGCACAACCAGACGCCATGATTGTTCTATTCCGCCCGGCTGCATAGCTCTGGAAAATATAGCCAATGGTATAGTTTGAGTGCGGCCTGCGATATTTCCGGCAATCATTATTGTTGCGCCAAATTCACCAAGACTACGTGCAAATGCAAGAAGCCAGCCTGCAATTATTCCATTTTTTGCTAGAGGCAAACTTATTTCAAAAAAAACTTCTTTTTTAGATGCACCCAAAGTAAGGGCAGTTTTTTCTATTTCCGTATCGATTGATTCGAATGCCAGTTTTATCGTGCGTAAGGCTAATGGAAAACTTACAATAGCGGCGGCGATAACAGCGGCGTATGGAGTGAATACTATTTTAAAACCAAACCTCTCGAATATTTTGCCAATCGGCCCGGAAGGTGCAAGAAGTACAAGCAGGATATAACCTGTCACAACCGGTGGCAAAACAAGCGGCAGATTTGCCGCTGATTCGACAAGCCATTTCCATTTTACTCTGCTTCGTGACAACCAGTATCCCAGCGCAATCGACGCTGTTGTACCAATTGTAGCCGCACATATTGAAAATGTTGAGCTAAGTTTAAGAGCACTTATTTCTTCTGTAGAGAGAAACATTTTTTTCACAATCAATTAATTTGAAAACCGTATTTCTTAAAAATACTCACAGCTTTGTCGTTTTTAAGAAAATCAAAGAATAAATTTGCGTTTTCCTTATGAACGGCCTTCGCTAAAATTATTGCCGGAAATGAAACAGGATTAGATAGTGCGTCATCAGGAAAAATAAAAGCTATTTTTACTTTGTCACTGATAACCGTATCAGTGTAATATACTATACCGGCTTCAGCCGCCTCCGTTTCAACATAAGCAAGAGCAGATCGGACATCTTTCGCTGAAACTACTTTCTTTTCAATTTTCTTCCATAAGCCAAGATTTTCAAGAGCTTCTTTGCCGTACCTTCCGACCGGAACTGAAGAAGTCTCACCCATTGCGATATGCTTTATATCATCTGATAAAAGAATCTCCGGAGAATCATTAGATAAAGTGGTATTTTTAGGAACAATAATAACTATACTGTTTTTTACAATTGTTTCTTTTTTTGCAACTAATTGCTTTTCCTGCAAAAAATCAGCCCATTTCTGATTTGCCGAGATAAATACATCCGCGTCTGCACCAAGATTTATCTGTTGAGCAAGAGCAGACGACGAAGCAAAATTAAGTGTAACCTCAATAGCTGTCTGCTCTGTAAAAACATCTGCAATTTCAGTAATAGCATCAGTAGTACCGGCTGCAGCAAAAACAATAATTTTATTTTGGGTATTATCTTCATCCGAATCTGTACTGCAGCCGCTGATTAGGATAAATATTAAAATTAAAAAGCATATTAGAGTTTCTGTTTTGGGTTGCACAACAGTTTAGTCCAACTGATTTATGTTACTTCATAACAATTACATTAGAAGCCTTTATCAAAGCAGACACTTTCATATTTTCTATAAGTTTAAGTCTTTTAACACTGCTTTGCGTTATTATTGAAACAAGTTCAGTTCCATCGGCATCAATAACTATCTCATTACTAACTGGACCTGAGATTATTTTCTTAATGATACCTTGAATATTATTTCTACAACTGATAACAAAATCGCTTCCAATAGCAACTATAACATCAGATGCTTTAACAACCGCAATAACATTATCCCCTGGTTCCAGGTTCATACGCACGCAACTTCCGAGAGTAATTATTGATGATATTTCTACTCCGCCGGATGTTATAATAATAACTTCCGCGGTAACTTCACCCCTGGATATACTTTTAATTTCTCCCGATAACTGATTGCGAGCACTTAACATAATTTTATATATCACCTTCTTTTAACTTTTCATATTTATATTCAAATATCACCATTTATGAGTGAGCTTCAAAATAATACCAGCTTCATCTCTGTCATTAATAGTTGAACCAATATTTATCGGCACACCGAGACGAAAAACACTCGATTTTGAAAATTTCCATATCAATCCGGGAGCAATATCGTGTAAATGTCCCTGATGTTTCTTATCAATAAAATTAAAAATTGCATATTAACTTATTTCTTCGTTTCTGTTTTCATATCTCTCAATTTCCTGCTGATAGTCTTGAGGGTAATCCATATCTGCAATAACGGATTGATCTGTGACATTCATTTCATATATATCATTATCATGTGCTTGCAAAATTCCTCTCAGACCAATATCATCAAAATTTGTTAATATCTCATTTTTGAAAATTGTTGACAATAATATTGGATGGCCGCGTTTGTCATTATATTTAGGAACGATAATATTCTTGTCTGTTGATGAAAAGTTTTGAACTACTTTATCTATAAGCTCTGTTGTAATAGATGGCTGGTCTCCAAGAGCAATAATTACTGCATCATACTCTTGAGGTATGTTACGAATCCCGGCTCTTATCGAAGATAACATACCAGATTTATATTCGGGATTCTGGATAATTCCAATTGGCTTGTCGGATAGTTCTTTAATGACTTGTTCGCGTTGATGACCAACAACAACATAAGTTTTCTCTACCTTGCTTTTAGTGAGTTGGTTGACAATATGTGAAATAACAGTACTTTTACCAAAAGGCAGAAGTAGTTTTTGAGTTCCCATTCGTTTTGAACAGCCGGCCGCTAAAACGATAGCGCAAATCATAGAATCTCCATATCAGTCCATGGTTTATGAGTTATCCCCTTTCTTCTTACTGCAATTAGCTCGGCTGTAATGCTTGTCGCAATTTCCGGTACTGTTACTGCTCCTATATTAAAACCGATTGGAGCAAATAATTTATCGAACTGTTCTGCAGAACATAAGCCGGATTTAATGAAATTATCACAAATCAAAGCATTTTTCCTTTTACTGCCGATCATACCAATATAACTGAATGGCCTGTTAATGCATGCTGCAAGTGATTCGGCATCATCTTTATGTCCACGAGTGACAATAACAATATAAGTATCTTTTTCAGCAGGTATTTTGGCAAGCTCTTGTGCGATATTGCCGCAGACAGTTGTTGTGTTGTTTGGGAAAAGTTCCGGATTCGTAAATTCAGACCTGTCGTCCAATACCATAGTATCAAAACCAACAAGGTTTGCCTGAACAGCAAGAGCCTGGCCAATGTGACCGCCGCCGGCAATTACAAGTAAAGGCCTGGGGATTATCGGTTCGACAAAAACCTCGTTAAGAACAGATTCCTGTTTTTTCCGGGCAAGCAATTCTACCTGTTCATTCTTTAAGCTTAAGTTTATTTTTTTTCTATCCGGAAACTCTAAATCGTAACCGGAAAAACCTTCTGCGAACCATTTATAAATGATTTTCAAATCCTCACTGCGATATAAAGCTGTAAGTAAAACACCTTTTTCCCTTTTTTTAATCACCTCAGTTAATTCATTAAAAATCACCTTATGTTTACTTGTAACAGGATCGATAAGGATTCGCATTTTTCCGCCGCAAATAGGATCGTCTCCTTCTATCTCTGAACCTTGCAATTCAAAATCGAAAATGTCAGGCTTCTTCGATTTACAGGATTCAACAGCACGGCTCTGGGTTTCGGACTCAACAGCGCCTCCTCCTATAGTGCCGTATATTCTGCCTGAATGTGTAATAATAGCACGAGCACCTGCTTTACGCGGAGTTGAACCTTCGGCTTTAAGTATTAAAGCGACAGCAAAGTTTTCACCGCTATCGATCAGCTCTTTAGTCTTGAGAAAGACTTCTGCGGAATTTTCATTTTTCTTTATCATATTGTCTAAAATTGTTTATTTAATTAGTGTCCACCACCATGCATCATTTCTATCGCGTGATGAATAATATTTAATAATACATCTAAAGACTCACGAACACCTTTCGGACTTCCGGGCAGATTGATTATCAATGTGTTTTTTCTGACTTATCTGAAATATATTTTCCGGTAACATATCAACGATAGTTTGGCCGCTAATGTCTTGTCTTGTTCCTATTGAACAACTATCATGGATTGTTAATATTGCGGTTTTAATCATTCATGACCTCAATTTCATCACCGACTTTTATTGAACCGCTTTTAATAACCTTTGTAAAAACACCCTCTCTCGGCATAATACAATCACCCAATAGTTTAAAAATCTCACAATCGTGATGGCACTTCTTGCCGAATTGTGTAATTTCAAGTTCTATATCTCTGCTTAAACGCAGTTTATCTCCAACTTTTAATAAACTAAAATCTATTCCTTCGGTTGTAATATTTTCAGCATAATCACCCGGGGATATATTTGCGCCTTGTGCAATTACTTTAGCGATAGATTCAAAGCCAAGTAAACTTATCTGCCGATGCCATTTCCCTGCATGAGCGTCTCCAACAATACCATGGTCAACTTCCAACTTAGCTTCGGGTACATTTTTTTTTCTCATACCCTTTTTCTCAGAAATTGATATAGCTTTAATCCGGCCTTTTATAGTCGCCACTTTTACCACCTGCCTTTTCCATCAGTTTCACATCTTTTATTATCATTGCTTTATCAGCATATTTAAGCATATCGTAGATTGTAAGACAACCAGCGGCCGCACCACACGAAGCTTCCATTTCTACTCCAGTCTTGCCTGTGGATTTGACAGAGACCGCGATGGTGACAGTTTTTTCTGATTCATCCTGCTCGAAATCCACCTCGATACCTTCTATTGGAATTGGATGACACATTGGGATTAAATTCGGCGTAGATTTCACGGCCTGAATCGCCGCGATTTTTGCTGTTGTAAATACGTCACCCTTTTTACATGTTCCCTGCTTAATGATTTCAAAGGCATTTTCACCAAGAGCTATCGTACCTTTGGCCTTAGCTGTCCTGACTGAAACGTCTTTTGTGCTTATATCAATCATTTATTCAAATCCCTGTTTTGAATTTCATCCACCGATGCTCTGCATGGAAAATTCATCCAGGGGTGTTGTATTCTTATTATAGCGGCCTTTTTCCAGAATAATATTTCTCAATAACGACAGTATATTTTCTTCATTTGTATTATTATCCAATAACTCTCTAATATCATACTGCTTTGAGGAATATAAACACGGTTTTAATTTTCCATCACAACTCAATCTCAGGCGGTTACATTTTTGGCAAAACATCGAAGATCTGCCGCTTATGAATCCTATCGTTCCGGCTGACTGCTTTATTTTAAAATACTCAGCAGGACCGTAACCTTTTACCACTGATACATCATCAGTCAAACCATATTCATCCTCGATTATTTTTCGAATTTCTATATTAGGAACAAATCCTTTATCGAGTTTTGAATCTTTGCTTGTCGGATAATATTCTATGAATCTGACCATAACCGGCAAATCAACACTCATCCCTGCCAATGGAATTATTTCTTCTC
>JAFGEF010000098.1 GCA_016931715.1 Sedimentisphaerales bacterium
ATAAAATCAGGAATAACTTGAATTTTACCGCCGCAGAAACATTACATAAACGAATATTGAATGATGTCCTTAATACACATCGCAAATTCAAACAGAAACAATCGGCCCAAACAGAGCCGAATATATGGAGCATAATCATGAAAAATACAATTACAAAATTTGCTGTAGCCGCAGTTGTTGTTATCGCGTGTTTGATAGGTTTTTCTATTTGGAGGACTACCGGCTCAGGTATTGCCTTGGGGAACGTACTGGCCCGCGTTGAGCAGGTCAAGGCCTACAGGTACAAAAAAAATATGCAATTCTGGAGTGAAAAGGTAACCGGTGAGGATCCGAAAAAACCTTACAATTTCAGAGAAGTACACGGGACCTTTTTGATATCACAAGAATATGGCTGGCAATCTAAAATGGAACACCTCGACCCCAATGGCGGAAAGAGCACGTTCGACGAATATTGTATTTTACCACAGAAGAACACCACAATTGCCATCTCGCATAAGGAGAAGAAATACACGCGCAAAGAACAGGACGATGGTTGGATTGAACGGGTACAGAAGGCAAATATCGATATATGGGATCCGAGCTCACGTCTCAAACGAATCCTGAAATTCAAATACGAGAGCATGGGCAGGTCAACTATTGACGGCGTTGAAGTCGAAGGGTTCCGCACTACAGATCCTAACCACGGGGAAAGTAAGAATTCAAAGGTCGATATCAAGCTATGGGTGGATGTGAAGACACTATTGCCTATGCGATACGATAGTCTCGAAAGTGAAGAGGATATCCAGAGGGGGGACAAAATAATCACCCACTGGGTGGACGATTACCAGTGGGATGTCTCCGTTGATGCGGCCGAGTTTGAGCCCATCATACCAGATGGCTATGCTAGTTGGGTGGTCAAGTATCCCGCCAACATCACTGAGGAGACCGTCATCCAGGGTCTAAAGATTCTTGTCGAGTTACTTGGCAAGTATCCAGATCCAGACAATATCACCGATACCAATATCAATATCGACGATTTCGCTCCCACAGTTCTACGGTTAGCAGAAAAGAGTGAAACCCCTGCAGCCATGCGATTAAAGGAAGAGATAAAAGGGCTTACGGATGTACAGATAAACAACAAACTTGTGGATTTCCTGGTGCCCATACGTGGGGTCGGTAGGTTCTATTTTTGGCTCCAGAACGACAAGAAGTCCCCCGCATACTACGGAAATATCGTTACCCCCAAAGACGCAGATAAGGTTCTGATGCGATGGAAGGTCTCAGATAACCAATACCGCGTCATATACGGCGATTTGCACGCGGAAACCGTTACCCCGGAGAAACTGGCGGAACTTGAAGCGGACTTACCAAAATAGCTTTGACGATATGTGAAATTATAAGCAAGTCCGGGCATTGTATCTCCGCCTTTTTTAGCCAAGCTGGAAAAGTAAAGGAAACGACCATGGGTCAAGAGCTGAGAGTAATTTATGAGAACGTAAAACCAAACATGCCAGACTTCAACGCCTTAAATCTGAACCTAAACGTACGCGATCTTTGGCCTATTGCCATCCTGTGCGGTCTGGCTATCTTGCTTACCCTGTTGTGGACGCTGGCGGTGTGGGAATATCTGCGGAGGATTAATATGCACTCGCTGGAACTTTCAAAGCAGCTAAAACGATCCACCAAGATGCCACAAAATCAGTTATGAACTGGTTCGACTAACTATCACTTTCATCCATCATTCACCCCATTTCATACTGCCCCAAAACCTCCAGATCCAGCCCTGTTTTGCCAAACAAAAGCATGTAAGCACCGCTTGTCCAATCCACCTGGTCATCATGGGTGTCGTCTATGCCGGCGAAGTCGACGAACTCGTCAATGGAGGATTCGACACCGGGACATAACTTCACATATGCCGTTGCTATTTATTCTCATAAATACTTTTTCGTAGATTCATCCTTTTAAGACATACCAATCGATACAATGATTAAGATCTGTTTTGGCATATATACATTCTGCTATTTTGAATCACTTTATCCGTCTGTGCAGAAACATCCTGTACATACCTGGTTGCCATTGTTAAATCTGCATGACCCAGGAGCCTCTGGACGGCAAATGGATCTCCCGATCTTGCTGCTATCGTAGCGGATGTTCTCCTCAGCGAATAGAAACCTGTCCCCTTGGGTACAATAATATCTGTCTTTTTAATCAACCTTGAGAACTTCGTTGTGATTATATTCAAATTTATATATTTCTCATTACCATCAGCATCAGTCTTTATAGCTGTCTGCATATATGGATTACCCCTGTTGGTGTAAAAAACAAGGCCACCCCTCCTGGAGATCTTTTTAAGTGCTGAAATAGTCTCGGGCCATAATGGCAGATCTCGGTTGACACCTGTTTTTCTGCGGGGTAATTTTACTCTGCCGTTAACAAGATCGAAATCAGTCCACTTGAGATATGCACAATCCGTACAACCGAATCCACAGTTCAATCCAAGCCATATCATAGCTTTCATCTTTACATCAGCAAATACAATTAATTTGTGTATCTGGGCTGCATCGAATGTGAATTTATCTTGATGAATAATTTTTCCTCTTGATATAGCATCAATATTGGGAATTTCCTTGAGGATATCATTTTTTCTAGCCCAGTGGAACATAGCCTTCATAATACTTATATTCAGATTAAGTCTACTGACTGAACCATAATGTTTCTGCAGGTTTCGTTTATAGTTCTGTAAACTAAGAGTTGTGATGTTCTTAATCCTGCAGTTCTGACTGAGAAAGTCCATCAGTCTATTTAGGCTACCGACTTGATCCTTATAATGCCGCAGTGAAAGATTATTTGCCAGCAGTTTGTTATGCTGATATTTTAAGTACATGTCACTAAGTTGGTTTAATGTCATATTACCATTGGCAAATTCTGATATATTGCTGGTATGCCCATGTAGAAATGTGGCTTGGTCAAGATAAGTTTGAATAGCCTCTTTTTTATCGGAACCGAAGTAATAAATCTTTCCTCGAATTTTCTTACAGTATTGTCCCGTTGGATGAAGTGTAAGTGGAAATTTGTCTGAACGTGTTTTTCTGTTTAAAATACCCATGATTCAACCTCCTCAATAAATCGTTAATATTTTTCAGGATATTCCTGAGTTAGTTGTACGAACGGTTGTAGTTTTTAAGTTTAATTTTTAAAATCTACAATCATAACATACTGCTATACATCAACTTGTGATTATTATATTATTTTTAAGTAGATTGTACATTGAAACCTCTATGTAGCCAGGCTTGTCAAGCATAAAGTTTGATTTGTTTGGTTCATTCCTCTATTCGGATTTTCGCAGTGGATTTCTTTTGCCTCAAATCTGCGCCCCATCAAACTGTACGACGACACCCATTCCTGTGAGCCAACTGGAAATATTGATACAGAAAACAGAAATGTTGTTTTGACATTTTTAGCTGATTTTGTTAGAAAAGGGCACCAGTTCTAATGGTTAGTCATGATACTAAAATTATTAAATATGCTGATAGATATACAGAAATGTGTCAGGGGAAAATAGTTGACGATACAAATCCTGACATTCATAAACCAGCAGAAAAAACAATAATAGAAACTGTTAGTTCGAAAAAGAACTCGAAAACATCAAAATATGTTATAGAGAAATGACAAAATGTTACAAAAGCGACACCTAATACAGTTGAAGCACTCAACCTTGTTAATACAGTATTCCGAAAAAAGGAACATTATGATTTTGCGATTTCTAATCCGTCTGATTTTAATCTGTGCCCTGCTTCCAACAACAAACATTATAGCTTCAAGTTATAATGATTCCAATGATTCAGAAGGCTACACGCTACCAGAATTGACTATTACTGCGCCGAATGAATACGATTTCACAATTTTACCGGAAAGAGATCTTATCGAAAGGCCTTTCACAGAGTCTCCCGGATTAGAGACATCCACAAGTGTTGTCGGAAAAAAAGAAATCGAACAGATGCATGCTTATTCTGCTGTGGACGCGTTAAATTATATACCCGGTGCCTGGACGGAAACACGAGGACGTAAAGAAAAGAATTTATTCTCCTTGCGAGGCCAGAGGTATCCCTATCCCGGTTTTCTTATTGATGGGGCATGGTTCAGGGAATTTACAGAAGTTAGTTATTATCTCAGTGCTGCAAATTTCGACAGGATCGATGTATTGCGTTCCAGCAGCGCACTTCTGTTGGGTCCAGGGGGTATAACCGGCATGACTAATTTAATACCACGCAGCTACTTAGAAAATGAAACACAGTTTGACACTTTATATGGCACTCACAACACCCTTCGAAGTAATATCACACATGGTGAGGCAGGGAAAAACTATAATTTTGGTCTCAGCACCGGCTATTATCATACTGATGGTTCGAGCAACATGAACGCTGAGGAAAACATGTCTAACTTTTATGGCAGGTTTGAATATAACCTGACAGAGGATTTGACATTCTCATGGGTAAATTTCGGCCTTTACGGAGATAGGGAGCTTAAACTTGCCAAACCTCCCGCATCGGTTTCTATGCAGACACGGACTGAAAGTTTTGATCCGATGTATTCTTATATAACTGTTGCAAAATTTCATCATGATCCCGGAGATGGCAGTGTAACGGAAGTGCTTGGAAATTATGGCGGCCGGAGATTCGATGGACACAGTGTAGGCAGTTCTGACTGGTTAGAGGAAGATTATGAGTATGGAACGACCTTCATCCATAGCGAAGAATTAAATGAAGATAATACCCTTCGTTTCAGCGGTTTGTATAATCGATGGATTTGTCCGACAGGTAAACGTTTCTATGTTGGTCGTCCGGGGGATATACGTACTTATTCCGGTATGATTGCAGATGACCACGATTTTGGTGAACTTAATATGAGTATAGGCTATCGCTTCACACAGGAACATATCAAGAAATTCGGAGGTTTTAATGTTGAAGGTAGTTCTACCGGACTAACTTCTGTACAGGTCAATGATGAGTGGGGAGAGCCTCTTCATAGTGTTAATCTTGGAGCATCTTATGAGCTTTCTGAAAATCAATCTTTATTTGGAAATGCGGCCTGGGGACAGCTTTCACCTCAGCCGGAAATGCTCGATTCAAATTTACAAACTCCCGGGAACGAAAACAGGTACAAATTTGATTTTGGTATAAGAAAACTTTTTGATGGCTTTGGTCAGGCCAGTATTACTGGTTTCTATGTAGGTCAGAAGGATGCGGCACTAGTCAGCAGCAACACTGTGACAGTCAATGATGAACCTTTCGCTTTGTTTGAGAATGCCGACCGTAAAAATTACGGTATTGAGGCAGAGGTTCAAACAAACCGTTTTAAGAACGGATTACAATTTTTTGGTAATTTTACAGCTATGAAGACCAAACGAACAGTTTCAGGGGACTGGCAGACAGATAAAGAAATTCCTGATGTAGTTGTAAGCGGTAGTGTTTCTTATGCTTTAAAAAAGTATGAATTTCTAGTTTTTGCAAAACATCTTTCCAGCTATGAGAATGATCGATTTCTTCCAAGCGGATCCCCGCCGGCACCTCTTGGTGATTTCGTTGATTTAGGCGCTCAAATAACTTACAAATATGATGAGAACACCGAGCTTTTCGTACGTGCCGAGAATATAGCCGATGACGAATATTCAACAGTTCCCGGATATCCGGTAGATGGCTCACTCATCTATGCAGGATTTGTCAGAAAATTCTAAGGATTTACGACATTCAAAATGATATGTATGAAACTAAAAGCTGATTCTATGGTGCAAAAGTTCGGTCTCTGTCTGGCGATTACGATTATTGTTAGTGTACAGAGTTTTGCAATATTGCAAATTTAGAAGAATTAATTGGATAGTTAAGACAGGAGAGATATGATTATTACTCTACGAAAGCTCAATATGATATTCAAATTGAAAAGGCTCACGAAAATAGAAAAATCTTACAGGAAGAGCTTGATGAGTTTCGTCCGCTGGAGGAACTCCTTAACGAGCTAACAGAGTCTTTTGTAATGAAAGAGCAAACCTCCATTGAAGAAAGAATTCCGTATAAGCAGAAGGAGGGATTTATAAGGCTTGAGCCTGCTGAAAATGATGTTAATGATCAAAGCCCTATCGTAACTGCTGACATATTTTTCCCTTGCACGACCATCTGCCTCGGGTATATACTGTCTTTTGCGATTGTACTCTTACGTTTTAAGCCATGAACAAAGGTTTTCTGGTGTATTTGCCATTTATAAGACACCGACGGGGACGGAGTACAGGAAATGGTCAGGGCTGTTTTTATCTTTTGCTAAAAATGGTATTTATAACGGAAATCCAGGGAACCTCGCAAAAAGTAAAACGCGCACAAATATTGGCGATGTTGGCGGCATTGAACATGTAGGTGAGTTGATAGCAACACTTGTAACATCAAAAGATTGTGCCAAATGCTATGATGAAGAAACAGAACAAATAATGAATTCATATCACGCTCATGCTGGCTAAATCCTTCAATCTGACGAGGAACTATTAATGTCAGGCTGCCGTTACCGCCGAGGCTTCCGGCTCCACTAAAGCTTCGCAGGGAAAAGATAACTGGCCAGGGAAGCAGTTTAGGCTTCCACCTTCGTATAAAACTACGGTGGACTGGGAAAACTGAAGTAACCACAAGGTGTACAGTTTTTCCCCTAACAGTCTATAGCCTACATCCTAACAAGCTAACATTGAATCTTGAATTTATCATACATTGATCGTTGCTAATAGTTAATAAGGCTTCTGCAAAATTCAAGTTAGGCACAATTTAAGAAAGAAAAAATGTTCTTTCTTTTAATTTTTTCTTTCTTAAACAACCAATATAAGTTACTTTTGAATATGAACTTATATAATAAAAATGATTGTTTTGAAGAAAATCTTAAAATGATTTTCTTCAAACAATATATGCCTAACTTCAATTTTGCAGAACTAATATTGTTAATTGATTAGGAGACCCCATGAAAATAGAAAGAAAAAACCTTATAAAATCCCTTTTTGTTTTAGCGGCAGTGATATGCATTGTATCTATAATCATCCATCAAGACACCGCGAAAAGTATGTCAGATTCGGAAAATCCTGCAAGCCAGGCAAAAGCAATTATTGAGAAAGCCGATTTAAAAGGAGGCCTCATTGTTCACCTGAACTGCGGCGAAGGAAAGGTAACGGAAGCTCTCAGACTGAATGACAGTTATCTTGTTCACGGACTGGATTCAAACGGGGACAATGTAAAAAAGGCCAGAGAGCATATCGCGTCAAAAGGAAAATATGGCCCGATATCCGTGGATCGCTTGACAGGAAATAGGTTGCCATACACAGATAACATGGTGAATCTGATTGTTGCTGAAAAACTTGGCGACATTTCCATGAGTGAAGTTATGAGGGTGCTGACTCCTAACGGCGTACTCATGACAAAAAATGCCGGCGATTGGAGAAAATCAGTCAAATCCTGGCCGGAGGAAATGGATGAGTGGAACCAGTACCTGTATGACGCAGGCAACAATCCGGTTTCAAAGGACCTTACCATCTCTCCTGTGGAGCATTATCAATGGGTAGGAAGCCCAATGTGGGGAAGGCACCATGATGTAACATCAAGCCTGAGCGCACTCGTATCAGCCAATGGACGTATATTCTACATTATGGATGAAGGCCCCAAGGAATCGGTTCAGTTACCTGCAGAAAACTATCTCTATGCCCGTGATGCATTTAACGGCACTATCCTGTGGAAAAAAGCGATTCCGGAATGGCAGGATCATATGTTTCCCATGAAGAGCGGTCCGGCATATCTGCCTCGACGGCTTGTAGCAAAGGGAGATAAAGTGTATGTAACTCTTGGCATTGATGCTCCTTTAAGCGAACTTGATGCTGCAACAGGTAAAGTCCTCCGTACATTTGATGGCACTGATGAAACCTCTGAAATACTTCTTTCAGATAACACACTTTTCCTGGTAGTCGGGCGTCCGGAAAAAACAGATAAAAAATACACATCAACAAAAACATATGTATGGGACAGGGGAGCGGAGGCCAGAAACGAATGGGCATGGAGCAAAGAGCCCTGTAAAATTATGTCCCTTGACATGAAAAGCGGCAAGCCAAACTGGACAAAAGAATATCCTATCGGTCCCCTTTCTTTATCTGCTGATGCAAAATCCGTATACTTTTATAATGGCACAAGCCTTGTACGGCTTGACCGCAGTAGCGGGAAAGAAAAATGGCAGTCGGCTCCCATTAAAACAAAAAAGTATGATACTGCCTATGCTCCAAGGCTGGTGGTATCTGACGGAGTTCTTGTCTTTTCTGTAGGCGGTAATGGAGATTTTGCGGCTGGATCAATGATGGCGCTTTCAGCAGAGAACGGCCAGAAACTATGGAATTCTGCGCAACCTTTTTCCGGGCATTATTCGCCTGAAGATATTTTTGTTATCGATGGTGTAGTCTGGACCGGTAACATAGCATGGGGGCAGGCAGA
>JAFGEF010000099.1 GCA_016931715.1 Sedimentisphaerales bacterium
GTTACAGCAATGCAGCAGATTGTATGAAGAAAATCTTTTAAACCGATTTTCTTCATACAATATATGCCTAACTTCAATTTTGCAGAATCTTTTTTAACTTTTTGCTAAGGAGGTCTAAGATGTTAGTAAAAATTGATAAAATTGAGAGGAAGTTGGCTGTTTTCACACTTGTTGGTATTATTTCGGGAATATATACAGTAACAGCTTCAGCAGAGCCGAGATTTGCAGATTCTCTCGGGACTGTCAAAGTTAGTGACGTGAAGGATACTTCCACTTTGCGAATTCCGTTTATTCTCTGGGGCGGGGACATTCCGACATTTTATGCCAACGGCGGCCTGAAAACCCGGCCTGGAACAATTTTCGCTCAGCTCGGCTTGAATATCGAACTGGTTCGGGGTGATGATTTTATCCGGCAGGTAAAAGATTATATGGAAGGCAACTCTGCTTTCTTAAGAGGTGTTTTCGGTATGCCCGGCCAGGCTTCAGAGGTTATAGGGAGCGATTCGAGAACAAAACCCTATATGTTCATGCAGATGACATGGAGCGCTGGCGACCATTGTGTTGCGAGAGAAGAAATTAAAACGCTTACAGACTTGAAAGGGAAAAAAATCTGTCTTCAGACAGGAGGTCCCCATGATGTCGGTTTTGTAGATGATGTTCTTGCTACAGCCGGCCTGACAAGAAATGATGTAACTCTTCTTTTCGCGAAAGATTTGACAGGCACCGCTGATTCTCCGGCAGAATTATTCAGAAAAGACGGCACTATCGCGGCTTGCTTTGTCGTTTCTCCCGATATGATTGGCTTGACAGGGGGTTTCAGCAATGTTGGTACAGGCGCAGAAGGTACTGTCAAGGGAGCACATATTTTAGTATCTACGGCGGAACTGTCTTATTCGATTGCGGATACTTATGTATGCAGAAGTGACTTCTGGACAAAGCACTCGGATATTGTCACCAAATTCACAGCGGGATATTTGAAGGCTTGTGAAGAGGTAATTGAGCTGAAAAAAGCTTACGAAGCAGATAACACAAGCTCCGACTCTCAAAAATACAAAGCTCTTCTTCAAATGTCACAGGATATTTTTGGTAAAAAAGATATTCCTACTCTTGAAGATGCTCATGGCCTGCTTTGCGACTGCACCTTCGTTGGTCATGCCGGAAACGTGGCTTTCCTTGAAAAAAACAATCCGCACGGATTCGAAGTTTTACAGAATAAAATCCTCGATATCGTTATTTCAAGGGGATATGCAAAAGTCCGGCAGGGTATTTTCCCAAGCCCGATCGACTGGAATTCTTCCGCATTCGATATTCTGACAAAAAAGCAGGTGGTTCGCGGGGAAAGATTTAAGCCGGAAGCTGTCCTCGAAGAAATAGAAGCATTGAACGCCGGAATGCTTGACAGCAGGACTATATTGGCTTTTTCAATCAACTTCAAGTCAAACCAGGACACTTTTTCTGAATTGCAGTATGGCTCTGAATATCAGAGGGTTGTTGATTCTTTGGGAAAATTTGGAAATGCGGTAATTGCGATTCGCGGTCATGCTGATGTTACTAAAGTCCTTTCCGAATGTGTCGCCTCAGGAATAGAAAAGAAAATTCTAAGGCAGTCCGGCACTTCCGGCAATTACAGCTATTTCTTAAATGGAAAGCCGCTCAATCTCAACTCGACTGCTGAAATAGTCAGTCTCATCGAAAATGGCGCATTTGACGGAAGCCTCGAACACAACCCGAGAGAAGTGATGAATGCCGCTCGAAACCTTTCGAGAAAAAGAGCCGAGGCTGTTCGCGATTCCATCGTTGATTTTGCGAAGAAAAATAACATAACCCTCGATATAAGCCAGATACAGCCTGTTGGAGTCGGAGTAAAAGAGCCGCTCGTTACAAAGCCGGGCAATATGGCGGAAGCAGAGCAGAACATGCGAGTCGAATTCAGGATTATCAGGGTCAACGCAGAGGCAATAAATCCGTCTGATTTTGACTTCTAAGAGAGTAAAGTGAAGATTATATTTTTGCAAAAATTAACTTTTTTCAGGGAGAATAAAAATGAAAAATAATCTTAGGCAGGCAATATTGATTATTGCTTTACTCTTTACTTCTCGAATATACCCGCAGGAAGTGGATATAGATAATGTTGTTATTGTTCTGGATGCGTCCGGCAGCATGGCTGAGCCGATGATGGACGCCCGCGGAAACCGGGTAAGCAAGATTAATGCGGCACGAGCTGCACTTTATGAAGTGCTGAAACAGGTTCCTGATACAACCCATATTGGATTGCTTGTGTTCAGCTCAACTAAAGGCGAGGGAATATGGTTTTATGAGCTTGGACCTAAAGATGATGCAAAACTGCAGCAGGCAATCAGCTCTATACAGCCTTCAGGCGGAACTCCTCTCGGCACTTATATGAAAGCGGGAGCGGACAGATTGCTGAAAGAAAGGGAAAAGCAGTTTAATTACGGCTCATACAGGCTGCTTGTAGTTACTGATGGTGAAGCTAACAGCGAAAGGGCTAATTTGGTTGATATTTATACCAAAGATATAATATCGAGGGGAATAACTCTCGATGTTATCGGGGTAGCTATGGCAGAAAGGCACACTCTTGCAACGAAAGTTCATAGTTACAGGGGAGCAAATGATCCTGCATCTTTTACAAGAGCGATAAGAGAAGTATTTGCTGAAGTAACTTCTGATAAGACTGATGCTGCGGGAGAAGATGCTTTTGCTCTGATTGCCGGAATTCCGGCAGAGGTTGCCGAAGGTATGATTACAGCGTTTTCACAAACAGGAAATCATCCGATAGGAGCAATGCAAAGTCAGCCGGAACCACGTCAATCTCCACAGGTACAAAGAATCAATCCGCCGGGTGTTGTACGGAATCAGGTTCCAATTCAGCGGCCAAACCGTGTTTCCGGGGATTCTTTTTTTAAAATTGTTTTCGGTGTCTTTTTTGTGGTAATAATCCTGAGTGGAATAATTAAAATGTCGAAACATTAACAAAATAAATCTGACTTGAATTTTGCAGAAGCTTTTTAACAATATTAATTCAGGAGTGTAAAATGAGTATCGAAAGCAAAGCCAGAAAGGTTGCTCTTGCTTCGCTTGTATGGACTATAGTTGTGCTGATAATTTTTGGCGGAATCTGGTTTTGGGTATCTCGCTCTAAAGCCAGGCTGGAAAGCGAAACAGGCTCTGCAAGCAAATATACAGACGAAGTGAGGATTATTACAGACTCCTTCTCCGGCTATGCACCGCTGCGAAAAGCTTCGGAAGAGTTAAAGAGCAAAGGCATTAAGCTTCTTGTTCAGGATGACGGAGCGGATTATATCGGCAGGATGAAAGCTCTAAGAGATGGAGAGGCGGATTTAGCTGTTTTTACAGTTGATTCTCTGCTTACTTCCGGCATCAAAATTAAGGAATTTCCTGTCAGTATGGTTCTTGTTATCGATGAGACAAAAGGCGCTGACGCGATTGTCGCTTATAAAAGCGCAATAAAAAATATTCAGGATTTAAATAGAAAAGATGCGAAATTTGTTTTAACTCCAAGCTCTCCGAGCGAATTTCTGGCAAGAGTTGCTTTGGCGAGCTTTAATTTGCCGAATCTTCCCGTAAACTGGATTGAAGAAGCAGACGGAGCAGAAGATGTTTATAATAAATTCAAAAAAGCTTCGAGAACCGAGCCTAAAGCTTATGTTATGTGGGAACCTTATGTGTCAATGGCTCTGAAAGACCCTGATGCAATAGTTATTCTTGGAAGCGATAAGCTCAAGGGTTATATAGTTGATGTTTTGGCTGCCAGGAGAGAATTTATAAAACAAAGGCCCGACCTGGTTCAGCAGGTTATCGAAGTTTATCTAAGTACGGCTTATGGATTCAGGGACAAAATGCTCGAATTGGTAACGGAAGATTCGAAACAAACGCAGGCCGCTTTGAGCAAAAATGAAGCGGAGAAGGTTGTAAAAGGGATTCAATGGAAAAACACGCTTGAAAATTATGCCCATTTTAACTTATTGGACAGGAAAGAAGCACGCGGGCTGGATGACCTCGAAACAATTATCACAAAGATTACTGATGTCCTTGTTACAACGGGAGCAATCAGTAAAGAAGAAAGTGATAGAATAGAGCCTGCGAATTTATTTTATGATAAATTTTTGCAGGAACTCAGGTTATCTAACTTCCATCCCGGCAAAAAACTGAATATAATTGAGGGAAGTACTAATATAAGTGACGAGCAGGTAAGAGGAGATGTTGAATTATCTGCTTTGACTGATGAGCAATGGAACAGCTTGATTTCTATTGGTCAGATGAGAATTCAGGACATAAGTTTCAGAAGAGGAACTGCTGAGCTTAGCGATTTTTCCAAGCGTGACCTTGAAGAATTGGCAGGCAAACTCAAGTCGTTTCCTCAGTATTACCTTGTCGTAACCGGCAATGCAAGAGCAGAAGGAGATGCCCAGGCAAACTTATTATTGGCTGAAACCAGGTCGAAAGTTGTAGCAGAATACCTTATTTTAAGGTTGGGTATCAGCAGAAACAGGATAAAAGCAGTTGCTGCACAACCTTCAATGTCTGGAGGTGAAGCTCAATCGGTAAGCTTTCAGCTCGGGCAAATTCCTTATTAACCTTCTGCAAAGGGAAGTAAATTATGGATAAAGAAAGATTCAGGAAAAAATACCTTTTAGGCATTTTCTTGAGTCCCTTAACCCTTTTCCCCGCCGTAGCTGGTTTGACAGGATTTTTAGGATGTATGCTATTTAACAAGGTAATAGGCGCAGTCACCAGTTTGGCTATTGGTCTTGGTTTTGGATTTGGTGTGCTGTTCCAGAGATTAATTATAGGCTCTGAAAAAATTGCGAGAAGGGCACAGCAGGAAGTGGAAGAAGAAGAACGTGAAGCACGGGAAGCCAGGCTCGATAAGCTTGATAAGGAGTTAAGGAGAACGCCCGGGAAGCAGGATGAAGAAGCTCTTAGGGAATTGAGATTTTTGGTGGATAAATTCAGTAAAAGTGATTTATGGAGAAAGAACCTTGATATGGTCACTGCAAATAATCTTTTGTCAACGATAGACGAAATTTTTGATCAGTGCATAAGTTCATTAAATCACACTATCGAGCTTTATAAACTCTCGCAGGAAGCTCCTTCTGAAAGAATAAGCAGAAACATTATGGAAAAACGGGACTCAATTATAATCGGAGTTCAGAAAGGCGCAGCGAAGCTGAATGAAACTCTTTGTGAAGTTCAGGATATAGGCGGTACCGGCAATCAGGGTGATAAGCTTTCCATATTAAGCAGGGAGCTGAATGACCAGCTTGACATTGCCAGGCGGGTAAAAGAAAGACTGGATGATCTCGGGCTTAATGATTATGATGCTGAAAAGACGACTTTGTAAAAGTTTAGATATATGTATTTTGCAGGGAAGTGAATAACTGAAATTCAGAAACATTTTTTAAGGAAAAGTTAAATGGGTGCGATAGGAAGATTATTGAGAAATGTTTGGTATTTTTTTACCGGCAAAGTTGACAGGATGAGTGAGGGAATCGAAAAGGATCCTACAGTCATTAGAAGACAATTTGATGTGATAATTAACCAGAGAAAAATGAGCATAAATCAGTATGTTGAAGCCGTATCCGGTTTGATTGCCATTCAGGAAAAGAAAAAGGCTCGCCTCGAATATGCCTCGAAAGAGCTTTCGAGATTGGCGATACTCAGAGACGGCGCAATTGCGATGGCAAAAAGCCGGATGAATGAGCTTCAGAAAAAAGGCATGGCAAAGGAACAGATAGAAACAGATGCTACTTATCAAAAATGCCTTACCGGTTTTCAGGATTTTTCTTCTTCAATTACTCAGTATGAGAACGAGTGCAGGTCTCTTGAAGGTGAGATACAATCTGCGCAAAAGGAAATCGACAGCCATAAGATTCGCCTCGAACAGATTAAGAGAAGTATTGATGAGGTGAAGAAAGAGAAGGATGCGACTGTTGCTGATATGCTCTCGGCCAAAGAGGAAGAAGGCATCAACAAGGTGCTTGCGGGAATAGCAACAGATACGACCGGAGAAATGTTAGAGCGTCTCAGGGATAACAGGCAGAAAGCAAAGGCAAGGGCAAGAACAACGAGAGAGCTTGCTCAGACTGACGTACAGCAGAGCATGGCAGAGTTCGAAAAATTTGCTTCTACAAGCGCTGCCAAAACTGATTTCAATAAACTTATCGGTCTGGATGAATCAGCTTCTGCTGAAAAGCAAATTGATGATAAACCAGGAAAAATTTCTGAAGGATAATATATAAAGGAGAAAGAAAATGAAGACTTTAAAAAATTTTGTTATGGTGTGTGCTGTGTTGGCGATGATTTCGGGAAACGTATTTGCTGCGGAAAGATTTTCTCTTACATGGAGCGAGTATCCTTCCTGGAGCGTGTTTGGTGTTTGTGAGATGCTGAAGTTCAGGGAGGCTGATGGGAAATGGGTGATTGACACAAAAGGAGAATATCTTCTCGATGGAAAGGCAGGAAACCAGGGCATAATCGAAAAAAAGTGGGATGTGGATATCGTCCTTCTTGAAAAAGATTATGACACGTGTATATCTTTTTATGCGACAAGTCAGTGTGATGCTGTTTGCATAACTACTCTTGATATATTGCCTATTGCGTTGTCGAGAAGCTCGGTTGTGATAATGCCTACATCGACAAGCTTCGGCGCAGATGCCCTTATAGTCGGAAAGGACATTAAAGAAATATCCCAGCTTAAAGGCAAAGAAGTGTACGGACTTTCAAAAAGCGTTTCAGAATACTGCTTCGACAGGAACCTCGAGATTCTTAAACAGAATGAGAAAGATTACAAGTTTGTTCACAATGATCCTGGAGCGGCGGCTGTTGCTTTTCAGCAGAACAATAAAAATTATACAGGTGTAGTCATCTGGAATCCTTTTGTTATGTCAACGCTTGCAAACAGGAAAGATTCGCATGTTTTATTCAGTTCGGAGAGTATTCCCGGAGAGATTATTGATTCGGTTGTCATGGCAAAAAGCTCGCTTGAAAAAGCCGCCGGAAAAAATGCCGCTTGTGCTATAGCAGATGCTTATTACACTCTGTCGAAAATTCTTGCCCAGAAAGACACTCAGGACCAGTCGCTTGTTGCGCTGGGAAAGAAATTTTCAAACCTTAATGCTGAACAGATGAAAACAGTTGTAAGGCAGACACGATTTTATGCAACCCCGGAGATGGGAATCTCGTTCATGGAAGGCGGGGTGGTTTTCCCGTGGAAAAAGACTGTTGAAGATACTTCGGTCTTGTTTACAAACGCGGGATTTGATGCCAAAAGTTCTGAAGTGACAACGAAAACGCTCAAAGAGCTGATGCCCTTTGTTGTCAAGTTCTGTGTTGACAAGGAAATGACCCCGAAATCTCCGGTTATCAGCTACGAAAAAGCAGAGGAAAATACACAGATGCTGTTTGATTCACAGTATATGAAGGCGGTTTTGGAGAAGAATAAAAAGTAAAAAGACATATAATTTTTATAAAGAGTGCCTTGATCCGCCGCTTAAAATCGAGTCACTCTTTTCTTTTAAAATAAGAATTTTGCAAAAGTTCAGTTAAAATTGAGATAATAGCTGTTAATGATTATGGTTATTATGGAGCTTGAACATGGACTGTATATTTAAACTCTGGGCTGTTAAATATTCTCTTGTAATGTTTGCGTCCCTGATATGGATAATTAAAATCGCTTTCAAAGACAGGAGGATAAGAGATGCCTTGTCCAAAAAAGAGATTATAGTTCTAAGAATATTGTCTCTTGTTATCTTGACAAGCATTTATCTCTTTCTTTCCCACAGGCAGCATATAATCAATCCTGATGACAGCACTATGCCTGCTATCTCACAGCTCGCAGAAGGAATCAGGAGCATCAGCAGGGCGGACGAGTTCACGAATGAAAGGTGGATTGTGGTTGATGCCAAAGCTACTTTCAGCAGATTTTTTCTTGGTCTTGCTTTTACTGTCGTTCTGTCAATAAGCTGGGGAATAATCATAGGCTGTTTTAAGGTATGGAAAGAAAGCTCGGTTCTTCCGCTGGTGTTTTTCTCATTTATTCCTCCGACCGCGGCTATGCCTGTATTTTTCGTCATAATGGGAACTGACATGGCAATGTATATTGCGCTTATTGTGTTCGGAACTTTTCCGGTGCTTGCAAGGGCAATCTGTCTGGCGGTTGACGAAATTGACGATGAATTTATTTTTAAGTCTCAGACACTCGGAGCATCCAGGTGCGAGGTTATTTACAATGTTATTTTCAAGCAGATTTTTCCGAAAATTCTTGACAGCGTTCGTCTTCAGATTGGAATTGCGGTTATTCTCTTAATCGCTGCCGAGATGATGTGCGGCGACGCGGGATTCGGGTACAGGATAAGGATACACTATAAATTGGCAAATATGTCTGTTCTATATCCGTATTGTGCTATCCTGGCAGGCTTCGGCTTTCTTCTTGATAGTGCATTCAGGAAGTTTAATGAGTATTTTTGCCCGTGGTATTTTAATCTTCCTGCAAGAAAAAGGATTTGCTACGCCGGGAGAATAAACAATGGAAAATAAAAACATTGTTCTCGAAGTAAGAAATGTTTCCCACAACTTCGGGGCGAAATATGTTCTCTGGGATGTTAATATCGATGTTCTTGCCGGTGAAATTGTAGGCCTGGTCGGACCGAGCGGGTGCGGGAAATCGACTTTGCTCAGGGCTATTCTTGGCACGCATCCGGCAGCACATGGAGTGATTACCGTCCATGGCGGGCGCAGCGGCAGAGAGCTTAAAGTTGTTTCCAAAGCAAATAGAGACTGCGGGATTGTTTATCAGAAATATACTCTTTTTCCGTTTCTTACTGCGCTGGAGAATGTCGCCGCAGGTTTAAAATTCGATGAATCAAATTTGTTCCAGAGAAGCGCGGGAAAGCTGATGAAATTCAACTTTACAAGCGGCAAAATGAAGTGGAGCAGTCTTAGGAAAATCCATCTTGAAAAAGCAGCGGCCCTGCTTGAAAAACTGAGATTAAAAGATGCGATTGACAAGTACCCGAGAGAGCTTTCGGGAGGAATGCGTCAGAGAGTCGCAATTGCTCAATCACTTATTATGAAGCCGAAAATATTGCTTTTGGATGAGCCGTTCGGCGCATTGGATGAAGCGACAAGAGAAGAGCTTCAGACGATGCTCCTTGAGCTTTACGAAGATAATGTTAATGCGAAAAGAAAGGGCGAAAATCCGCCTTATACAATCATAATCGTAACTCACGAATTAAATGAGGCGATCCTGGTCGGGGACAGGGTGCTTGGCTTGTCTCAGCACTGGGATTCGAAATCAGCAGGTGACCCAAGGGCTATTAATGCTTCGACAATCGTTTATGATTCGATATCGCCTGTTTTCCTGCCTGACCAGGAAAGAGATTACAGTTTATTTGCAGAACAGCGAAAAGAAATAAGAGATTTTGTTTTTAATCCGGATTTTCTTCCTAAACCGGGTGAGTTTAAGCTTCGTTTCTGGAAACAAATTGAAAATAGAGAAGGCAGGGGGATATTAAGTTTAGGAGATAAAAAAAATGAGTGAGAAGAACGAGGGAAACAGCTTCTTTCTGACAAAACTTGGCAGGACTCTGAATGCAGGGCAGTCAAAAATCGTTGCTTTGACAGGGAATATTTTAGATTTGTTTTTCTCTGAAAAGGAAAATGATTATGTTCCCATAAAAAACTTCCTGCTTTCAAACTGGAATATTCCGGAAATGAATAAATGGTTTATTTTGGCAGTTTATGAGCTGAACAAACCTGTTGAATTTCTTAATGACAAAGACAGGGATGATATAAAAAAGGCATGGGTGCAGGTTCATACGCGATATGAAACAGATCCTGCAATAGCGAGAGTAGTAAGACCTTTCTCTGTTGAAAAAGCAGAGAAACAGGCGGAAGAAAATTTCGAGAGCGATTTAAGACAAACAGCAGAAAATTCGATTTTTGCACTCGAATTTCTCAGGCAGCTTTGCCTTGTATCGCGTGTAAAAGTTGATGGAAAGCAAATTCTCAACAGGGATTTAATTATTCTTGTCGAAGGCGCTGATTTACTTATCCCACAGGGTGACGCTTCGAGGCTTTCTGAAACAGATAGAAGAAAAATTGCTATCTGCCGAGACTGGTTTTGCGACCCGGAATTTATGAACGGCAGGGATTCGGTGATTTTTATCGCGGAATCAAGGAGCAGGCTTAACGAAGAGGTTTCTCACCTGCCACAGCTTCTGGAAGTTGAAATTCCCTCTCCGGATGAAGGGCAGAGAGATTCCTTCATATCATGGTTTATCAAGAAACAGCCCGAAGACACTAAAACGAAATTCCGGGAAGGCGGTTCCATGCAGGAGCTTGCAGGCTTGACAGCAGGACTTTCTATTCATGCCCTAATGCAGCTCTTAAAGGAAAAAAGCTATTCCGGCGAGAGAATCGAAGAAAGTGACATTATTATAAAAGTTTCGGATTATATTGTCAGTCAGCTTGGAGGAGAGGACGTTGTTGAGTTTTACAGGCCGAAGCACAAACTTTCAGATGTTGTCGGAAACGTTAAACTTGTAAAATTCCTGAAAGAGAAATTTATACCGAGAATCAAGCTTAAAGAAGGATGTATTTCAGGGGCAATAGTCTGCGGGCCAATCGGCTCCGGTAAAACTTTTATATTTGAAGCGGTAGCTGCGGACCTTGGAATTCCTGTTCTTGTCCTGAAAAATTTAAGGAGTAAATGGTTTGGCGAGACAGATGTTATTTTCGAGAGATTAAGAAGGTGCCTTGAGTCATTAGGCAAAGCTTTGATTTTCGTGGATGAAGCAGACACCCAGTTCGGAGGCGTAAGCCAGGATGTTCACGAAACAGAGAGAAGACTGACAGGTAAAATACAGGCAATGATGTCTAACCCGGTGCTGAAAGGAAAGATTGTCTGGTTATTAATGACGGCAAGAATCAGCCAGCTTTCGCCTGATATAAGAAGGCCGGGAAGATGCGGCGACTTTATTATTCCTGTGCTTGACCCTGTCGGCGAAGACTTAAAGGCTTTTATCAGTTTTGTATTAAAACCGGTAATGAAAAATATTTCGGAGCAGTTTCTTTCTGAAATTGCCAGGCTTACGGAAGGATACTATGCGGCTTCGTTTGCCTGCCTTAAAGACGACCTGATTTCTTATAAGATTTCACAAAAGGGCAGGGAGCTAAGTGAAAATGAAATAAAAGAAATAATACTCGACAGGATTTTAAATAAAGGCGGCAAAGCAAGGAGAATGCAGGAATTGAATGCGCTTCTGAACTGCTCGCATCGGTCTTTGCTTCCATGTGCAGAAGATGTCGAATTATCGATAAAAAAATGGGAAGAAGAGTTAAAGCGTTTGGAGAGTTTATATTACAAGCAATAAAATTACCAACTAATTTGGAGATGAACCTGAATATTTAAATTTTGAAAGGAGAAGCAGAAAATGAATAAGAAGAAGAAAACTGTCAAAAAAAATAATATGAGCCAATCTGTTTCACAAAAAGTCATAAAACTGCTGATGGAAGAAGGCGAAATGTCATCTGATAAAATAGCTAAGAAAATTGGCAGAAGCAAAATATTTGTAAATAAGGTCGCTAAAGGTGAAGCGACTTTGTCTGCCGAAGAGCTTGGAAAGCTTACAAAGTCTGTCGGAAGCTATCTTGGAAGCTCTTTGATTAAAAAGATTTCAGACATAACGATGGATGATGTAAAAGATGCGGCAGAGAAAGCCAAATCCGCCGCTGCAAAGGCAGTTAAGGGAACACCGGATTTTACATCGGACGTGCTGAAAAAGGCATTAAAAGAGGCTGGAAATGTCATTCAGTCTGCAGGCGCTTTCCTTAAAGGGCTTGGGACCTGATTAACGATATATTACGAATAAGAGTAATGCAAAAGTTCGGTTACGAATATTTCCGGGTTATACTTCCCAGTTCAGTTTCTTTTCGTTAAGGTAATAAAATCGACCAAGCAGATGAGCGGCTATCATGGCAAGATAAAGAAAAATAGCGATGAACATCGCGGCATTTAATTGATTGCCCTGAAGAGATGCTGCGATTCTTGAAACTAAAAAAGCGAGAAGTGAGAAAAGCAAAACTAAGCCGCAATACTGGAAAAATGTGCTTATTATCGAAGTAATCCAGATTAAAGGATTGTAGGCTGCGCTGGATTTGAAAACTGCAAGAGCCAGCATGGCAATCGGAGAAAAGAACACTCCGTAACCCAGCAGCGACAGGAAGATTGTGTCTGCAAACGGATTATATGGTGATAGGGAATGTTCCGGCTGAGTTAGTACTCGGTAGGAATTATAGCCGGAAAGAGGCAGCCATAAAATAATCATCATAATAAAGATGTCCCACAACTGGGAGACAGCTTCATAAAAATCGGGCATCGAGCTAAGATTATCCGGAGCCCTGATTCCGCCGAGAGCGCTGTCACGAATGCACTCAATAATATAATATATCATATATGCCAGGACTGCAGCGCCGATAAATAAGAATGGCAACCGAGTAAAATACGTGAATCTGAAGAATACGGAAAAAATACCGAACAAAAGGGATGATATGCAAAAAATGCCGATGTTTATCAGTCCGGATATGCTTGTCGGGTACAAAAATATATCAACAATTGCGGGCAGTTTGCGTACCGGCGGCTTTTCCTTAATTTCTGGTCTTAAGATTGTTTCATTGGTGACAATAAGACCATCAGCGGAAAGTCCTTCGTATTGTGTCTGAGAAGATGAGACCCTTTTAAGCCTAAGCTCTGGTTCCGGCGGCTGCTGGTCATACTGCGGACTGGCTGTATGGCTATCAGGTGATTTCAAAGAAATTTCATCGTTTATTTCCGGAATAGTGATAACAGCCTTGCACTTCGGGCATCTGCCCTTTTTCCCTGCGTATGCCTTCGGGAGTCTTATCTTCTGACCGCATTTTTCACAGTTAAAGCTGTTCACCTGATATTTCTCCTATATATAATACTCCATATGAGTTCTGCAAAATTGAAGTTAGGCATATATTGTATGAAGAAAATCGGTTTAAAAGATTTTCTTCGCTCATGGCAATAAAATTAAGATTTCTGAGAATATGTACTTTGCTTATTTTAGTAAATGTTTTATAATAAAACAAGCGTATAATAGTTACTGGAGATTCATAAAAATGGATACATATGAGAGAATGGAAATACAAGTTCCGTCACCATCGAAGCTTTTCACTCCCGCCGTTACTGTTATTCTGGTACTTATGGTGATTGGATTCACGCTGGTTTGTTATGCACGCAGTTTTACATTAAATAATCTTGCTCTTGTAGCTGAAAATGTCATTAAGGGCAAAGTTTGGGAGATTATAACATATTCATATATTAATGGCGGCGTATGGAATTTGATTTTCTGTATGATGATGGTGCTTTTTTTGGGCAGCTCTATCGAACGCGAATGGGGGACAAAATCATTTGTCATGCTGTGGCTGGTAACAGGGATAGTTTGCGGTATTATCTGGATACTCATCAGCCTTGTTACAGGTAAAATTTTTGTGGGTATAGGAACTGATGCCTGCGTGTATGGAATAATCGCGACCTTCGGAATTTTATATCGAGGTACAAGGATGTGGTTTTATTTCTTTGTTCTTGAGGCTCAGTATATAGCGTATATTTTAATAGGTGTCGGATTAATATTATGTATCCCTCAGCCAATCTGTTTTATCTGGGTTTTTGGCGCTCTTGTGGGATACCTTTATGTAAAGCTGCGATGGCGCATGGCATCTCCTCGCGGCAGCTTTTCTTCGACAGGTTCCGGAACTCCCAAAAGAAAAAGCAGTGATTCCGGCGGTTTTATAGATATTGATTGAATTTTATGAGTGTTGCAGTACACAAAGATATTTCTGAACGGGCGCGGCAGGCGAGAAAAGCTCTCACTGATTGCAATCTATGTCCGCGTCATTGCGGCGTTGACAGGACAGCAGGCGAAAAAGGATTCTGCCGGCTCGATGACACAGCTCGATATTTCAGGGAAGTATTATATTTCAATGAAGAGAGTGAATTGATCCCGTCTTACCAGATATTTTTCTCCGGATGCAATCTTGTCTGTGAATATTGTGCAGTATCTCAATGGAATAATCAGCCATGGATAGCCAAAGAGGTGGATTACGACTTTTTTGCAGCAAAAACATCTTATCATTTCAGCCGGGGAGCCAAAACACTTAATCTCCTTGGGGGCGAGCCGGCGGTAAATATACATGGTATTCTTGAATTATTAAGCCGCATTGATTCGGGAATTAAAGTAGTTTGGAATTCCAATATGTATTACAATAATATTGTAGATAGTCTGCTGGATGGTATTGTTGATATTTATCTGGCGGACTTAAAATGCGGCTGTAACGACTGTTCAAAAAAACTGCTCGGAGCAGATGATTACCTTGAAGTCGTGAAAAGAAATATTCTGAAAGCTGCTGAGCACGCAGATGTTATTGTGCGCCACATATTATTGCCCGGTCATAGTCAGTGCTGCCTTGAACCGATTTTAAAATGGATGAAAACAGAAATACCGCAGGTTAAATTGAGCCTTTGGGGTAATTATTTTCCTCCGGTCGAAGCTGGTGCTGCTCCGAAGGAATATCTAATGCCGCGGGAATATATAAAAGCGCAGGAAATGGCCAAAAACATGGGATTAAACCTGATAAAATGAAAACAAATAATTATAAACCAGAACCCGGTGATATGGAAATCCGCATATTAAACGACGGCAGAGTTTTTATGGCGGTGCCGGATGAGAAACTTATAGAAATAGCACATACCCTGGATCCGAACAATGCTGCACTGCCTGCTGAGATGAAACTTAAGGAGAATAAAGAAGATGCCCGAAGATGCCGGTCAAACACAACCAGTTAAGAAAAAACCAGTAGTCGCAAGCGGTAAAATGAATGAGCTGGAAGTATTAATCAGGGCAAGGTACCCGTTGATATATGTGATAAGCTGGGAGGAGCAGCGTGTCATGTCCCAGGTATCAAATATTGCCGAGAGACTTGGCAAAAACGTATTTGAATGGTCTATTACTACCGGTCTGGTTCCTGCCGGAACTTCGCTGCAGACTCAAAAACATCGCGATACTGCAACACAGGACCCGCTGGTGGCATTAACCAATGTCATTGACCATGTCGATCCGGCGTTGTATGTGTTTAAGGATTTTCATCCCTTCCTTAAGGGACAAAACATGTCAGTTATACGAAGGCTGCGCGAAGTTGCAATATCGCTGAAGAACACATTTAAGACTATCGTTATGGTAAGCCCGATGTTCCAGATTCCTTCCGAGCTTGAAAAGGATATCACAGTCATTGACTTCGATTTACCGAAGGAAAATGATTTTGCGGCTCTCCTTGGCAGGATTATGAACGAAGTTAAGGATAATCCGAAGCTTAATGTGAAAATAGATGCCAAAACAAAAGAAAATATTATTCATGCCCTGCTCGGGCTTACACTGGCTGAAGCGGAGAATGTATTGGCAAAGACATTAGTGCAGCACAGGGGACTTAGTGAAAAAAGTCTCGAAGTCATAAATAGCGAAAAGAAACAAATTATACGCAAGAACGGCCTTTTACAGTTTTACGATGCACAGGAAAAACTGGAATCAGTAGGGGGACTTGATATTCTCAAAGGCTGGTTAATAAAACGTTCGGTTGCTTTTTCTGACCAGGCAAGAGCGTTCGGATTGCCTGCGCCAAAAGGAGTTCTTCTGCTTGGTGTTCAGGGCTGTGGTAAAAGCCTTATGGCAAAAACAATCAGCAACATCTGGAGACTGCCGCTCCTGAGATTCGATGTCGGGCAGGTATTCGGAAGTCTTGTCGGCTCCTCGGAGGAAAATATTCGCAGGGCAATAAAAGTAGCCGAATCTATTTCTCCTGTAGTATTCTGGATTGATGAAATTGATAAAGCTTTCCGAGGCTCGCGCAGCAGCGGGGCGAACACTGACGGCGGAACTTCCTCTCGCGTATTCAGCACATTTTTGACATGGTTATCTGAAAAGCAGCAGCCGGTATTTGTTGTGGCTACCGCTAACGATGTTACAATGCTGCCTCCCGAATTGCTGCGAAAGGGTCGATTCGACGAGATATTTTTCATAGACCTTCCGTCTTTTCTTGAAAGGAAGGAAATTTTCAAAGTGCATTTGACAAAAAGAAAAATGAATCCGGAAGAATTTAATATCGATGAACTGTCATATGCATCGTCAGGTTTCAGCGGCGCGGAAATAGAAGAAGCTATCGTCAGCGCAATGTTCGATTCCTTTTATCAAAAAGAGAAATTATCGTTAGGAAGGTTAATTGATAGCATTCGGCAGGCGGTGCCATTGTCGAAAACCATGAGTGAGGATATCGAGCAGTTAAGAAAATGGGCTAACGACAGGGCGCGTATCGCTACGAGCAAAGAATTAATGAACGAACCCGATGCCGATAAGAGAAAACTCGAAATATAGTTAAATAAATAAGAAAGGGACTTATCATGAGCACTGTATTAGTTCTTACTCCTGTAATCATATCGAGCTGGCCTGCAATTACAGCCGCAGTAGCGGCGGCCGCTGCATCGCTGGGAATAATGGTTAAGGAATCCGTACAGGAATCTGTTCAAAATGCACAGGTGAACCAAAATGTAGAAAACAGCGTGGAAGTTGAATTATCTCAAAGCGAGGTTTTAGCCCAGACTATGGTGACAAATCAGGAGATAGTTCTAACAAAAGGCACAATTGAACTGCGTGTCAAACGTGATGAACGCGGTAGGTGTTTGGTATGTGCAAAAGGAGTCGGACACAGCAAAGCGGAACTTAAAATGGCTGCCGATGAATTTTCTCAAAAGCTGACGCAGTGTTTTGTTTATGACAAAATTATGCATGAGCTTAAAACCAAGGAATTTCAGGTAGTCAACGAGGAAGTAATGAAAGACGACAGTATCCGGATACATGTACGCAGATGGATGGATTAAATTATGGCACAGCATGAAGTAGAAATTGAAATAACCAAAAAAGGCGAAGTCAAGGTTCATATAAAAGGCGTAAAAGGAAAGGCCTGTCTTACGTATGCCAAATGGCTTACAGAGCTGATCGGAAAAGTGAAGGACCAGCAGTTGACGAGCGAATATTACGAACCGGAAATCAAAGCGAGAATAGACCTTGAGCAAAATCTGAAATGCGAAGATTGATTTGCGATGCGATGCGAAAGGTGTAAATTTGAAAATATTCCAGGCCAGACTACCTGTGTAAAATGCGGCTCGGCTCTTCAGCTCAAATCAGAGAAGATTGATATTTACCCCCCGCGGATGCCAAAGTGGGAGAAATCTTTTCGTAAAGTATCAAGGTCGGCAAGAAAAAACAAAGCTCTTTTATATTTCAACACCAAAGTGCATACGCCGCAATGGCTCACGGACTTATTCAATGATAGATCGGTCGGATTGTTCCTCTGCCTGATTCCCGGTCTTGCTCATGTATTAAGCAGGAGATTTAAGGAAATCTGGCTGTATTTTACTGCCTGGCTGGTCTTGCTTTTGGTCGGTCTGTTTTTTTACGGCAGTTTTACAGGCTCTCTTTGTATCGGATTAGCTATCGGCTTTCACGTCGGAATAATTATAAAATACGGGCTTTTTAAGGATTTGGATAGTTTTAGAGAAAAAACAGTTTTGCTGCTCCTGACATTATTAGGATTGCTTTTTCTTTATGGTTTAGCGCCCAATTTCTTGTTTCCCTTTCTCAGACTGAGCAGGTCTGCCATGAGTATTCCTTCTTACAATATTTCCGAAGGTGATACTCTGCTGGCTCGAACTCATTTTGATAGAAATTCTGTTTTAGCTCGCGGCTCTTTGGTTTTGGTATATCCTTCATATATCGACGGGCATCGAAACAGAACACAATTCAGTACAGAGTTGATTGTTGCTGAAATAGTCGGCCTTCCCGGTGAGCATATTCAGGTTACTGATGATGCTTTTATAATTAATCGCAAACCGCTGGATGTTGGACAGTATCCTGTTCCCATATGGTTGCAAAGAAGTAACTTTTCATGTATAATACCTGAGGATAGTTATTTTGTAAGCGCTCAGTATAATTTACACATTCACGGTGGAGTGACGCTGACAGATATAAATATAAGGCAGGTGTGCATTGTTGCTAAAAACGTCATAGAGGCAAGAGTCTTTATGCGATGGCTTCCCTTATCCAAAAGAGGTTTTTTACAATAAATAGAATGGACCGATTTTCACAGCTTGAATTTGGGGAAAAAAGACCGGATAAAGACCGTTCTCAGGGAGAGCCTGTTCGCGATGCGAATTATTACCTTAAGGTCGCATTAAAATACTGGCTTGCAGGGGATTTTGAGGTCGCTCTAAGGAATTATTCGAGGGTGCTTGAGCACAACAACCTGGACATAGAAGGCTGGATTGGTCAGGTTCTTATGTTAATCGAACTGGGAGAATATAAGGAAGCATTAATATGGTCTGACAAAGCGCTTAAGCTGTTTCCTGAACATGCGGAGCTTTTGGCTGCCAAAGCTGTTGCATGCAGCCGAGATGCAATGATGGATAAGGCGGTTGCTTATTCCGATAATTCAATTAGCAGGGAAGATGTTACCTCGCGTGTCTGGCTTGCCAGAGCAGAGGTTATGATGTCGCGAAAAAATCAGGTGATGGAAGGATGCATCAGCAAGGCAATAAGCAGCGCAGGAAAAAAGTCTGCAATTGTAAAACTCGAAGCCGCTCGTTTGCTGCGAAAAAAGGGTAATTATTCCGCCGCGATAGGGCACCTGAAAGAAGTGGTCGAGGAATTCCCGAAATCGGCTCTGGCATGGTATGAGCTTGGATGCTGCCAGGCAAAACTCGGTCTTCCTCATGCAAAAGCTGCTTTAGAGCAGGCTTTACAGTTTCATCCTGACTGGGATGAAGCAAAAGAGGCGTTGAATAAGCTCGGAGGATTCTGGGGAAGATTTTTCAAAAGGATTCTGCAAAATTGAAGTTAGACATACTTTAAGAAAGAAAAAATTGCTTGTGTTTAATTTTTTCTTTCTTAAACAGTGAAGTTAAGGTATTCATGAATAAGCATTTACA
>JAFGEF010000100.1 GCA_016931715.1 Sedimentisphaerales bacterium
AATTCTACTATATGACGCGACTGCTCGAACGCCAGGCCGAATGTGAACCTGCTCTTCTGCTTTTTCAGGCAATCGTTCAGCTTCCCGACTATAAACCTTGTATCATCGGCATTTGCGCGGACATGTGCTATGTCAATATGCCCGCCGTCACAGGTATAAACAATCCCATTTTTTTCAAAAGGATTGGGGAAATATGAATGCGAGCCTAATTTGTCAGGATTCAAAAAAGGAGGTTTGGGATGGATAAATGGTATCCCGAGAGTTGTCGTTGCCAGGGAGCCTCGTCTTATATTCGGAGTAACATTGCATCCGCTTAATCCGGAAAGAAATATCAATAGGAAAATACATAATTTTCGTTTATCGCATACAGCAGAATGTAATATCTTCATGATTTTCCTTTTTTTATTTGTTTTAGATTTTGGGATATAATTTAAAGATTCGGCACATTCACTTCGGGTCCGTTTCTTCTGATTTCCCCATTTATAATATCTTTCATTAAAGCCGGAAAATGTTTTGAAGGCACAATATATTTACCATTACCATCAGGGTAAACTATTTTCAGCAGCCTGCGGCTTTCCCATATCTTCGGCTCAATCTTTAGGTCGATTGAAAAACCATATTGTGCCAGGAAATCCAGATTCGGCACAGCATAAGAGACCGGCTCTGTATTTTCACAAATTCCCGCAACAAGCCACGGAGTGACATAGCCGTCATCGATACCGATATCCATGTTCCTCTTTTTAAGCTTTGTGAATGGATAAATCGTTCCGCTGTACCATTTGCCTTTTGTTCGTTTCTCTGCCTTTTTTGCTGTCCTTACAGGCTGAACATCGAGACGATTAAACTCATCATAAATAAGCTTTGTCATTTTAGTCTCAAAATTATTCGGGTCTTCTTTTAATGCCCTCCCTGCAAGGTCAACTCCTATAATATCCGAATACAAATCTTCCCATGAAAAAGAGGATATATACTCCGAAAAGAAACCCGTATATTTATATCCATACCAGGTTATGATTTCGTGCCATACCATAGCATTATATGCCAGGTATTGACCGACTCTAATCGATATCTCTCTTGCTTTTTTCTCTTTGTCGGGCTGCCGGTTCCAGTTTTCCGGATATTTTATGGTAACGAAGTATTTTGACGGCTCCAGAAGCTTTAATTTAAATTCCGTCTGCCCCTTCAGTAAATTCTGATAAGTAATCAGTGAGCAATATGCGGTACGGTCAGCAGAATCTCTCAGATGCCCCAGGTCGATAAATCCGCCTTTGCAGGTATATACTAAACCAATCTGTTCACCCCACCAGTTTGTGTATCCGTGTTTTCCGAGCTTATCCGGTTCAGGGTAGGCAATTCCAAACGGCGCCCCGAAATACGCCCCGAGTCTTAAACGCGGCCGGGGGGATGAGCTGCAGCCGGTATTTGAAACGAGAATAAAACTAATAATAAAAAATAGTCTTATAAAATAACTATTTTGCACTGCCTTAAACAGAAATTCATGTTTTTTATATTGTAAGTTTTCGTTCATATACACATCTATAATATTATCTGCCACTACACTTACTGCCAGACTAATTTATTATTTGAACTTTTGCAAAAACCCTGTTAATAATGAGCGAGAGATTTTATCATACTTTTACAGTCATTTCTATTTTTATTTAATATATTTTTAATAGCAGAAACCGCCTTATTTTTAAACAAAAATAAATCCCGGAAACAGGTTTTTCGAAACTTTAATGGTTAAGAGAGGTACTTCTTTTGCCGATTAGCAAATCGTTGGAGCTAATCCCCGATAAAAGAGATTGTTCAGGCAGAGGTAATATTTTGAAACATTTTAATATTATAGCAGCATTGACTGTAATAACGGCCTTGTCAGGCTGTAATCAGCAAAATAAAATACAGAGCCGTGAGATTCAATTCTCATCAGAAAAACAACAGGAAGACTGCATAAAAGCCATGACTTTTAATGTTCGCACAGGTTATGCCTGGTGGCTTGACGGCTGGACTTTCAATCACTGGGACAATCGCAGAAATATTGTTATCGACACAATTGCGGACAACGCGGCGGATGTCATTGCCATGCAGGAAGGCGTTCATTTCCAGTTGAAAGAGCTGCAGCAGGCTTTGCCGCAATACTCAAAATATGCGACCGGCAGAATCGACGGAAAAAACAAAGGTGAAACCTGCGCGATTTTCTACAGAAACGACAGGTTTGAGCTTGTTGACTCGGGGACATTCTGGTTCTCTAAAAAACCAGAGAAAGCCGGCTCAAAAAACTGGGGAAATCTATTCGCGAGAATTTGCAGTTGGGTGCTGCTGCTTGATAAAACAAATCATACAAGTTTTTATGTATATAACGTTCATCTCGACAACTGGTCTCAGCGCTCGCGTGAAAAAAGCGTGCGATTGCTTGCCAAAAGAATTGCCGACAGAGATACAAAAGACCCGTTTATCCTGATGGGCGATTTCAATATGGAAATCGATAATCCCGCAATGAAGTACCTGGAACAAATCAGGAATCAGGACTCGTTCGCTGCAATGGTAAATACATGGCAGTCCGTGCATCCTGATGAATCCAGAACAGGTACATACCATAAGTTCAGCGGCTCTCAAACCTGCGCAAAAATCGACCATATTTCAATCAGCGAATCTGCCAAAACTATAGATTCAATTATTGATCATCATAAACTGAACGGGCGCTATCCTTCCGATCATTTCCCGGAAATAGCGACTATACGCCTGCCAACGAGACAAACCGCTTCTATTAATTGGTAATAAATTTCAGCGGATTAAATCTATATATCAACCTGGCTTTTTTTCAAGTGAGCGATTTATAGCATTGATATAGTTTTCCAAAGGCTTGAAACCCTCGATTTTTATCCTATTGATAAATACCGCCGGAAGCATATGAATCAGGTCTTTTGCGGCCATACTCATATTATTTTCCAGTTCAGCTTTCATGCTTTGCTTTTCGAGAGATTGTTTAAGGGCTTTTTCATCCATATGAAGTGATTTAGCCAGTTTTATAAGATTTTTTTGAGAATAAGGCTCTTCTTCATTTTGCCGCCATACACGAAAAAGTGCATCGTGGTATTCGAGAAAACGCCCCTTTTGATTAGCCCAAAGAGCTGCTTGAGCCGCACGCGATGAATCTTCACTAATCGCACCTACAACGCGCATCTCAATTTTTACAATACCGGCGGCTTCAAATTCCCTGAGCTTCGGTTCTATATTCAGATTAAATCTCTCACATGCTCCGCACTCGAAATCTGTATAGATAATAATCTTTACGGCAGATTCATCTTTCTGAGATGAAATCTTATCCGGAATCGCCTGCTCAGACTGTTCTGTTGTAATTTGACCTGAAGAGTGGGCGCCTGAACTAAATCCGTTCTTTTCGGCACAGCCTGATATCGCTGCTGCTGATATTGCAGCCGCCAGTAAAATACAAAACATTATTATTTTGATAGCTCTGCCAGTCATAGTTTTGTAATTTCCCATATTTTTCAAATTAATACCCACAAAAAAAAGGGCTGGAAATCCAGCCCCTTTCTTATAATCTTACATAAACTATTCGTCAATACACAAAATAAACTATTACAATCAAATCAAATTATTTGCCGGATTTGTTTGGCTTGTTCTGTTGATTTGACTGATAAGGTTTATTCGGTTTATTTGGCTTATTTTGTGAAGAGGAACAGTTAGTAGGGAAAAGAGGACAGCCTTTCTGGTTCAGCGGGCAGCCTGCATTGTTGTAATCATCCAGCAATTCGCCCAGATTTTGTACAGCATCTTCGCCCTCGTCAACGGCTTCCTGAACCGCAGCGATAATATCTTCTACGCTCATGGCATAAGCTACATCCGGATTAGCCGCGTTGAGCAATGCAGCCACAGCGGCTCTGGCAAGCAGATTTATACCGCTTCCATTAGCTCCTAAAGCCTGCAGCAGAGTCGGATCATTGTTGTAGCTGCTCTGTTTTTTCGGATTGCCGCCTTTAAAGATTGTGATTTCAACACCGAAAATATCGGCGAAAGAATCACAAGGTGAGTAGCCTTCCCATGCAGATGCATGCCATCTCTCAGCGTTGTTCTTCCAGAAACCGGGTGTACAGCCTTCGAGTTGCTCCTGACCATAGTAGTTGGCAGGGTCTTCATCTGTTACAACTGTTGAGCCATACCAGCCCTCGATATAACCCCAGTTCTCATACTGGCCTGCTATCGCTTTATCCTTAGCCAAATAAACCCAGACTTCATCCAAGCCTAATGTACCATCATTGCCAACATCACCCCAAAGATACCATGGTTCCCAGTCATCAGAAGGGTCATCTGTACCATTATCATCCTTTAAAACCACATCCGTCAGGGGTACTTCGCCGGTATTGGTAACTAAATACAGCCAATATACATCATCACCAACTAAAATGACAGGTCCCGCAGGTTCATCTGCATCGTCCCAGTTACAGCAGCCGCAAATCGTATCAGAGACATACTTTTCGACATCAATTCCCGGAATAAGCTCAGCCTCATCATAATAAAATACCAGTCGGGCAAAAGCATATTCGCTGGCGTTGCCGGCAGGAATCTGCAAAATCACTTCATCTGCGAGAACAGGGGATACATAATTAAGGTTAGCAACACCATTACCGCCAGATTGAACTGCTGATATAGTATCCGAAGTTTGCCATTCAGTGTTCTTGTAAAGCATAACCTCAGCTTGTTCATGAACATCATCCTCAGGCCCTGGACCAAATTTATCAATAAAAAGTGAACGCACCTGAATTGCAGAAATCCAAACAGGCTCAGCAAAAACTATCTGGACGTATTCATCTCTTCCTTCGGGGATGAGTGTATCATTATCAATCTCATCACCATCTTCTCCGCCGAGGACACCGAGCCCGCGTGCACCGCGATGAGTCAATACGCCGGTAGGTGTATCTGTATCAGTGCTGAGCCAGGCATTTAGCTGACCAAAACCGCCAAGAAGAGAAAGTGAGCTTGTCAACAGAGAGACCTCAGTGCCGTTGTTTGTTGTTGAGAATCCAGATGTATCATCAAAACCTTCAAAGCCATCTTCACCAACATAAACAGCATCAATTTCTGTAGGGGTATCAGCCGGAGCTGCCTGTACCTGTCCCTCTAACACAATTACAAACGCCAAAATTACTGTTAATAATAACATCATCTTTTTCATTTTGAGTCTCCTTTAATTTCATTTTAAAAAATTTTTACATCCTGTAAAATTCTCACTCATTTTACTGAAGCCTTTGCAGATATATTTTCCTTTTTCTAAAAAGTTCTAACAAAAAGAATCGTGTCATGGGCATCCTGCCCATGAAGCATGGCTAAGATGGCTATGCCACAGCTTTCAAAATTCATTTTGTTAAAGGCTCTAAATATGTCTCACGGCTCAAATACACAGAGTATATGAAAAAACTTTTCTTTTACGAACAAGGCTGCACTTTCTCTGTTTCAATAAGATATACTTATTAACATAAACTCCGCTGTCTTGTCAATGTTATTTTATCGGGAGGATTAAAAAAAAAGGGACTGGAAAACCAGTCCCCTTTTACTATTCTGTGACAGATTAAATGTTAATAAAGCATTATAGGATCGCCATCCTGATTTATCGGGCAGCCGGCATTATTATATTCGTCTAACTCACTGCCGAGTGCCTGAATTTCCTCATCCGTTCCTTCATCCAACACATCATACACTGCGTCAAGAACATCATCTACGCTCATAGCATAATTGATGTTTGTATTTGCTGCATTGAGCAATGCCGCTACGGCGGATCTGGCTAACAGATTAATTCCGCTTCCATTGGCACCTAAAGCCTGGAGCAATGTGGGATCAGTAATTGTGCTTCTGCCAGTACCTCTAATGGTTATTATTTGACCGAATACCTCGCTGAACAAGTCCTCAGGGCCATAACATTCCCAGGCAACTGCGCCCTTCTTGTCAGCATTATTTTTCCAGAAACCAGGAGTGCAGCCTTCATCTCCTGTCTCCACGACCTCTTCATTTAGGAAGTCATAATATGTTTGTCCATCGTCAGGCAGGGTTACTAAATGCACCCATCCTTCAGCTTCAGTAGGCTCAACCTGTGTCCAACCTGTGTACCACGCTTCGCTTACTCTATAATCACCGGCTAAAAGCTCCGTGAAGCAATAATCACCATTTTCATTGGTTAATGTGCTGCCGTATAGTTCAAATGAGTCACCATCCCACATTTCCAGATAGATTTCCCAATCTTCACCAGGACCTTCATCAATAAGACCACCTTCACCATCTACTGTCTGTAACCATTTATTACCACAAATTGAGTAGGTCGGTGCCTCATCATAATAGAATATCAGCCTTGCAAAGGCACATTCTGTTGGTTCGCCGTCAGGAATCCTTAAAATTACTTCATCTGCCAGGATGTAATCGCCTTGTTCATATACGAAATCATATTGAGCAACTCCATTATTAATCTCATCCCTTATTTCCACTCCCATTATTGTGTACGGAGGGTACGGAGTGCCATTATAACTTAATATTGCCTGAGCTTCCTCAGCAACAGTATCATCATCCGCATCGTTATCATAAAGCGAACGAACCTCTATTAAAGATATCCACACAGGTTCATCGAAACTCAACTTCATGGATTCCCATCTTCCGCTTGTTTCAGTTCCAGCTTCGTTCCAACCATTATCTATCTCGTCGTCCTGTTCTCCACCCAAAATACCCAAACCACGAGCTCCGCGATGAGTCAGGCCGCCTAAGACTGGATCGTCATCAGGAATAACAACCCATGCACTCAGTTCACCAAAACCGCCAAGAAGAGAAAGCGTGCTAACCTCAAGGTCTTTTCCAGGATCAAGATTTGCTGTTGTTGAGAAATCAGTATCATCGTCAAAACCATCAAAACCATCTTCTCCGACATAAACTGCATCAATTTCTACAGGATCACCAGCCGGAGCTGCCTGTACCTGTCCTTCCAACATAATGACAAACGCCAAAATTACCATTACTAATAACATCATCTTTTTCATTTTCTGTCTCCTTTAATTGTTTTGTTAAGCCTTCCGAAAAATATATATACCTATATACAAAATGAGTCACACTCATTATTTTTTGCAGAAGCCGGAATAGATGTATTTGCCCTTACCACTACCTCATATAGAACAAATCAACTGATTTGAAAGAACACACTATCTTCATTTCACCAATTGATATATTTTACCATATTTTAAATTTGTTTGTCAAGGATGGAAATGTTTTTTTGTAAAATATCACATTTTTTTATTCTGAGAGAGGAATTACTGCCTATTTTAACAAAATTATGCAAAAAAAAGGGCATTACTTTCATAATGCCCAGAATATTGCAAATAACACGCTTTTTTAGACTAATTTGTAGGTTTTTTGTTGTTATGGGGCCATGAATATTTCTCGAATCTGCCGAATTCCATTTGCGATGTATCGCTCGGTCCGGCAGGCGTCAAAGCTGATGTAACCGAATCTACATGACCATCAACAAATACTATATTAGTCGTGCCGTAATCGAGTTTTGCGGCTGAAGTACCATGAAAAGTACCGAACCAGTCGGTACCGAAACCGCATAATGCGCCATCGTTGAGCACAGCGCTGTTGCCGGGTCGGGTCCACATATTCTCTTCAGCAGCAAAAAATACTTCGGAATGTTTTCTTGTTACTTCACTCTGTTTAATTGCGCCACCGCCGTATGAAGTTGGTCCATTCCAGCCGGGATAACCTGACCTGCCGCCAAGCAAGCCATTCATGCTGTAGCTGAACTGTGGAATAATTGGTATATTATTATCATGTTGCGGATGACTTGAAGCCATACTTTTTGACCATACTTTAAATGTCGGACACAAATGGGCGCCTTTATCTTTAATATAGGGCCAGAAAGCTCCGTCCGGCGGATACCTTGGGTCATGCCATCTGCAATAACGCTGATAACCGCTCACCGGATATTCATTTGCAACAAGAAATTTCCATGCCAATGGGTATGTATAATCCCAGTCATCGAGGTACATAAACTGAGCTAAACCATACTGGCGCAGGTTGGAGCGGCAGCCCATTTCCTGTGCCTGCTGCTTTACTTTATTCAACGCGGGCATCAATACAGCCAGTAAAACTGCAATAATAGCAATAACTACAAGCAATTCGATTAAAGTAAATCCGCAACGCCTGAAAAAACGATATGAACTACTCATAACCAATCTCCTAAAATTATTAATATTTATTACCACAGTAACTCAATTATTATAACACATTATTCTAAAATAACAATATCAAAAATACAACTTCATTATGTTTTTTTCCTCATTTAGAAGTTCTAACAAAAAGAATCGTGTCATGGGCATCTTGCCCATGAAGCATGGCCAGAGCCTGCCCTGAGCGTTAGTCGAATGGGATGGCTATGCCACAAAGGAAAAATTCATTTTGTTAGAATCTCTTAGTTCCGGAAAGCCTTATAAACTTGATAATTAATCAAACTGACCGATTCTCGATGTCATACCCGCGCAGGCGGGTATCCAGGAACGTATCGCAACAATGGATTCCCGCCTTCGCGGGAATGACATGTGTCTGTATGTTATTGTTCTATATAATGTTATGATATTTCATCTTAATAAATCGGTCAGTTTAAGTATTTAATAGTCTTTAACCATTCCTTAGCCGCTTTGTAATTATCAAAGAATCGAATGTATTACGTACACGTAATATATCATTTGTACTTAAAAATTCGTTCAGAGTCAATAGCATTTAAATAAAAAAAACAAGGTAAATTTGCTGAAAAAAAATGAAGTAATAAAAAAAGCCCCTGTGTAGCGGAGGGAGAGAGGAAAAAGCGAGATAACCACAGGGGCGTGGGAACAAATCTCAATATGAGTATCATAATCTATACTGAAAAGTATGTCAAATAAAATATATTTTTTTTTGATTTTTGCTAACTTCTTATTTGATTTGCATTTGCAATCGAAAAATCACAAAGTACAATAATAATTTAGTTTTTAAAAGAATTTATTAGTTTTTATTTATGAGAAATTTACAGAAATCTCATTGTGCTATCATAAGTATCAGTTCCAGGAGTTTTTTCCCTGGAAAAAATCAAATTTTATTATCTTTTTTAGGAGCAGTACCATGAAAAAGTTGATGATTTTATTGATTCTTTGTGTAACAACTATAGCCCTTGCTCAGGATGGAGCCGCACCATCGCCCGATGGTACAGGCGTTCGCATAAATAGCCGCGGCGGAATAGCCGCTCCAGGTGCAGCAGCAACTGATGGAACAGGTGCACGTAGAGGGCGAGGTGGAGCCGGAGGTGCAGGTGGCGGCGTATTCGGCGGCGGCAGAAGAGGACAGCCGCAAGTGTACAAATACCAGGGTTTGGCATTAACTCCGCCCATGGGATGGAATACATGGAATACGTTCGGAACCAACATTAACGAGACTTTAATCAAAGAGACTGCAACAATTATCGCCAATAAAGGCCTTAAAGACGCCGGTTACGTCTATGTCGTCCTTGATGATGCCTGGATGGCAAGAGAAAGAGACGAGAACGGCCAGCTCGTCGCAGATCCGGTAAAATTTCCAAGCGGGATGAAAGCACTCGGCGACTTCCTTCACAGCTTGGGCTTGAAATTCGGCATTTATAATGACGCAGGTACGCGAACATGCGCAGGTTACCCCGGCGGGCGCGGCCACGAATACGAAGACGCCAGACTCTATGCCTCGTGGGGTGTCGATTATGTTAAATACGACTGGTGCAATACCGGTTCAGCAAATGCACAGGAAACATATAGAACTTTCGGCCTCGCCTTATTAGCCGCTAAAAGACCTATGATATTAAGCATGTGCGAATGGGGCACTGCAAAACCATGGGAATGGGCAAGTCCGATTGCACATTTATGGAGAACAACAGGCGATATACAGGATAGATACTCCACCAACACCAGGGGAAGAGGCGGCTATGGAAACGGATGGAAAGACATTCTCGACAGGCAGACAGAACAAAAACTGGAGCAATACGCCGGACCCGACCACTGGAACGATCCGGATATGATGGAAGTCGGCAATCGCGGCTTAACCTTTGCCGAATCGAGAGCCCATTTCAGTTTCTGGTGCATGTTAGCCGCCCCGCTTATGATGGGAAATGACCTGAGAATTATGACTGATGATATTCTCAAAGTTTTAACCGATAAAGATGTTATCGCTCTTGACCAGGACCCGCTCGGCAAGCAGGGTTATCGTCTTATAGATGAAGAAGGCAGAGAAGTCTGGGTAAAAGAGCTTTCAAACGGCAATTGGGCAGTTTGCATGTTGAACGACAGCCCGGCCGACGTGGTAATGACACTTGCATGGAGTGACATTCCGGTACTGGCTGGAAAAACATATAAAGTACGCGACCTCTGGTCAAAGAAAGACCTCGGCACTACGAAGGATAATTACTCCGGCAGCGTCGTTACGCACGATGTAGCACTGTTCAGATTAACACCCGCCGAGTAACGCCAAATAAAATTCATAATTTAATCTCCATATAAAGCCGACTCGCCGAACGAGCCGGCTTTTTTATTTTCGCAAATAACTTCAACCCGCCTGCTCATGCTCAGGCATTGCAGAAGCGGCGCCCGTAGGAGCCGTTTCCAGGTTCCAAATGCAATAACTCTCTGAGTTTCCGGGAGGTCATGATGTTCCGCTCGTTAGCCTCTGCAAGCCTGTGAATGCGATTTATCAGGTCAGAATTTGTCGCCAGCCTGGTTCGTGCCTTATCGTACCAGATATTATCTTCCAAACCGACTCTTACGCCGCATCCAGAAACTATCGCAAGGGAATTCATCATTAACTGGTAATTTCCGATACCTGCCAGTGACCAGATGGAATTATCAGGCAAGTCACGAATCATGATTCCGGCATGCAGCAGGTCCGCCTGCGAACAGGCAATATTGCCAAGCAAAAGATTAAAATAGTGCGGAGCTTCCAATATTCCCTTCGTCTCGAGGTATTTGGCATAATTTATCATACCGGCATCGAAGGCTTCCAGCTCGGCAAGAATTCCGCGAGATTTCATTTCATCAGCCAGTAATTTTATCATATCAGGACTGTTAATACTCGCTACGGTGTTAAAATTAAGGGAGCTTAAAGTCAAACTGCCCATGTCGGGTTTTAAGTCACCCTGCAGGCTCAATGGCTCCGCTCGCTTTTCAAATTCATTGAAAGTGCGGCCGCTCAGCGAAACACATATTATCAGCTCTTCCGAGAATTCTCTTATACCTGATATTATTTCAGCATAAACTTCGGATTTATATGTTGATTCGCCCGTTTTCGGATTCCGCGCATGAAGGTGTACCATGGTTATTCCAATATCAACCGCCCGATGAACATCTTCGATGATTTCTTTGGGAGTAATAGGAACATGGGGAGTCATCTCCCGTGTGGGAATCATCCCGGTTGGTGTAAAATTTATTATCAAATCCATATTATTACCACCTTTTCAGGGTATATTTATCAATAAGACAACACTGCCTGAATATCAGGAGGTCTTTTAATCTCCTGCGGCGGTAATTCTACCAATATATTTCTTTCTTTCAATAGACGTTTCTGATAATACTTCGAACCTCTAACAAAAAGAATCGTGTCGCGGGCATCTTGCCCGCGGAACATTATCAGAGCCTGCCCTGAGCGATAAACGAATGGGATGGCAATGCTGCATCTTAAAAATTCATTTTGTTAGAGGCTCTTAGCTAAGAAGGAACTTTTCAAGTCGTTTTTGCAGTCCTTTACCTGAATTTCCCAGACTAACCACGCTTGTCGCGGCGTAGTAAAAAGAAGACGGAAAGAAAAACTAAAGACCAAATACCAACGACTAACGACTATTCACTATTTAAAGCCACAGAGGGCACAGAGGACAACGAGAAATAAAATATTATAAATAATCATGAAAATTCTGTAATCCTGTCAAAACTATTCACTATTTACCAACGACTAACGACTATTTATTATCCGCAGACATACGCAGATTATCGTATATTCACCACTAAGGGCACGAAGTTGCACGAAGATTATCAATTATATTAAATTTACTTCTCTTTTCTTCGTGATTCTCAGTGTTCTTCGTGGTGGAGTATTTTATTTTTTATTTTGTTTATTTTTTATTGAACTTTTCTCATTATTCTGCGTATAATAAACTCCGGCAGCAGCCGGAAGACTCGCCAGAAGGCGGAGAATAAATGTCAGCAGACACAGGTTCACAGGGCAAGCAAGCCCGGATTGAATATCAAATCTGAAATCTGAAATCTCAAATATTAAATTTGAAATATTAAATCTGAAATATTAAATCGGAAAGAGCGGCCTTGCTAACCTGGTTTGACATTTCTTTTTCGCTGCCGGTTCCTGCGATTCTTGTACGTGTCGCGGCGTGGATTACCCTTCTATACCGCCGCATACGCTGCGGCTGCGCCTTTCGCAGGATAAAACTGACCCAGGGCTATTTCGCCCTAATCGACCCAGACGACTACCCGACTCTGAGCAGGTACAAATGGCGCCTATGCCGGACCAAAGGCAAAAACACCCTCTACGCCGAACGCTCCATCCGCCTGCCGAACGGCAAATACTCCCGAATCCTAATGCACCGCCAAATCATGGAAAACATAAATTCCAATCTGCGCAATACGAAGAAAGATGTCATTGCGAAGGAGTCCACTTCGGACGACTGCGGCAATCTACCTTTTCCGAGCCAATCCCTAAAGGACACCAAAGGCGGAGCCATGACTTTCGTTATTGACCATATAAACAGGAACGGCTTAGACAATCGCCGGGCGAACCTGCGATTAGCGACTGTCGCCCAGAACGCATGGAACTCCAAAAAGCGAAAATCCCGCTCCGGCTATAAAGGTGTCTGCTACGACAAGACCAAACAACGCTGGCGGGCAGCAATCGTTAATCACGGCAAAAGAATACACTTGGGCTATTTCGAAGACAAAATCGAAGCCGCTAAGGCTTATGACACCGCCGCTAAAAAATACTGCGGCCAGTTCGCCCTCCTGAATTTCCCCAGATTAAAAACGAAGACTAAAGACTATCGACCAGCGACTAACGACTATTTATTATCAACAGATTAACGCAGAAAAACGCAGATTATAAACTAAACCCTATAAGCTAAATTTGGTTGACGAGCCACGAAAAGACCGGATACCTTTAATTCTTTCCCGGTAATGGCAACATGAAATTCAAGCAAAAAATACAAGAAGATTTTGGATAGTAGTACAAATTAATTTAATTAGAAACAAAACTGACTTCTCTAAATTTTTTTATCTACCAAGATATCTCGATGTACTTTCTTTATTATCTCATAAATATGATTCGCTCTAATTGCCGCTGCATGATCAAGTAAAACTCTTTGTTCCCTTATACGTCTTCGTAGAACCTCACGTGGAGGTTCATACATATTATTTCGGTCATTCATCTCATCACCCGACAATTTTGGTTCAAAATTTGCCATTTTTTTAACTATCCTTAATATTTACATTATATAGTTTATAATACAATTTCTCACAGCAAAAGTCAAAAACTATTCAAGAATAGATTTTTATATTATTATCGCTAATAAAGCTGCTAATAAAGAAATTAAACCAATCGCGATTCCAGCCAAACCTATCCAAAAAGCCCAATTATTCCTTTTTATTTGACTTAAAAGTTTCTTTCTGTCTTCTGAGTCTAAATATCTATATTGCACAGAGTATCTAATCTGGTATCCTCTCCATCCAAAATTTGCGACTACATCTTGACTTGAGGCTACACTTTCAAAAATCTCGCTTAACTCATCTTCGGATCTATCAACGGCAGAGAATCTTACTGGACTAATTTGATTCAACGCCCCATATCGACACAATTCATCAATAATAAGACTGCAATTTTCATGAGACGCCGCAAGAACAATAGATATTTCTTCTTTTGTTTTAGGTCGATCTTTGCCCCAGTTTCTGCAATATTCAAAGATTTTTTGAGCAATTGATTCAGGATCATCTATCCAATATTGATCAACTCCGCCTGACCAAACAGCTGCAAATCTACTATCTAAAAGAGTATGTGTCGACACTTCCCAAATACAACCTTCAGGATTTCTTACAATAAGTTCAGCATTTACAGGAAGTATTAGAATAACTTGCTGAAGTTTTACTGGCATAAGTCTCATATTTTGATTAGAAACTAATTCCTTAATAATACTTCCGGCTTCTGTGTATTCTTGAATGTCCTGTGATACTTTAATATGGTGAATAAAGTTAAATCGACATGTTTTTGGACATGGAATAATAGAATCTTGAACCCAATTTGTGAGGGCTCCGTCTAATTCTTCGATATCTTGGGTACGTTTCTCAGGTAAGCTTTGACGCTCTTTAGGATCTATCACTATTCTAAACATATAATCATTTCCAGCCTCAAGATTGCCAAGGCTAAGCTCAAAAAGAGTTCCGCAATCCTCCATTAGTTCAAGAGCTCTCGTGTTACTTTTGATTGAGTTCGGAATACTTATTGTTGGAATTAATACTTTCCCTGTAAAACTATCAATCCCAAGAGTAAATCCATTCCTACCTGATGGAAAATTAATTGTAAAGCTCTCTGTATCTGAATTATAATCCGATTTGAAAGAAGGACTATTATTATAAAAAAAATCATCTTGGCCACTAGAATCTGAAAATGATACAATTTGAACAAGTAAATTACCATCATCACTTATAAGGTTATGTGGCGAAATGCAAAATATCTTTGCATTATTCCATTTCTTCTTAGGTGTCAGAAAAATATCATAAACTTCATGAGTACATAACTCTCCTTTTTTTAATGAAAGAAATACTTGTTCAGTTAATAATTTGATCGGTATGTATCTATCCGTGACAAGTGAAATACACATTTTAACTCTCCATTTTAATAGTTTAGCAATTTAAATAAAACATGGTTTATATATATATAATTTTTATTAGTTAAACAAGCTTTTTTTAAAAAAAGTAATGCTTGTCAATAAATTTATCAAAGCCAATCTATAAGAGTTATCGGTCTTACTATAAATTTTAAAGAATAATTTCAATTTTATAATCAAAATTTAAACAGCAGTAAAATATACCTATATTCTTTGTTAACAATGAGTTACAAGTAATTATAGTTGAGTGCTTCTATGGAATATATGATTATTTAGAAGAACTTTCTCAATTCTTATCTAACACAAGCCAATAATAAATTAACAAGAAAATAAATTTTCGTGCATTAACTTTTAGGAATTAATATATGAAAAAACAAAATATTTCATATGATAGTGTTAGACAAAAACTGAGAGATAAAATTAAACAAATTCAACCTATTTTAACTTATCTTGCAAGTTTTCGAACAAATACCCCTTCTATAAAAGAAAATAAAAATCAAGTTACTACAATTAAAAAACAATAAAACTTAAAGTTAATAGTTATAACCATTTCTGGAGTTACCTTTCCTATTCCAGTTTTGTAAAAGAACTTCCTATCTGCTTTTTAATGTTTAAAGGCAATATAATCCTAATTCATATTTTCTTCTCATTTACTAATCGCCAATACTGATATCCCAGAGCTGTTAGACGACATGATTTATGATGCATAGCGGCAAAATACATATGCTCTTCACCTACTGGAACAACGAGACCTACGCTCTCAAGTTTTTGAAGATTTTTGAAGATAGTAACATTCTCGACTTTCGCATATGGTTCAATTACATTATGTTCCACAATTTTTGTATTTGTATACTCGTATGATGGGTCTAGTTGATATTCTACCTTTGGTGATGGAAAATATTCTATTATCTTTCTCAAAGTTTCTAATGATACTTGCGGATTTATTGTCCGTAACGAAGTAAAACGAGTAATATTTGTTTTAAATATTGGTCGCTGATCCCATGCTCCTAAAGCCTCATCAACATAGGCGTATATTGAACCTGGTGTGATGTTTCCTCTTAAATCTGCTGCTCCGCCTTTAAGTGCATCTACAACCAATGAAGTAAAAACACCTGAACCATTTACTTCCAATGCAGACTCAGAATCTCTGCTAGCAGTTAAAACTGATAATCCTTCAGATAAAAGAGCTATATTATTACCTACAATTCGCGGAGTACCAGCAGCCCCAGAGTGACAACAATCTAAAATAATCACCTTGTCTTCTATTTTTGATTCATTAGCTAAGGTTAAAATCTCGTCCATTGAAACACCTTCATCATATTGCTTAGCATCAGTAGTAACAAGGTAACCACCAGTACTTTTGATAAAGCCATGACCTGAAAAATACAACAAAGCTATGTTACATTTACCAGCGAAGAGAATTTCGATATTTTTTCTAAGTGATACTTTGTCAATTGTCGTGGAGGGGGACGTTAAAAGCCTAACACTGAAATTAATAGAGCCATCACCATTTGTTCTTAAAACATTTGCTATAGCATTGGCATCATTAACGCACCCACTAAGAGGTACATTAGAATAATTATCAATACCTACAACAAGTGCTTTTCGCATAGTTTATCACCTCCCTCCACCGATCAGTGTTTTTAGATTATCCCAAGTCCATTTGTAGACTTTATCTGAAGACTTCGTCGATGTAGGCTTATTACAAGTTTTATCGGCATAAGCTGCCAAAAGAAAATACTCCTTGTTCTTCTCTTGTGCAATGGTCAGTTCAGCGGCAACACCACTAGCTGTATTAGTGTATTCACCACAAAGGACAATCACAACATCTATGTTATCCATTCGACGACGAACTTTTTCCTTCCAATCACCTGTCAGTGGTTCTTTTATCGAGGCATCTTTAAAGTCAAACGGGCTGTCAGGAAGCTTTGCTTGTCCAGCAAGCATGGTCTTCGTACCTTCGTCATGATCGACATCGAAACTTATGAAAACTCTTTTCTTTACCATAGTCTTTCCTTTTTATTCATTTGATTTTTTTCCCATTATTGAAATATACTTAAAAATCTCATATTTTTTTCCGCCAAATGTTGCTTCATCATAGTTGCTTACTTTTAGTATTCCAGAAACATAAACATATTTTTTATTTATTGTCAATTGTGGTAACTACGTATTTTTAAAGAAAAAATGAAAATTTTCTTAAAATTTACCACTTCTATATATAAGAAGGCGTATGTCAGAGGTAAAATGTTGACTATAAAAATGAAAAAAAATCTTAAAAAAATCAATATTTTTTTAGAATACAGAACACAGGACACAGAAAACAGCATTGAAATCTGTGAAAATCAGCGATAATCAGTGGTTTTTATTAGTTTTTAGTGTAAAAAAAGGAGTTTCTGTTCTTATTAGATTCTTCGGCTTTGCTCAGAATGACAGAGTCGTGTTAGTGAAAAATCTGTGCCATCGGTAAAATCTGTGTCTAATAAATTAAAAATAGCCACAAAAAAGCACATAATTCACAAAAATACTTAAAAAACAAGGAAACTTAACTATCAATCTTTTTTGATTTACCATGAAAGCCAAAAGGCTGTTTGGGTGCGGCTTCTTCGGCAATCATATACTCAAGAACAGTGAAAATCTGCTCGAAACGTTCGTCGTACTTTCGCTCCATAGATTCGATTTTCTGACGCAACAGGGCATTGTCAGTAAGGAATTCACGCAGTTTTACAAAGGTACGCATTATAGCTATATTAACTTCGACTGCTCTTTTGCTGCGCAAAACGCTTGAGAGCATTGCCACTCCCTGCTCGGTAAATGCGTAAGGATTATAGCCGCCTAATGATTTTCTCGAAGGTATCACATTTTGTGATAGCAAGATATCTACCTCTTCGTCTGTAAGCTGATACATAAAATCAGGGGGAAAACGGTCAATGTTACGCTTAACCTGTTGCCTGAGGGCAATTGGTTTGACTCCGTAAAGAACGGCTATATCCTTATCAAGAATGACTTTTTGTCTTCGTATCAGGTAGATACATTGCTGAATTCTTTCGATTGGTATTATCGCTGTTTCTTTTGCCATGTTATAAATCCTGAATTTTAATTTAACAACCTGTCCGCTAAAAACGTAAAATATCACTTAAATTTTAGAAAATCAAGAAATAAATTAGTCGTTAGTCGTTGGTGAATAGTGAATAGTTTTGACAGGATTTACAGGAATTTCAGGATTATATAATCATAGTTAATCTTGTTACCCTGTCTTTAAAATAAAAAAAGCCCTGCACCTAAGTACAGGGCGTTAATTCAAGAACAGTTAAACCAATACAGCGAAAATGCCTGACATACGACATTAACGTCAATAAACGTCAAGCGTTCTAGTATATCCCTAGAAAGGAGGTGATCCAGCCGCAGGTTCCCCTACGGCTACCTTGTTACGACTTAGTCCCAGTCATCT
>JAFGEF010000101.1 GCA_016931715.1 Sedimentisphaerales bacterium
CAGCTTAGCAGTAGAGAGGATGATCCTGATCAGACCTATTTCAGTTTCGGCTTAAAAGAAAGATTATATACTAAAGATGGAAAGTTCGAGTATAATAATCTGCCGGCAGGAAAATATCACATTACAATGAATAGTCTTGATGAAAATCGCCAGTATGAGTTCCCATTATTTCATAAAATCACCCTTGAGAAAGACAAAACAACAAAGGAATTAATTGAGGTTATTAAAAAGCAGGCATATTACGGCCGAGTGTTGTTCGAAGATGGTACACCTGTCTATTTTGATCCGCCGCCATGGCCTAATGGAACAGGAAGAGTCGCTGTCCCAGACCAACTCGGATTTGAAGCCGATTATATTCCAATTGATAAGGATGGATACTTTGAGGCATTCCTGAAAGACGGCCAATATGAAAGGATTAAAAACGGCGAATTTGAAATGAAAATTTCTATACCTTCTTTGGAAATAGAACGACTCGGCCAATACGCTAACATTTCCTTCCCACCAGATAAACTCTCCACAGACAAATCCAATGCAGGGACAGTAAAAATTGAAAAGCAATTAAACGAACGGGAACTAAATCCGATAAATGCTCCATCTCTATTGCAAAAAGAAGTTCCTGATTTTAATGGCATCGAAATTAATAAGAATTCAGAAAAAGAAGAAACTAAAAACCTTACGATAAAAGGTTATGTTACAGATTCATTGGGACGGTCACGCGGCAATGTTTATATCGCTCCTGAAGCGACTAATATATGGCAAGGCATACACAGTGACTTACAGGGGAATTACATACTTGAAGACATTAAGCCCGAACAGAAAAAATGGGTTGCATATTCTCAGGCTTCCGGGGTATTAGGTTTATTTACAATACCTGATAATTATGACGGCAAGCCAATTCACGTTACTCTTGATTATATATATGCGAGCGTAGAAGGACGAGTTGTAGGAGAACAAGGCCAAGGTTTGCGCGGCCAGCAAGTCGAATTATTATTAACAACAAAAGACGGAATAACATATATATTTCCTTCTTCTCAAAGAACCGATTCACAGGGAAATTACGAAATTGGAATATTACCTTTCGGTTCCGGCTTGAAAATTCAGGCAAGACTTAAAACTACACGAGACGAGTGGAAAAAATATCATACAGATATAATTGAAATTCCGGAAAATCAAATCTTCATTCAAATGCCAACTTTAGTAATTGCTGTAGGCAAGCCTGAAGAATCTGACGACGGCAAGGTTCTTGTAAGCGGGCAAATCCTTAACGAAGATGGAAAACCTGTTTCAGGAGCTAAAGTCGGATTGTATTTTGATATGCCTGAATATATGTCAACATGGGTCAAAGAAGTAATAACTGATGATTCAGGACAATGGAAAAGACGAATCCCGAAGGACTATTCCGGATTAAATATCACACTAACACATCCGGAATACATAAAGCAATCATGGCTGCAATTTTCTCCAGAAGAACTGCGTAACGGCACAAATAAAATAACAATGAAAAAAGGATTGCTTCTGAAAGGTATCGTTAAAAATGCCAATGGAGAACCCGTTGAAAACGCTCTTGTTGATACAGGAGGAGGTAAAGGCTCGACTCCTTATGGTGAAGTAATGGAAAATCATACAACACCAAGAACCTTGTCCGATGGCTCTTTCAGCGTTGGTGGATTAGCACCGGAAACAATCAATATTGTCGTATCAGCTTTCGGATATGCACCTAAAAACGTCACTCTCGATATTGTCGAAAATATGAAACCGATTGATATTACACTCAATAAGGGGAAAACTTATACCGGCCAGGTCGTTGATGCTAATGATAATCCCATTGAAGCAGTTCATATCGAACTTGATGAATGGCGGCTCGGAAACAATCGTAACTCTATAGTAAATCTGACACAAACCGATTCAAACGGAATATTCAAGATGGAAAATCTTCCATATGAGGGAACTATTAAACTTTACTACGCTAAAAGCAAAAGCGGCTTAATGGGTTTCAGAAAAGAAATACCCGAAGATTATCCTGAAATTGACAAGGTTGTAATGTATAAAGTCCCCGTGTTCACCGGGAAAGTGATTGACGCTGAAACAGAAAAACCGATAACAAAATTCACTCTAACAAGCGGTATAAAATCATCGGGATTTGGTGATTCTATTGACTGGAGTAAATATTATAAAGAAGAAATAATCTCCAACACCGGCTCATTCGAGCAAAAATGGAGCGGTTATGCAATTTCATATCCCTTCGTTGGACTATGCCATCTTCGTGTGGAAGCTGACGGTTATCTTTCCGAAACAGCCCCGCCTATAACATTGGGGCAACATTATGAGCCTGCCGTCATACGAATGACTAAAGGCAAACCATTCAGCGGAACTGTCACCGATTCGGAGGGCAAGCCTATTCCGGGAGCGGATGTCGGATGGGTGGGACCAGACTCAAAGGCATTTATTAATAACGGCAAATTTGACCAAACCGGGTATTCAAAACAAACTGACATTGTTCATAAAACAGGTTTAAATGGCGAATTCAAATTACCTCCAAGCAGAGACAAAGGTTTGATAGTAGTAGTACATGAAAACAACGGGTACGCATCGATATCATCCGATGATTTTGAAAACGGCTCGCAAATAAAACTAAAACCATGGGCCAAAATAGAAGGAACAATAATTTCTTCGGATGAAAACCGGAAAGAATATAATGTTTTAATTAATACAGCAGTATCCGATGAGGAATTATCTGCAAAGAAAATTCGATGGATTTTCGATGGCACTTCTTACAGCAGGAAAGATTTCGTAATTAATTATATTCCATCTGTTCCAGTTAATATTTGCCAATATATTAATTCAGAAAGAATGAAACCTGTATATCTTGAGCCGCAGCCGGGACAAACTTATAAAGTCGAGCTTTCAGATAAGCCGGAAATCGTTTCAGGCAGGATAATCGAACCGAAGCCTTTGGAAGGAAAAGTCCTTCCGAAAATGAATGATATAGAAATCAGTGTAAATAATGAACAACTCAATAACGGGATGACTTTGATATGTTTTTGGGATTTTGAACAGCGGCCGTCGCGAAACATGATTACTCAATTGGGCAAGAGGATACAGGAGCTTGAGAAGAAAGGTATTTCAATCCTTACAATAAATACATCAGATACGGAACAAAAAGTCATGGACGACTGGCTCAAAGAGCAAAACATTAATTTAAAAGTCGGAAGAATAACTGAAGATGCGGAAAAAACAAAATTCAACTGGGGCGTAAAATCACTGCCCTGGCTGATTCTCACTGACAAAAACCATATCGTAATTGCAGAAGGCTTTAACCTCGAAGACCTGGACAGAAAAATACATAACTCAAATTGATTTTTTCATATCAACTGAATATTATTATTCGGTATGTTTGTTGTCTCTGGTTATTTTTTCAGTCATGTCCATATTCCAGATGTATTTCTGTGTTCTGAAAACTACTATGCACATAACAATTATCGAAATGGCAAGGATAAATGGCAGTATTTTTTCAATCCAAGCGATACCGAAAATTATTAAAAAGACATTCAGCAGAATAATATAAATGCGAATCTCCGTTGGGCCTGCTCCAAGGAATGTAATTTTGAATTCGTTTGTCGCGCCGAACGCCAGATATGAGCTGACTAAAAAACACCCGAATACAGGTATGAGAAGGCAAACGATTAATTTGTTCTGGCCGTCGAGTAAAAATGTATAACCAATCAAAACAGAGCATATAAACACATAATCGAGAAAGTGGTCCATATAATAGCCCCACTTCGGGATACCAGTGTCACGTGTTCTTCCCAGCGCACCATCGAACGAGTCCGTGAACCACTGCATGAAAACCATCAGTGACGATAACCATAGCCAGTGAATATTGTTCTTTGCTAAATATCCGAAGAGTAAAAGGCACAAAGACCATACAACAGTAAGTAAAGTCAGATGGTATCCTTCAATCCATTTTGGAAACTTTGAGACATTTGTATCGATTAACTTTCGCTCGAACTTAGCCAGAAGCGATTTCATAGGAAGCTTCTTGTCACCGCCAAAAACTTTTTTATCCATTTACTTCAATCCTTTAAGAATTACATCGATAAATCGCTAAAATAAAACCTTTCTCTGTACAGTTTTACCATACCTTTTGCCTTAACCTTCACATATTAATCGGCAGAAATTTTAAAGACGAAAGCCGAAGCATTCATGTATTGTCCGCCCTGCGATGCCGTAAAAAGATATACCGGCTTGCCGTCTCTAATCAGGATTTGAGGCCTCTCGAAACGACCGTATTTAGTCAGATGACCCGGGGCAGGCGGCTGTTCGACATACTTACTAACCTGATGATAAGCAATTTTTGGCTGCGACCATTTAATACCATCGTCAGATTCGAGATACAGACCCACTTCATGATTAAAAATTCCCATGTCACGTGAAACCATCTTGAATTTGCCGTCCTCGATGAAAACATACGCATCTTCAATCTGCCTGTTATCCCCCAATCCCGAATAGTCAATAACAGGATTACCTTTAAATTTGATATAAGGTCCTTCAAGCGAATCTGCGATGGCAAGGCCGTACTTTCGATTCCCGCGAATCGCCGGATCAGCAGAATTATAATAATCACTGGAATTCCACGATTTATAGTACAGCCAGAACCGGCCATTCGGATGCTTCACGAAAGAGGGATTAGAAGTACAATGATTATCCCACATATCCTCACCGCCCGGCTCAATTAACGGCTTATCCCTTCTTTGCCATGGCCCGGAAAGCGAATCAGCAGTTGCAAGCCCGACACGTTTTGTATTTGTTTTTCCATTGGAATTGCCCATATAGAACAGGCAGTATTTCCCGTCAATTTTTTGAATATGAGGATTGTGACATGTCGTAGCATCCCAAAAACCTTCGCCGCGAGGTGACAGAATTGTTTCAATATTTTCATACGGACCTTCGGCTTTATCAGCCACAGCGTGCGCAATTTCGGATCTGTTTATCCATCCTCCCATTCGACGGCTTGCGGGCCATCGCGAAAAGAAAACGTGAACTTTTCCATCAGGTCCGTTAATTGGACTTGTCCCCCAGACGTACCAGTCCTTCATTTCAAGAATTCGCCCTGCCGGTTTCAAACGTTTACAAAAATCAGAAATCTGACTTTCAGAAAAAGATTCTTTCTTTTCAGTCGAATCGCCGGAGACGGAAGCTGCTGATAAATAACGAAGCATCGGAGCAGCGGCAAGATTTGCTATGAATGTCCTTCTTCTAATCATCTTTACTTCACCTATTTATAATTAAAATAACTTCAACTACACAGAATATTTCCTTTATTTTACTGACCAATACAAATTTTTCCCTTTTAATTATAGTTCATTCAGTATCTATTGTGAAACAATCCAGGCGATAGCCGGTAAGGTATTCTGAAACGCATGTACGCAACTTGTTACGAATATTGCATGCCAAAAAGAACGCTGTCGCCAGGATAAGTAACATCAGGAAAATACAAAGAACGGCCAAATAACTCCTAATCCCCATGCCAGCGCCCCAAGTGAATGAAAAACAGCCCAGATAATAGCCGACATTACAGCCAGCTTGACTTTATGTTTTGTTATAAATGACAATATTTTTAGAATTGGAGCCATGAGAAGTGTTTCGACAGGCGGACCTATTACTATCATACTTATTGCCACAAAAAGTACCGGGCCTTCAAATTTCGGCAATGTCTCTTCGTTCATTATACCAAGTCCAGACAGGATAAAAGAAATAATTAACGAAGGTATAAGACTGATCAATCCTGTACGAATAACGTACGTGTGGATAGGTACGTTTATATCAAACAGACGAGAAAGCGGCCAAACATGTTTTTCTGCAGATACAGATTGATTTTCCTCATTATCCATCAGTTATTCCCTTTAAACAACCATTACAAATATATTCGTACAATAACCATGAGATCATTTTCACGAATCACCATAACTCATGACGTTTCACATATAAACGAAAAAAATATGAAGTCTTAAAATATTTTACCTTTGGCTTGTCGTTGCAATCCTTAAGAGGATTTCATTCCTGAGTTCCTGCATATTAATCGTATCGGCAATAATTATCGCATCCTGGACTTTCCCAGCCATTCCCAAAAAATATGCACAATTACCTGCAGTTTGATTCTTTTCGCTCTGCTGTGTGATCTTATTTAATATGTCTTTCGTAATTTCTGCTTTTCCTTTTTTGGCAGCATAAGTTGCAATCGCTGCGAATGCCTTGTTTTGCATATTTGAATCAGTGATTTTGATAGCTGCCGCCAAACGTGAATCTAAGTCAGATTCTCTCTCCACAGCCATCTCCGATACTTCAAAAGGAGTCTTTGGCGCATAAAATATATTGCGATCATCAGTACACCGCCAGACTTGTCCTGTAGAAGTATCAATTACATACTGATTTGTTTGATTTTCTACTTCCTGAATGACAAGCTGGAAGCGTCCATAAGGCATTGGCGAAGAAGAACTCGCCGCTCCCATAGCTAAAGCTGCGCAAATTGTCCCAAAAATACCAATAATAAGACTTTTAATATCGATTCGCCTGTTCATTGTTTCTCCCTTTCAATTTTTGATTATTAATCTTACATTTCCAACTTACACATACAAAAATACAGCTATCTTTAGTGTAACCACTTCTGCTGAAGGCTACATAATAGTATAGACGTGAGAAGCACCTAATAGTAACAATAATTTTCTAAAAAACCTGCATTTTTTACGCGCACTCTCGTGAAAACTCTTTTTTGTGGCAAAAAAGGACAAGTTTTTGTAAGCTATTTATCCATAACGTAAAAAAAGACTAAAGGTCTTATAATATGAATTATAACAACTATATTGAACTGATTTCAGGCCAAAGCAAAGGATTCTTTGCCGGTGTGTTTTATATTATCCTTATCGCGGCTTCAAAAATCTATGCTGTTATAATCAGGCTAAGAAACTTTTTTTATAACAAGCATATTTTTGCGATTCACGAGGTAGAAGCGAAAGTTATCAGTATAGGCAATATTACCGCCGGAGGCACAGGTAAAACTCCTCTCGTTATATGGCTGTGTAATATATTAACAGCAGAACAAAGACCAAACACTAAAGACTGTAAACTTGCCATTTTGACAAGAGGATATAAAATAAAACAGAACAAAGACCAGAGATTTTTTCTGGCAGATGAACCAGCGATTCTTGCAGAAAACTGCCCAAAAACAAATATTGTTATTAATCCCAATCGTGTAATAGGCGCAGCAGAAGCAATCGGAAAATATGACGCAAATGTGCTGGTTCTGGATGATGGATTTCAGCATCGCAGACTTGCACGCGACCTCGATATTGTAACAATTGATGCCACTTGCCCGTTCGGTTATGGCAGGATTATACCTGCCGGACTGTTGAGAGAGCCTCTAAATTCGCTGAAAAGAGCAGATGCAATTGTCATCACACGCTGCGATCAGACATCTGAAGCTCAATTAAGCCAAATCGAGGATAAGCTGAGAAACATCAATCCGAAACTGCTGATTGCACGTTCGATACATAAGCCTTTTCATATTAAAACCATAGACAACAGGCAGCTTAGTCTGGAGCATTTCAAAAATAAGAAGGTTTTTGCCTTTTGCGGGATAGGAAATCCAGATTCTTTCATAAACTCTCTTAAGAACATGGATTATGACATTGTCGGCACGAAAATCTATGATGACCACCATAATTATACAGAAAATTGCCTTGCTGATTTGAGGAAAGAAAGCCAAAATATGGGATCGGAAATTATCTTAACAACGCAAAAAGACTGGACAAAAATCCGCCGTTTGGAATCAGTAAAAGACCTTCCCCTGACTTATTTGGTCATCGAGATAAAATTCCTGACTGGTGAAGATAGATTAAGATGCTTGATTGAAGACGCTTTAACAGGTAAAATCTCACGGATTGACTGATTATTGTCTTATTTTGGATTTTTTGTTTATGTATAAACAACTTTTAAAAATAGTAACAAATCTCGGCTCGCCGAAAGTAATGGTTGTTGGTGATTTTATGTTAGACGTGTACATTTACGGCGACGCAGAGCGAATAAGCCCTGAAGCGCCGGTACCTGTTCTTTTAATTCGTGAAAAAAAGTATGGCTGCGGCGGAGCGGGTTCCGTGGCAGCAGACTTATCCGCACTTGGAGCCTCCGTTACCTGTGTAGGAATAATTGGGCAAGACCAGAACGGAAAAGAGCTTACCAGTAAACTTAAAGAGCTTCATGCTGACACATCAGGCCTGATGGAGATAAAAAGCCGCCCTACTATCAGCAAGCAAAGACTTATTGGTCTGGCGCAGCATCGCCATCAGCAGCAGTTGTTCAGAATGGATGAAGAATCGACAGAGCCCCTTTCGCCGGAGCAGGAGGAAAAAATCCTGACTCTATACAAACAAAGACTGCCGCAGGCGGATGTAATTTGTATACAGGACCATAATAAAGGTCTGCTCAACAAGTCGCTTTGCAGTGAATTGATTAAATCCGCGAAGCAGGCCGGGAAAAAAATAATTATCGACCCCTGCCTGACCAGTGACTACTCGAAATACGAGGGAGCAGCTTTAATCACACCGAACAGGCAGGAATCATCGAACGCAGTAGGCTTCGAGCTGCAAAATGAAACAGATTATGCGAACGCCGCAAGCAGGCTTATAAAAAAACTCAAGCTGGAAGCGGTAGTTATCACGCTTGATAAGACAGGTGCATACTTAAAAACCAAAGGAATAAATCAATTAATACCAACTCGTCCGAGGGATGTCTATGATGTTACCGGCGCGGGTGACATGGTTCTATCGACAATTGCAATGACACTGGCGGCCGGCTTCGATTATAAAACAGCAGTCGAGCTTGCCAATGTAACCGGCGGAATAGAAGTGGGAAAATTCGGAAACCAGACCATAACCATCGATGAGATTATAGACGAACTCATCAGCCAGAATCATACAAACACCAGCAAGGTCCTTTTAGATGATTTATTAGTTGACGAACTTAACTGGCATCGAAAGCGTCATAAAAAGATAGTTTTTACGAACGGCTGCTTCGATGTTCTTCATACCGGTCATGTCGAATATTTAAAATTCTGCAAATCACAGGGAGATATAATAGTTGTCGGTTTAAACAGTGACGGCTCTGTTAAGAAAATTAAGGGCAACGATCGGCCTGTGAATAATCAGCATGACAGGGCATTGGTCCTGGCCGCACTGGAAATGATCGATTATATCACGATTTTCGATGAACCAGACCCGCTGAACCTGATTAAGAAAGTCAAACCTGACATACTTGTAAAAGGACAGGACTGGGAAAAAAAAGGCATCATTGGACGTGAATTCGTTGAATCATCGGGAGGCAAAGTCGTTCTCGCCCCGATTGTTAAAGGCAAAAGTTCCACAGCAACAATAGAAAAAATGAAATCATTACAGGCAAAATCCTGATGAATAAAGAAACAAAAAAACTTATTACCGAATCTGTCGAATCGCATCGAAAGATGACCGATGAGTTTCTAAAAAGCGGCATTGAAAAAATCGCTGCGATATCAGAAATAATCATCGAATCATTAGAACATAACGGCACAATTTACATCTGCGGCAACGGAGGTTCAGCCGCAGACGCCCAGCATATTGCAAGTGAGTTAGTCGGCAGGTTCCAAAGAGAAAGAAAAGGCCTGGCGGCAGTTGCCCTTACCACTGATACCTCCATAATGACATCAGTTGCCAACGATTACACTTTCGAGCATATTTTCTCCAGGCAGGTTCAGGCTCTCGCAGAACATGGCGACATTCTGTGGACATTTTCAACAAGCGGAACTTCACCAAATATATTAGCGGCGGCAAAGCTGGCAAAAGAAATCGGCGCAACTGTTTTAGCCTTTACAGGCAGAAGCGGCAGCGAACTTGAAAATATAGCTGATATCTGTTTTTGTGCCGATTCGAATACAACCGCACGAAGCCAGGAAATTCATCAGCTTGCTTATCATATAATCTGTGACCTTGTTGAAAAACATTTTACTAACAATTAGAACAGGGATACATTGCACATGTCCGACAAAGCAATATTTTTAGACCGGGATGACACCCTGGTAGAAGACCCGGGTTATATAAGCGATCCGGACCAGGTAAAACTTATAGATGGAGTACCTGAATCGCTTATTCAGCTTAAGTCACTCGGCTATAAATTGATTGTCGTCAGCAACCAGTCCGGTATCGCGCGAGGAATTATCACGGAGAAGAAGCTTGAACAAATTCACGACCGCCTAAAGCAATTACTCGCGGAAAAAAACGCTTATTTGGACAAAATTTATTACTGTCCATACCACCCGGACGGCATTGTTCCTAAATACCGCAAGGAAAGCAATTGCAGAAAGCCTAATCCCGGTATGCTCTTAAGAGCATATGCCGAAATGAAAATTGACCTGGAACAGTCATGGTGCATAGGAAACAGCAGCCGGGATATTGAAGCCGGAGTGAAAGCTGGATGTAAAACAATATTGATAGATGTCCCCTATCGTGCAAAATCAAAAGAGCAGGGCGAATCGAAATCATCCGTTTCTCCCGACTATAAGGCGGTTAATATAAAAGAAGCTGTCAATATCATAAAAAAATATCTGCGAACTCATGCGGCACCCAAACAGCAGGAGCAGCCGGCTCCGCCAAAAACAGAGGAACCAGTTCCGCAAGTCACTGAAACTGCCGCTGAGATTGAACCCGTTCCGACAATACAGGAACAACTTACCGAGCAAACTATTGAAATATATGAACAAACACCTGAACCGGCTGATGAGCCAACCATAAACGAACCAAACGTTAGTGAAAAACAGCCTGAACAGGAGATTCCTGAAACAAAAAATCCAACTCATAAATCCCGGCAAGACAAAACTGAACTTCTTTTAAATGATATAGCCGGACAGCTCAGAAAAATGCAGAGGGAGGAAATGTTCAGTGAGTTCTCCATAATGCGGCTTGTAGCAGGTATTGTGCAGATACTCGTTTTGTTCTGCCTGCTGGCTACAATCTGGTTTCTGATGAGTTCTGAAAACAAAAGCGAGTCAGTCTTTACCTCGCTCGGCTTTGCTATTGTTCTTCAGCTTATGGCATTGACTTTTTATATAATGCATGGGAGAAAATAAATATTAACAAGGTCGATTCCATGAAGCAAAATATCAAACTTAAATCGCAGGATGCAAATATGCTGCTTTGGCTGCCGTCTCCTATGGGCGATGCAGTTATGTGCACGCCCGCTTTAAGAGCAATAAGAAAACATTTCAAGTCAGGAAAGATTACTTTTATAGCCAAATCCGTAGTCAGACAAGTTCTTTCTCCTTGCAGTTTTAATGATGACTGGATTGAATATAAAAATAATAATCCCTTTACAATAGCAAAAGAATTAAAAAAACATGAATTCACTCATGCCGTCCTTTTTAAAAATTCTTTTGCCTCAGCATTTGCAGTCCGTTTTGCAGGAATACCGAATCGTGTCGGATATTCACGTGAGAACAGAGGTTTCTTTCTCACAGACAAGCTGTATCCGGAAAAACTTGATAACGGCAAATATAAACCTAACTCAATGGTTGATTATTATCTGGCTGTTGCCTCCAGACTCGGCGCCGATATAACGAACAGACACCTCGAACTATCAGTCAATCCGCAGGATAAATTTGCTCTGCTGGAGAAATTGCCTGAGCTTGCAAAAACTTCCAGGCCGATTATTATTTTTGTCCCGGGCGGAGCATTCGGACCAAGTAAGCTCTGGCCTGCTGCAAAATTCGTTCAGGCGGCAGATAAGCTGATGGAAGAATATAACGCCACTATAGTGATATCTGTCGCTTATACTGAAGCTGAAAAACAAATAGCAAAAGAAATCTGCAACTCAAGCAAATATTCACAACCTGACAATAAAACAGGCGGCAGACTCATCAGCCTGGCAGACAGATATGTCAGCCTTGGCGAGTTAAAGCCGCTCTTTTCCATGGCAGATTTGGTAATAACAAATGATACCGGACCGAGACATATCGCAGTTGCGCTCCAGCGTAATGTTATTACTCTTTTCGGCCCAAGCAATCCCGCATGGACAGATACAGGCTATGAAAAAGAAATTAAAATCATAAGTAATATCGACTGCGCACCCTGCCATAAGAAAGTATGCCCTAAAGAAAACCAGTGTATGACAGGAATAGCCGTTGAGGAAGTTCTTGCGGCGGCAGATAAGTTTTTGAAAAAGTAAACTCAAGATGGAACCATCTATATATAGAAAACAATGGCTTGATTTGAAAAACTCTTCTTCCCTCAGGGAAGAACTGCATCAATTATCGCGCAAAATCGCTTTTTCATTTATCGACAGATACTACCAAAAAGGCTTATATGTCCCGGAATACATCGACCTGATATGCGAAATGGCAACATCATACGAGGAGCCGGAACTGAATAAAATTACATCATCATCCCTTTTTGAAATTGTTGTTGAACAAATATGTGACGACTACGAATATATGCCTGTGGAAATATACACGCGTGTTATGTCACAGGTTATCACATTCTGCCGAAACACTCCTGCAGGAGAATCACTGGACAAAAAATTATCTGATTTCGGAATTTTCACTTTCGAGGATATCTACAGCAGGTCCGAACGCGTACATTCAAGAAAATACTCTTACGACATAACCAAAGCCCCGGAAAAAATAATCCTGCTTTCACGAGTAACCATAGGAGCTGATGTCGCTATTCTCAGTGTTATGATTCAGAAACTCTCGAAATTTTTCCCCAAAGCGGAAATCGTTATAATAGGGAACGATAAACTGGCAGGTATTTTCGGGGGCAGCAAAAACATACGTCTGTGCAAGCTTTCTTACGCCCGCAAAGATGGACTTTTAGAACGTTTGTCAAGCTGGCACAGCAGCCTGGAAATTATTTCTGATGAAATACCAAAAGGAAGTGAAAACAAAGTACTTCTGATTGATCCGGATTCGAGAATTTCTCAATTGGGAGTATTACCTGTAAGCAAGACGGACAATTATTTATTTTTCAACAGCCGCAAGTGTATTGCATCATCTCAAAACGCCTGTATGGCTGAACTTGCTAATCACTGGATGGATTCTGTTTTCGGTAAATCCGAATTTTGCTTTCCGGCAATCTGGACACCGATGAATTTTTCTCTTCAGGCAAAAAAAATAGTCACCAGCCTTCGAGCCGCCGGATGTGAAAAAATAATCGCAGTAAATTTCGGCGTGGGCGGCAATCCGCGAAAAAGTCTTGGTCTTGAATTCGAGAAAAAACTTCTGCGGGAACTTTTGAAAACTCCGCGCACTGCAGTACTTTTAGACAGTGGATTCGGCCAGGCGGAATTGTCACAATCCGCCATGCTGCTAAGCGATTTGCAGAATCATGGATTCCAGACTTTTAGTGCTCGATTCGCAGATTTCGATAACTGCACTATGTCACATGGCCTTGCTGTTCTTGAGTGTACGATAGGTGAAATCGCATCGATTATCGCACAAAGCGATGAATACATTGGTTATGATTCTGCATGTCAGCATATCGCAGCAGCAGCACAAACTCCGACGCTGACTATTTTTGCAGGCATAAATAATATGCACTTCATCCGGCGATGGAGCGCGTGCGGCAATACACAATGTAAAATAGTACATGCAAATACACTTGATGATCCGGCACACATTGATGTTGATGAGATTATTTTGCGAATCACGGAAGAACGAGCCGCTCTGAAGCGAGAGATTCCAAAGCAAAAACACAAAATCAGTGAAATAAAGACTTCTCTGCACAAGAAAGAAGAGGCAAAAAAAGATAAAGTGAGCTGAGTTCAGGCTTTTTTATTTCAGCTCACAAAGCATAAGGATTATGAAAATATTTTTTATTTACCCATCGGCAGAATCTCAATTAGGTTTTAACTATGGCGTAGCCCATATTGCTTCGGTACTAAGAAACGCCGGTCACAAAGTTGTGTTCTGGCAGCTTTGTGAAGAGCTTGCGCCGCTGCCTGCAGAAAAGGAATTTATTGCGCGTCTCACTGATGAAAAACCTGATATTCTTGCTTTTTCCATAGTCACCAATCAATGGGCATACACCCAGACTCTTGCCCGCTGGGCGAAGAATAATTTTTCTTTTCCCACCGCAGCGGGCGGCATTCATACATTAGCCGGAGCAGGAGAAATATTAAAAACAGGCTTGTTCGATTATGTCTTCCGCGGCGAATGTGAAGAGGCATTCCCCGAGTTTGTGGAAAAACTTGCAAGAGGTGAAAATATCGAAGACGTACGCAATCTTGCTTTTATAAAAAACGGCGAAATTAAAATCAATCCTGTTCGACCTCTTCCTGATATTGAAAAATTGCCTCAAAAAGATTACGAAAGCATGGATTTTCAGAAGATGATTGATGCCAAACACGGCTGGGTCGGACTGATGGCTTCAAGAGGATGCCCCTTTTCATGCACGTATTGCTTCAATCACGTAATGGTAAAATCGTACAGGGACGACCTGAAATGCAGCTTCAGCCAGCTTAATTACATCCGGCGATTCGGAGTAGAAAATGTTATCGACGAAATTAAATACCTGCTGAAAAACTACAGCAATATAAATATGTTTATTTTCGATGATGACCTTTTCACTTTCGATAAGCAATATGTAAAAGAGTTCTGCCGGGCTTATAAAAAGATTTCCAAAATACCGTTCGTCGTGAACGCTCATGTCGGCTTTTTCGATGAGGAAAGTGCGCGTGAGCTTGCAGATGCCAACTGCAAAATTGTTAAATTCGGTGTGGAGTCGGGCAGCCCGAACGTCCGCGACAAAATCCTGAATCGGCATATGAGCAATGAAAACATAATCAGGGCAATAAACACTGTCGAAAATTTCGGAATGCACAGCTCTGTCTTTCTTATAATAGGTTTCCCGCATGAAACAGAGAAAGACCTGTATGAGACTATCAAACTTATGAGCGCCGCTAAACCGGGCAGATTTCGCTGGACATATTTTTTCCCCTTCCCCGGCACTCAGGCATATCAAATCAGTCTCGACGGCGGATATATCAACTTCGAAAAAATGGAGAAGCTGAAAAACTTCACCGACCGCTCATGTTTGGAATTCAGCCCGGAGCATGATTTATTGCTGAAAAAAATCGGGTGCATTATGCCATGGTTTGTGAACGCTTATTCAGACCTGCCTGCTGCAAAGTTTTATTCAGGCAAAATAAAGGAAATTCTCACGATGGACGAAGACCAGTGGAATAAGATTTCAAAAAATCTCCGGCATGAAGACAAAAAATATTCCCTTGAATTTTCCGGAAAAGGTATGTCGCATTACGCCATAAAATATAACCGTTTCATGGGAGTTATCTCTGATTATTTTCTGCATGATGCTCAATAGCTTATAATGACTGAACAGAAATTCATAAAAATATCGAATGATTTTTTTGTGGACGCAGATTTCGAGCTGTCGTTTAGAAAGCTTGGTTTGACTTCCATCGAATCTGTCTTTGCCTTCGATACGGCTAAAAATTTAACAAAGAAAAATCTTGCTTCATTTCGCTCTCGTCTGCAATTTGAAATCAGCTCTCCGCGATCAACAACACTTTTTCTCAAACGTTACGACAATCCGCCAATCACAGTCCAATTGAAAAACTGGTTTTCAGGACGAGGCAGAAAAAGCCTGGGTTTTCTGGAATATGAAACCTCGGAAAAACTAAGAAGAGCGGGAATAAACACACCCAAAACAATCGCTTATGGCCAGCAATGGAATTCTATTTTTGAGAAAAGAAGTTTTTTCATAACTGAAAAGATTCCTGATGCAGAAGCAATTGAACGAAAACTGCCCGATTGTTTTCAAGGTAAACCTGCACCGGAAAATTTAAGGTTAAGAAGAAAATTTATTTCCAACCTGGCAAAATTCATAAAGAAATTCCACGAAACAAATTATCGCCATCGGGATTTGTATTTATCACATATATTTTACAGTAACAAAGACGATTTTTACCTGATTGACCTGGCGAGAGCGTTCAGGCCCTTTATACTGAAAAGACGATTCCAAATTAAAGATATTGCGCAGCTTTATTATTCTGCGCCGGGAAAACATTTTTCTCGAACCGACAGGATGCGTTTCTATCTCGACTATACTGGCCGCAGGAAATTAAATCCTGATGATAAGATATTTATTTTTCAGGTTATAAAAAAAGTGAATCGAATTCACAAGCATGGCATCAGGCATGACAGGCAATCTCCATTTGCAAATTGAGAGGATAACAGGTATATTCTGCTATTAATATGAAAATTGCAATTATTATCGAAAGAGCAGATATTAAGCTCGGGGGTGCAGAGCGCTCGATTCTCGAGCTGCGAGCGGCCCTGTCGGCTCTCGGCCATAACGTTGATATAATCGCCGCCAAAGGCCAGGCTGCGGGCAAAAATATACACATTTTATTCCAAAGCAATGCAGTCAAGCGCGCAAATTATTTCACTTTCGAGAAAGCTCTTCGCGAATATTTAACACAAAATAAATATGACATAGTCCATAGTGTTTTGCCCTTCGATTTTGCAGATGTGTATCAGCCTCGCGGAGGCTCTTACGCTGAAACTATCGCTCGTAATGCGGCAAGTTATCAGAATAAATTCATCGAAATATATAAAAGAGCATTTTCTGTTTTCAATTCGCGAAGAACAACTCTTCTCCAGGCAGAGCGAAAACTTGCGCAGGCAAAAGATGGTCCTGCCATTGCGGCTCTTTCGCAATATGTCGCAGAGCAGTTTAAACAGCACTATGGCACAGACTCCAAACGCATATCCGTCATCCCGAACGGAGTCAAAATTACAAGAGAAACCAATACTGCTCAGGCAGATAAACTCAGAACAGAGATTCTGACAAAACTCAACCTGAAGGAAGCCGATAATCCAGTACTATTTCTTTTCGCCGCAAATAATTTCAGGCTGAAAGGTTTGCCGACACTGATAAAAGCAATGCAAATAGTTTCAAATAGACAAACTGAACGAGGCGCTTATTTAATTGTCACAGGCAGAGATAAAACAAAAAAATGCTATCGTCTCGCGAAATCTATCGCACCTAAAAATGTTTTTTTCTTCGGCTCGCTGAGCCATATTCAGGATGCTCTGGCGATAACTGATGTCGCTGTTCTGCCGACTTTTTACGATCCTTCGAGCAGATTCATTCTCGAAGCATTAGCGGCGGGCAAACCTGTTATCACTACAAAATATAACGGAGCATGTGACATGTTCGTTAATAACAGGCACGGCAAAATTACAGATTCACCTCAGGATGTTTCTGCTCTTGTGGAAGCTATTGCTTTTTTCACTGACACAAAAAATATCCAAAGCGCATCGCAGGCAATACTTGAGGACAATCTCCAGGAAAATATTTCCATAAACAGAGCTGCCAGGCAGCTTACAGAACTTTATGTATCTATATTAGAATAGAAAGGCACAAATAAATGTACGCCAATTTCATAATCGCTATCATTGGAGCTTACCTTATCGGTTCGATACCTTTCGGTTTGATAATCGCCAAAGCACACGGCAAGGATCTGCGTTCGATAGGTTCCGGCAATATCGGCGCAACCAATGTCAGCCGTGCGCTCGGCAGAAAATGGGGATACATCTGCTTTGTTCTGGATGTTCTCAAAGGTCTGATACCGATGCTCGCCATGCTGCCTTTGGCTGCTCCTATATCATTACAGAGCCACGCTCAAAAAATCATTATTCTCTTTCTATGGCTCGCCGTCGGCTGTGCGGCGATACTGGGACATATTTTCCCGGTATATGTAAAATTTAAAGGCGGCAAAGGAGTGGCGACAAGTTTCGGTATAGCGATTGGCTTGTGGCCGTATTATACGATTTGTGCTCTAATTGCCGGCTTGATGTGGATTGCAACCGTTCTAATCTGGCGATATGTCTCTTTGTCTTCGATTATTGCGGCTGTCACTTTTCCACTCGCTCTAATCGTCATGATTATTTTGCGGCCAGACTGGCATATTGCAGCTCTCTGGCCTTTACTAATCCCTGCTGTTGCAATTCCGGCTATGGTCATTTTCCGTCATCGGGAAAATATAAAAAGACTCCGCGCCGGTACAGAAAGCAAAGTCCTCCAGAAAAAATAAAACATGATTCATAATTCAGAATTAACCAGGACAATCTGATATTCACAAGCAGAGTTTCTATTTTCTACCTTTACCTCGCTTTGTTGGTTTTGAGTGGTCACCATTATAATCAAGAGAGACAATTAATAGCGGCTCAACTTCGGACCAGGAATCATCCGGCTTTACCACAATAATCCTGCGTTTACCGACGGCCACCAATTCAGGATGTGGAACAAAAAAAGAACACTTATCCGCCAATGAAATAGTAAAAGCCTTAAACGGCCGCTTATTCAACGCATCACGAATACCCTGTAAGTCCATTTATAACTACCTCTATCTTGAAAAAATCATAGTAATCTATATTTAGTATTATTGTCTATATTTTCAGTAAAAGCAAGGAAATTATACGTCTAACTTTTCCTGAATGTCTTGCGGCAGAGACGATTTAAGATATGGGAATTTTTCTATGATGCGGAAAATATCGGCAAGGTCTTTCTGGCGTTTGCTTTTTCGGCGTTCCTTGTCCATGTACGCCCAGACTTTACCTTGCAAGACATCTTCAATCCTTGCCACCATCATTCGATAGCCAAGAACTTCTTTATCCTGAGCCGCTGGAAGAAATTTCTGGTATCGAGAATCGGTCTGTAATTGAATACGCAAATCAGAATCATCACTATTAAGATTTACACTATGCTCAAATTCCTCGACTTTCAAATTATTCTTTATAGCGGCTTTGCGAATACCTTCAATATTGTCAGACGCTGCGACAATATCCAAATCAAGACTTACAACAGGTTCGGTATAAGCGTTTACAGCAAGCCCTCCAATAAGGCAATAAGGCGAATCAGTTTCGGAAAGAATATCAAGCAATACCTGGATTATATCCGTTTTTCCATTTGCCAGAGAATTAATAAATTCTTTACCTGTCATCTCTCAAAACCTTAAAATAATTTTAAACAAAAATGACATATCGTAATTATACCGCAGAAGCGGGGATGAGGCAAAGAAATCTAAGGAGAGATACGCCGGTGTTTTTGAAGTTGTGCATAGACTCGCCTGGTACGAAAATTACATGTTCCGGACCGAATTGATATTCTTTCCCATCGCAGTGAAATGTTCCTGTGCCTGCGACGATAAAAACTTCATGCTCGTGCGGATGCTTATGCAAAGGAGTATGTCCGCCCGGCTGAAGCTCGAACATTCGCATAGCGAAATTAGCCGCACCGTCTTCTTTGGAAATAAGCCATCGTATCTCGACATCTTTCGCTCCCTCTGCTGCTACTGGTGATTTTTTGATATTGCTGCTTTTTTCTATTTTCATTATTTTATCTCCGATTTCAATACCCGGCATGGGCTGAAGCCCATCCTACGCGATCCGCTCTTTTTCTTTTACATTCCGTCAAATTAAGAACTGATAGTTCATTCGCGGGCTGGAAGCCCGCGACACGTTAATTTTATCCGATTTTTTTGGCGAGAATTTCAGAAACAACTTTGGGATTTGCCTGGCCCTTTGTTTTCTGCATTACCTGGCCCATGAGAAAGCCCCTTGCTTTCTTTTCTTTTTTCCCGCCTGAAGTAACATCTGCAACGGCTTCGGCGTTTTCGGCAAGAACCTGGTCAACAATACTTTCCAGCTCATCTGCATCACTTTTCTGAACCAGGTTAAGCTCCTGCGCAAGAATATCCGGCTGCCTGCCGGTTTTTACCATCGCTTCAAATATGGCCGCCGCGGAGCTTGCGCTGATTGTGCTGTTTTCGACCATCGACGCCAAATCTGCGACACTTTTTGGCGATATGTGCAAATCATTTATGCTGCAATTTTTTTCCTTAGTTATTTTCAGACCGGTTTGAGTCAGCAAATTACAGACACGTTTCGGCTCGCCTCCCGCTTTTATCGCTTCATCGAAAAAATCAGCGGTAGAACGGTCGGCTGTCAAAACGCCCGCATCGTAATCACTTAATTTATATTCCTGAACATAGCGCAATTGTTTTTTGAGAGGCAGTTCGCACAAACGCGATTTTATTTCGTCCAGCCATTCCTGCGTCAACTCGACCGGCACAAGGTCCGGATCGGGGAAATACCTGTAATCGTGGGCTTCTTCCTTTTCTCTTTGCAAGACAGTCATTTCTTTTTCATCGTCCCAGCCGCGAGTAGTCTTATTACCCATGCCAAAAACCACGCCTGTTTCGAGAAATTCGTCAAGCTGTCTCTGTGCCTCGTAGCTGACACTCCGTTCGAGCGCACGGAAACTATTGAGATTTTTTACTTCAACTATCGGAGTCCTGTACTCAGTTCCGTTTCTCGTGATTTTCAGGTTTATGTTCGGCTCGAAACGCATGTGCCCTTTTTGCATGTCCGCTTCGGAAACTCCGAGAAACCTTACAAGTCTTTGTAATTCCACAGCGAGAGCGCGAACTTCTGCGCCGCTGTTCATGTCTGGCTTTGTAACAATCTCCAATAGCGGCGTACCTGTCCTGTTCAAATCCACCTGCGAAAAGTTTCCCGACGAATGAACATTTTTCCCTGCATCTTCTTCGAGATGTGCCCTGATTATTCCTATTCTTTTGGTTTGGCCTGATTCGAGAGGAATTTCGATATAACCATTTTCGCTGAGCGGCAAATCGTACTGGCTTATCTGGTAATTTTTCGGCAAATCGGGATAGTAATAGCTTTTCCTGTCCCATTTTGTGAACATTGGTATATTACAGTTCAGAGCAAGTCCTGCCATCACGGCATACTCGAACGCCTGTTTATTCATTACAGGCAAACTGCCGGGCATACCGAGACAGACAGGGCATACCCTGCTGTTCGGCTCGGCGCCGAATTCGACAGCGCAGCCGCAAAACATCTTGCTTTTCGTGCAAAGCTGCACATGTATTTCCAAACCTACGATAATTTTATATTGTAAATCAGCCATTATTTTTACCACTAATGAACTTTAATTATTTTATTGGAATAATTTCTTTACCATATCAGCCAGGGCGCATCGCCACACTTTCCATTCGTGTGCGCCGGGCCAATCGGTATATACAACCTCAATGCCCCGCTTGCGAAGAGCTTCTGTCATCTCTTTTGTGGCTGCCAGGCGAGGGTCTTCTCTGCCGCACGAAATGTAGAGCAGATTGAGCTTCTTGTTAATGTTGTCGGCATCCTTGAGAACGCCGCCAATTGCGGTGTCGAGATCATAAGTGATTCCAGTACTCTGGAGGCCGCCGAACATGCTGGTGCTGAACTCACCAACCCAGCCGTAATAATCCATATTCTTCATACCGGTATAGAAAGCATGTCCGCCGCCCATTGAAAGACCTGTGATTGCCCTGTTTTCTGATCCCGGGAGGACTCGATAGTTTTTGTCGATGAAGGCTCCGACAGACTTGACATATTCCTCAGCTATTACCGACAGTGATGCTTCGCTATATCCACCTGCCGCACCACCGCCAGCGCCAGCACCACGAACACCGGCAGCAGGAGCATTGCCGCGGGTAAGAGGGCCTGCACCGCCTCTTCGTAAACCAATTGAAGCAGGAGCTGCCTCCGTTGCAGCGGCTTGATTAGCGTTGCCGTTGGGCATTATAACTATCATAGGTTTTGCTTTTCCTTCGGCAATCAGATTATCGAAAATCTGCGGAACTCGAGCCATTCTAAGCCATTGTTCCTCGTCTCCGCCGCCGCCATGAAGAACATATAGTACAGGATATTTCTCGCTGCCGGTCTCATATCCCGGCGGTGTGTATATAACCATACGCCGTCTCATATTGAGGCCTGGCGAATCATACCATACATCTGAAACAGTGCCATGAGGAACGTCTTTGACTATGTATAAATCGGAACCTTCGCCGGGGACAATCAGAAGATTCTGATTCCTCGTAGTGTCACGGCTGAGCTGGAAATTCGAAGGATCCAGAACGGTTACGCCGTCAATATCAAATGTATAGCTGTACACTTCAGGCTGAAGCGGGCCTACAGTTACCGACCATACTCCCTGCTCGTCCTTAGTCATTTGTGCAGCGTCACCGAAATCTCCACGGACAGTTACAGAAGTTGCCTTTGGTGCGGAAATTCTGAATGTTACCTTGTTATCCGAAGCGATTACCGGTGAAGAGACGCTACCTCGTCCCCCCATTCCCATCATACCTCTGCCGGCAGCCGCACCGCCCGGAGCAGCGCCCATTCCTGCCCTGCCGCCTGCCGCATTCGCATCCTGTGCAGTTGCCAGAAAAGTCACACACAGCGAGATAACAACACAAACAAATACAATTTTTCTGAACTTTTTCATAGTCGTATCTCCTCAAAATAAATAATAGTGAAAATGATTGTTATATTTAAAATACTCAAATATATCACTAATTTTTATATATAAATCATTTGTAACCAGCTATCGGTGGTTTCTTTTCATACCAATTTGTATGCTTTTCGTACATTCCTGCTATCCTCAGCAATTTATCTTCGGTGAAAGCCGGGGATAATATTTGCAGTCCGACAGGCAGTTCATTGTCATCGAAGCCGCAGGGAATGCTTATTCCGGGAATACCAGCCAGATTCGCGGCTATCGTATAAATATCCGAAAGATACATTTGCAGCGGATCATTAACTTTTTCGCCTATCTTGAACGCTGTTGTCGGAGCGACCGGCATCATAACACAATCGCATTTTTCAAAAGCATTCGTGAAATCTCCGCGTATTAAGTTCCTGACTTTAAGAGCCTTAAGATAATAAGCATCGTAATAGCCACTCGATAGAGCATAAGTTCCAAGCATAATTCGACGCTTGACTTCCTGACCGAACGCTTCTGCGCGGGATTTCGTATAGACTTCGATATAATTCTGCGGGTCTTTAGTGCGATGGCCGTAATGCACGCCGTCATAGCGGGCAAGATTGCTCGACGCTTCAGCGGTTGCGATAACGTAATAAGCTGCAATTGCATAATCAAGGTGAGGCATTTCTATTTCAATGATTTCGGCGCCGAGATTTTTATATACTTTTATCGCTTCATTCAAAGCGTTCTGAACCTGCTGATCTGCGCCTGCGTTGAATTGCGGCACAACTGCAATTTTGAGTTTATCTACCGGCTCATTGAGCTTTGTGAGATAATCACAAACAGGAGCAATTGCTTCACTGACGCTTGTACTGTCGGATGAATCGTGTCCTGCGATAACGTTCAGCATTAAAGCAGCATCTTCCACTGTCTGTGTAACAGGCCCAATCTGGTCGAGACTTGAGCCATAAGCGACAAGACCATATCGTGACACTCTGCCGTAAGTCGGTTTCAGTCCAACTACGCCGCAGAAACTTGCCGGCTGGCGAATCGAGCCTCCCGTATCAGAGCCAAGAGCGGCAAAGCACATTCCGGCGGCAACTGAAGCGGTTGCCCCCCCACTGCTGCCCCCGGGCACACGAGAAGTATCCCACGGATTAACAGTTTGCTTAAGACCGGAGTTTTCGGTGCTGGAACCCATCGCAAACTCGTCCATGTTTGTCTTGCCGATAATCACTGCATCCGCAGCAAGAAGCTTTTCAACTACAGTTGCATTATATGGAGCATGGAAATTCTGCAATATCTTCGACGCACAGGTAGTAGCGCCGAAGGTTGTGCACATATTATCCTTCACCGCGACAGGTACTCCTGCCAATTGCCCGACAGGCTCCCCTGCGGAAATTTTTTTATCAACCTGCGATGCACGCTCCAGAGCCTTTTCTTTAAAAGTGCTGATGTAAGCGCCTATCACCGGCTCATATTTTTCGATACGTTCAAATATATTCCGCACAGCATCGAGACTCTTAATTTGTCCCGATGCTATTTGGTCACGCAGTTTTTTTGCCGTTAGATTTTTCATTACAATTACTATTTCCTGTCAGCCATTTTGTCCCGCTGGAGCCAATCGCAGTAAATTCCAAAAATACTTTACGATATGTTATGCGCCTGAATTGTCATCGAGTATTTTGGGTACTTTGAAAAACATTTCATCCCTCTGCGGAGCATTAGCCAGAGTTTTTTCTGTTCCGAGAGATTCTTTCACACAATCTTCCCGGAAGACATTACTTACAGGAAGACAATGTGCAAGCGGCTCGATATTTTCAGTATCAAGCTCCTTCATTTTTTCAACATAGTCGAGAATTGCGCCCAACTGTCCTGTAAATTCCTCGATTTCGGTATCAGTTAGTTCCAACCTTGCAAGCTTCGCTGCTTTTCTTACCTGTTTCCGGTCAATTTTCTCTGCCACTGTAAAAACTCCGCTCAAATAAAAAAGCGAGGCTTTAATAACGCCCCGCTATAAAGAAAAACTATTTAATAACCTACCCTCAAACGGCTGTTTTTTCAGCGGGTTTATAATTACGCTTTAGCGGTTTCTGAATAAGACCCATTTTGATAACTTTGGTACAAACCTTGATTCTGCAAACCTTGCCGTCAATAATTGCACGAATTTTCTGAATATTCGGCTTAAATTTCCTCTTGGAAATACCGGTAACCTTTTTTCCAACACCGCCAAGATGCTTGGCTTTACCTCGGCGGGATATGCTGTTGCCGGATATGGTTCGCTTGCCTGTAAAATAACATTCTCTTGACATATATAAAACTCCTGTCTCGTTACAAGATATACCTTAAATATCTATACCATTTTCTTTTTAAACAAGAAAATAGAATATATGTATTTTTAGGAAAAATGCAAGCTTAAAAACAGATTTTAATGTAAAAAACCTTAATAAATGATGATTTTATGAACTTTTTTTACATTTTTGAGGGCAATATGATATAAAAAAAGTGATAAAAGCGGCTGATTATCATGAATTTAACTCAAACTGACCGATTAGAATCGTCATAATCGCGAAAGCGGCTATCCATTGAAATAATGCAGGTGCAGGTTCCCTTTTTCACGGGAATTACAGACTGAGTTACTGAGGTTTGCCCGCTCCCTGTGTTTGAGCACAATGATTTTTTATATTTTGCAGGCAATCCGGCTGTGATAAAAATGACATTACTTTTTCAAACTCCGGTTTAAGCTCTTTAAAAATATTAACAGCTTTTTCCAGCTCATCCCTGCTGCAGGCATCTTCAAGACTTGCGGCTATATCTGCCAGTCGTTTCACCGCGAGGTTTCTGCCTGCTCCCTTTATGGCATGAGAATGAAATTTCATTAACTTAATGTCGCTGGTTAATATCGCTTCTGAAAGCTTGTCGAAATGTTCCTGATTATCCTTAAGATATGTCGGGAGTATTTCCTCAATCACAGACTCATCACCAAATCGGTCTATAAGCTGAGACCAGTTGATTAATTGTTCAGCGTCTAAACAGGATTCCTGATGATTTTCTTCAAAAGATGATTCAGATAGCTCATTATCCTGAGACTGTACAATCTTTGCTTTCACGATTTCTGCCTGATCTGATGAAATCAGATACCGGCGGATTTTTTCCACAAGTTCCTTACGGTCTATCGGCTTTGGCAAATAGCCATCACAACCAGTCTCGATGCATTTCTGCTCATCTTCCTTCATAGCATGAGCCGTAAGTGCAATTATTGGCGTTTTTATCCCTTCTTTTCTAAGCATGGTTACCGCTTCATAACCATCCATATTGGGCATCTGGATATCCATAAATATCAGGTCAAATCTTTGTGAAAGCGCTTTCTGCACCGCTTCTTTTCCATCTGCAGCTATCGTTACTTCCAGACCCAGTCGATTGAGCAGTGATGTTACAAGCATCTGGTTGGTCTTTACGTCTTCAGCAACCAATATATGACCGACAAATTTAATCTGTTCACTTTCTTGGACAGGATATGTGTTGTTAATAACATCGCGTTCGCCCGTTAATTGCTGTTCTGTAATATCAATACCGGCTGGGATTACCAGAGAGAATATAGAGCCTTTGCCCACCTGGCTGGTTAAAGTTACTTCTCCGCCAAGAAGTTCTGCAAGCTGTTTTGTAATACTGAGTCCCAAACCCGTTCCTGTGTACTTGCGCGAATAGCTTTCATCAACCTGGGAAAACAATTTAAATAGCTTTTCCTGCTTCTCGGCAGGAATGCCTATACCGGTATCTTCGACATCAAAACGGATATGCTGCTTATTATTTTTGTATTTTAAAGAAACAAACATATACACATATCCCGTGTCGGTGAATTTGATAGCGTTACTTAAAAGATTAATCAAACATTGCTGCAAACGAACAGAATCAGTAACAATATTTGCCGGCATACCTTTGCCCTTATGAACCTCAAATCTTAAACCTTTTGCCAACGCTGCCGGACGCATCATCGATTCAACGGTACCCAACAGGCGTATTAATGAACAACTGGATACTTCAATATCCATTTTACCGGCTTCTATCTTGGAAAAGTCTAAAATATCATTTATTACCTGCAGAAGGTGTTTGCTGCCTTCGTGAATCATATTGACGTATTCTCTTTGCTCTGTTGTAAGTTTCTCGTCATTCAAAATCTGACAGAAACCCATAATAGCGTTCATCGGAGTACGGATTTCATGGCTCATATTCGCCAAAAATTGACCTTTGGCGTTATTAGCAGATTCGGCTTGTTTCTTGGCAAAAACAAGAGATTCTTCCGCACGTTTTCGTTCGTCTAATTTATTTCGCAGCATCTCTATCAGCCTGCTAAATGACCTGGCCAGCCTGCCGATTTCGTCATATCTGTCTGTATAGAGTTCTGCATTAGAATTGCGGTTGAGGTCTATATCTGCATATTTTTCAGTTAGTCTATTAATCGGACTAACTACAATTATACGCAGAACAAACATAAGAGCAGCCAGAATAGCGGCAGAGCTTAATATCATAGCCGTCATAAAATAGCTGACTGTATTAAGACCACTATTATAAACAGCACGCTGCATTGTAACTTTTAAAGCGATATTTTTATCACCCTTAAGATTGGGAATGTTTAAATAACCCTCTATGACATCGTTATTTAAAATAAGTATCGAGGAAGTATTTAATTGTGTGGAAAGATTGCTTGCTATACTGATGTCAAGCTGCGTCTTTTGACTCAATATTTTCAGCACCCGCTCATCCAAATATCGACCCATAATCAGCGTACCGCAAATTGGCTTCTCCAGTTTGCCATTTGAAATCGGCTGAGCAGCTATCATAACAATCCGGTCAGACAGAATTACCAGGCCGCTCTGACTGTCTTCCGGTTCAGTCATAGTGAAAAGCGACTTGTTCTCAAAAATGTTATCAATAACATCCTGATGAGGCTCTACGAATGCCTCCTCATCGAGGTCAATCCACTTAATATTGAATATCTTACCGGACTTATCCACATAAATCAGAAGATTAAGATTAAGATTTAAAATGCAGTCCAACGTTAAATCCGTAGTCTCAAAATTTGGATCTTTGCCAAGAACAAAATCCCGTGAGTCATCCCATGGCGCCCAGTCCCCGCATAATTTGGCTAAATCTTCCAGTTCGCCTTTAATGCTGTTTTCTGCGCGTACAAGATTCCTCTGGGCTTGCTGCTCCTCAAGACTGGCAAAACCTTTCAATATTATTACCCTGGAAATATAGAGTATTGCCACAAGCACCAGCGCAATTGCACCGACTATGCTCAACAGTATTTTCTTGTTAAGTGATAAATCGAGTTTCATTTTTTTAACCTAACTTCACTGTCCACAGGATTTAATACAAACGACGTATTTCCCTAACTATCGGCTAAAATATTGATGCGGTTTAATAGTATATGACGATAAATTCAGCATAATTTGAATATCTTAATGGCTATTTATCTAAGGAGATGTAAAATGAAAACCGCAACAATACTTGTTATAGGACTATTTTGCACAGAAACTTTTGCATTTGCCCAAACCAGCCTGCTCCAGAATGAAGATGCCAAACTCGGAATTGAGTTTGACGCTGCATGGGTCAGCAAATATATATGGCGAGGACAGGATTTATATGACGACCATGCGGCATTTCAGCCAAGTCTTGACTTCGATTTATTCGGAACAGGATTCAGTGTTAATATCTGGCATTCAACCTCATGCGGGAGCGGCTTCGTCTTAAGCGACGAACTTGATTACTCTGCAACTTACCAAAACAGCCTGTTTAATAATTCAAAATATAAAACTCAATACCAGCTAACATGGCTATATTATGATTACTTCCGCATGTCTTCCGATGAGGTCGATTCTCAGGAGCTTGATTTGAGTCTTTCCTGGCCTGATGTTTTTCCATTTGGTCTGACTCCAAATTATACACTCAGCTATCTCTATGCAGCAAAAAGCTCAAGTCCAGCATCAAGTCTCGAAATGGAAGGCTATGCTCATACCCTGGGCTTTACTTACGATTGTAATGCTCCTCAAACAGACCTGCCTCTTACATTCAGTTGGGATATCACTTATAACGATGGTCAGTGCGGAATGGATGTTGACCACGACTGGTCGCACATCACCTGGGGACTCTCAACCAGTCTCGACATCGGCCCGGGAAGTTTCACTCCCGCTGCTTATTATCAAACCTCAATGGACGATTCGATAAACAATGAAGACGAACTCTGGCTCGCACTCTCATATACACTGAGCTTCTAAAAAGATAGTCGTTATAGCTTTTATGCAAAGCCGATATAGTTTATAATAGATCTGAAGCTTTATTATATTTGTATATAATCAGTATTCTTCCTCCATTGAGTTTTAATGAGCATGAATATATTGGGTATATCGGCATATTATCATGACAGCGCAGCGGCGTTAATCCACGATGGGGAGATTATCTCCGCCGCTCAAGAGGAAAGATTCACACGAAAAAAACACGACAGCCGGTTTCCTTCAAATGCAATAGAATACTGCCTTAACGCAGGTCAAATCAATCTCGAGCAGCTAAATTACATCGTATTTTATGAAAAACCTCTTGTGAAATTCGACAGGCTGCTTGAAACATATATCTCTTATGCTCCTTTAGGCTTCAGGCAATTCATGATGGGAATCCCGCTCTGGCTGCGCCAAAAACTTCACTTGCCCCGGGAAATAGACAAAGCGCTGCAAAATAAATACAAAGGCCGGTATGTTTTCACAGAACATCATGAGTCTCACGCCGCCAGTGCATTTTTCCCAAGTCCGTTTGAAGAAGCTGCAATTCTCACCATGGATGGCGTAGGTGAATGGGCAACCGCGAGTTTCGGAACAGGTCACGGCAACAAAATCGATATAACTAACGTTCTGCATTTTCCTCACTCGCTCGGACTGCTTTATTCTGCCTTTACATATTTCACTGGTTTTCGAGTCAATTCAGGGGAATATAAACTGATGGGACTCGCTCCCTACGGAGAGCCAAAATATTACGACCTGATAATGGAAAAACTTATCGATCTCAAAGATGACGGCTCATTTCGCCTGAATATGTCATACTTTCCATATTGTCATAAAACGGTAATGACAGGAAAAAAATTTGAAAAGCTATTCGGGGGTCCTCCTCGCAATGCAGAATCCCCTCTGACTCAGCGGGAAATGGATATGGCAGCGTCAATTCAGGCTGTAACCGAAGAAATAATGCTTCGAATGGCAAAACACGTTCACAAGCAAACCGGAATGAGGAATCTTGTCCTTGCTGGCGGTGTTGCTTTGAACTGCGTCGGTAACGGCAGAATTCTTCGCGAAAGCCCTTTCGAAAATATCTGGATACAGCCGGCGGCGGGTGACGCAGGGGGCGCTCTCGGAGCGGCTTTGTTCGTATGGTATCAACTTCTCGACAACAAACGAAATATCGACATTTTCGACCAGCAAAAAGGTTCTCTTCTCGGCCCGTCATACAGCAATGAACAAATCCGGGAGTTTCTCGATTCTGTTCATGCAAGATACCAATTCTATCCAGACCAGGAGCAACTGATTGATAAAGTTGCGGATTTGATAAACAGGGAAAAGGTTATCGGCTGGTTCCAGGGAAAAATGGAGTTCGGACCACGTGCATTAGGCAATAGAAGTATTATCGGTGACGCTCGAAGTGAAACTATGCAGTCGATAATGAACAGGAAAATAAAATTCCGTGAGTCCTTCAGGCCGTTTGCACCATGCGTGTTAAAAGAAGATACACAGGAATATTTCGATATGCCGGAAAGTCAGGAAAGCCCTTATATGCTCCTGGTTGCTCCTGTTAATAAGAACAAGCGTTTGCCTTTAAAAAATCAATTTGAGAATTTGAAAGGCCTCGATAAATTAAGAGTAAAACGCAGCTTAATTCCCGCTGTCACACATGTCGATTATTCCGCACGCATTCAGACAGTCGATTCCGAACGTAATCCGAAGTTCCATCGCCTGATAAAGCGGTTCAAGGAAATTTCATCCTGTCCGGTTATCATCAATACGAGTTTCAATATACGCGGCGAACCGATTGTTTGCACGCCTGAACACGCATATCGATGCTTCATGGTTACGAATATGGATGTGCTTGTTATGGAAGATATAGTCCTTTATAAAAACGAACAGCCGCAGGCAAAAGAACACGATGTGGACGAGTACAAAGCCCGGTTTCAACCGGATTAGTTAAAAACAACAGAGAATTATAATGTCAATGATTGAAATCAACTGGAACCCGAAGAAAAAAGAGCTTCATAATTTTGGGATTATCGCTCTTATTACATCGGTTTTATTATCGCTCTTATTATTTTTTCTTAAACATCCTGCTATACACTGGATCGTATTCATTATCAGTCTGGGCATTATAATCTTTCTGAACAGTTTAATCTCTGCCAGAGTAACAAGGATTATTTATCTTGGCATGATTTTTATAACATACCCAATCGGTTATGTGGTAAGTTATTCAGTTCTGGCGGCGTTTTATTTCCTTATAATTACACCGGTCGGGCTTGTTTTCCGATTAGCAGGCAAAGACCATCTTCATAGAAATTTTGACCATGCCGCAAAAAGTTATTGGCTAAAGAGACAATCGCCTGATAAGCTTGACAGATATTTTCATCAATTTTGAAAAGATGGAGAATATAAATGGCTCCGGAAACAGAAAATAAGAACAATGAATTTGGAAAAATAGCATCAGGAAAACGCCCTTCTATCGTCTCAGAGTTCTGGTATTTTCTCAAGCACAATAAGAAATGGTGGCTTCTGCCAATATTGATTATGCTCCTGTTGCTTGGTTTAATTGTTCTGCTGGGAAGTTCAGCTTTGGCACCGTTTATTTATCCTCTTTTCTAATCCAATAAAGAATTGAGCTCATTGATTGCCATGGCGTAATTCGGATCTATCTTCAAAGCTTCTCGAAGCTCTTTTATAGCTTCATCTTTTTGATTCTGCGCTTTGAGCAAGATGCTAAAATTGTAATGCAAATTCAAATCGTCAGGAATAAATTTTAGTCCGGTCCGGTACGTTCTTACGGCTTCCCTGACCTTTCCCTGATCATACAACAGCAAAGCAAGATTATTGTATGCACCTGCTTGTGTCGGGTCGATGTGAACGGCTTTCTCATAGCTTTCAATAGCCTTATCATACATGTTCTTTAAATGATAAGCGAAACCCAGATTGAAATATACCAGGGCGGAGTAAGGGTATATTTTGATGGTTTTTAAATTATATTCAATGGCTGCATCAAGGTCTCCCATACGGCCGTAACAGAGAGCCAGTTTGCCGCAGGCATCGTAATTAGTCGGTCCATAATTCAACACTATTTCATACTGCCTGGCTGCGCCCGAAAATTTATCAAGGTCTTCCAGCATCAGGCCGTATTTATAATATAGCCACGCATCCGTCGGCGATTGTTGAATCGCCCAGAGATATTGCTGCTCAAATTCATTCATCACATCCCTTGTAAGAGCAGCCTTGAAAACCTTTATCTGCTGCTCTTTTTGTTTAATATGCTCACTGTGATAAAGCTGGTTGGTGAACGGAGGCTGCATCAGAAATTCATTAATAACTTTCTCCTCAATTTTATGTCTTTCCCAATCGGTATAAGCTAAATATCGAGCCACTTCCTGCTCCGATGGGAAACGACTTTTTTGTTCGCCTTCAACTATGCTTCCGGCAGGTGAATTATTTCTTATCCGTTCAGGTAAAATCTCCTGCATCTGCCGGAATAGCGTTTGAGCCAGAAGATAATTACCCTTAAAATTCAGGTGAACATGCTCGTAAAACAGCTCCTGTCCGGGGATTTGATGAGGACTGTTCTTTTCAAATACTTTACATGCATCTACAAAATATATACCATCACTGGCTTTATTGCCTGCAACGTCCTGAATGATTATATTGATTTGATTGTCCGCACGAAAACGAAGTGTATCCAGTTCACGCGCCTGGACAAATTTGTCTTTGCTTTCTTCAAATTTGTCCGTTTCCCAGTAACAGCGTCCCAGGCGGAACTGAAGATCTGCATAATCAGGATCAATTTGAGCGACTTTCAAATATATATCAGATGCTGAAGCATAATTGGCATCGGTCTCAAACTTGATCCCCTGTTGATAAAGATCATCCCATTTCTCTTTTTCGGTATTGGTCAAAGCGAGACTATGCTCAGAGGCAAATGGCGGGCTGTCCTTGAGATTACTGCCGACAGTGCAGCAAATTAGCGGTATTTTGTTTTTCTCAGCGACATGGCAAATATCCTCGATGTTGTGTCTAAAATTATTATAAACAATTTCCATTTGAGGATCATCTTTCCTCACCTGTTTTCCCAAAAACATTTCCATACCATACCAGACTTTTGGTGAATCACGACCTATCGATCCTGTCAGGTTCGTTAAAAGCTGTCCCACCCTGGTTGATTTTAACGCTACCCCGAAGCGGATGAGCGAAAGATTGGCACTCATCGGCGTAAAGACAGTTCCAGCTCCATAAGGGCCGACCACTTCGTTATTTCCCATGTACAAGATATACAAGTCCGGCTTGCAGCGAGCACAGTCTTTAGCAATTTCCAGAATCACGTGTGAGTTTATCGCGGGCATTGCTGCTGTAATTACCTCGAAATTCGTTTCCGGATATTGCCGTCTCAGCATGATGCGCAGCATGCGCCCGAATGAATACGCTCCATCCGGCGTGCCTGCAGCCGCTGATTCTCCCATTACAAAAATGCGATACGTCTGGTCAGATTTTTTTACTGGAAATACAAAAGAATCTGTCGTACGCGCAATCGCCGGATCAAAAAATCGCCAGGAATACTTTAAATTGTTGCAGTAACTGTCTATATTGTTTACTTTGCAGCGGATGGTCAAAGATGTCGGATAGCCATACCCGGCCAGACGCAGACCTGCTTCAATAAACATAAATAAAAAAGCAGGAATAACTGTAATTGCAAGAACACGAAATAACCAAAGTTTCCAGCCTGTGACAGGAATAGCGGGTGTTTCTTTTGCATCCTTTTTTCTATTCCTCCCGAGAAATCCGAAAAAACTTGTTTTATCTACCGATGACTTTATTCTTTCTGCTCTTCCTCTGGCTGACCTGCCTGTTTGCGATGAAAATTTTTTATTTCTGAGGTTTTTCGAACCCATTTATAAAATCTCTTTACTAAAATCTGTTTTATTCATTTTTTCAGATAAGCGATTTCAGCAGCAGTCAGCTTCCTGAACTGGCCAATGCCAAGTCCCCTGTCGGTAATCCTGCCGATTTTCGTTCTCCTGAGAGATTTTACAGGCAGGCCTACACCCGCAAGTGTTCTGCGAACCTGGCGATTTAAGCCCTGCTTTATCGAAATTTCTATGATTGATTCCTGATGGCCGTGTCTGATGACTTTTACCGATGCCCTGCCTGTCTTGCCTTCAGCGAGCCATACCCCCTTTTTCAATTTTTCAACCTGTGCGGCTGAAATCTCTCCTTTTATTCCCGCGACATAAGTCTTGGATAACCCGAATTTCGGATGCGTCAGTTTGTTTGAAAGCTCACTGTCATTGGTCAGTATGATTATCCCTGTAGTCTCGGCGTCGAGCCTGCCAACGCAGAATATGCGTTTATCAATCGGGACAAGGTCTATCGCCTTTCTGCGTCCTTCCGGGTCACTGTTCGTGCAAATCACACCCTTGGGTTTATTCAGAAGAAAATATTCCTTCTGCTCGAAGTGAATCTTCCTGCCGTTGACTTTAATAACGTCCTTTTCCGGATCAGCAAAAGCAGGTAGCCTGTCCACAGTCTTATTATTCACTTCCACGGCGCCTTCCAGTATCAGCTCCTCGCATTTCCTGCGTGAGTCAATACCGGCTGCCGCTAATATCTTTTGTAATCTTTGTTCTGCCATAACTTGTTATAATAACGCATAACACCCAAAATACAATTCCAATCTCAAAAAGCAGCATATATTATTATGGTATAAACTGTTACTTTTCACAATAATTCATAACGGTACAACAATTATTCAGTGCTTAGACAAAAAGCTCTCGATATCCTCTATAAATTTCAAGGTACCTTTCTCTATCTGCTTTGTTAAAACATCTAACTCGCTAAAATCCGGATTCTCGACTAAAATATACTCTATTATGGAATCAACACCTTTTATATCCGGCACAATGTGGTATTTATTCCAGCCGCTTTCCTTAAATAACTTCCAGTATTTCGATTGAACCTGTTTATTATATCCTGCTAACCAGACTTCAAATCGAAATGTATTATATGAAAAAACTATCGCGATTCTCAATTTCCGATTTTTTAATGACTCCGGAATAAATGAAAAATAAGTCATATCCATATATCCCTGATAAATGCTGCCGGAAACAAAATAATTCGGATATTTACTATTAAAATGCGTTCTCAAAGACATGATATATTCCATCAATCCCTGATAAGCTTTTTGTACAGCGCCCTGCTTAAGCTGCTTTTTGTATTCATTTATATATTCATTAAATGATTCCATATTGAATTCCTTTATTTTTTTAATAGTAATAGTATAATATGGACATTGCAGCTGCTAAAATAGCTCAAATGCCACATTTGAGATTACCACAGTCTGTTTGATACGTTTAATGATAGCATATTTATATAAACATAGTATGATAGTCAATATTAATTTGAAAATAACATGAAAATAACAAAAGCCGGCATAAGTTATTGAAGAAGGTTTTGAACTGAGGTAAAATAGCGAACCTGTAGTGAAAATACTAAAAAAACAATATTGAATAATCAGGAGAAATATTATGAAAACTAAAATCGTTGCTGTAACTTGTTCTGCATTTATTGCCTTACTTGCCTGTTCTGCTCTGATTTATGCACAGGAACTCAAGCCCATCAAGCTGCCGGAAGTCCAGAAAGACGGCGGCAAGACGCTTATGCAGGCATTAAGCCTGAGAAAAACAACGCGCGAATTCAGCAGTGAAAAAATTCCAATGCAGGTTTTATCAAACATGCTCTGGGCTGCATGGGGGATAAATCGTCCGGAGACCGGCGGACGCACAGCTCCATCAGCCATCAACTGGCAGGAAATTAAAATTTATGTCGCAATGCAGGAAGGACTTTTTATTTTCGATGCCAAAGCACACGTATTGAATCCTGTGTTGGCACAAGATATTCGGGCTGCGACCGGTTTACAGGATTTTGTTAAAGATGTCCCTGTCAATCTTATATATGTTGCTGATTTTTCCAATATAACTGCATCAGAGCAGGACAAGGTTTTTTATTCCGCCGCAGATACGGGTTTTATCTCACAGAATGTATATTTATATTGTGCTTCAGAGGGATTAGTTACTGGAGTGAGAAATTTAGTTGATAAACCTGCGCTTGCAAAGACAATGAATTTGAAACCAGAGCAGAGAGTTATCTTAACTCAATCGGTCGGCTATCCGAAAAAGTAATAATTGACCTGCAAAGAGTTTATTGCTACTTTATTGCTTCTTTAATAATAGGTACGAATATGGAATTAACCTTGCTAATGAAATTGAGAATCGCTGCGGCGGCTGTCGTGGGTGTAGTTTTAATCGGGATTGTGGCCTGGCCGTCACAGTCACCGCCGGATCCATTTGGCTCTCTGGTCTTTAAGGAAATTGGAGCCAGCGGCGCTGTCACTCTATTAATTATGGCATTTCTTGCCGGCTTGATTTCTTATTTTGCCGCCTGGCCCTATGGCCGGGAAATCGGCATTTTATCTGTTCCGTTCGGATTGTGCATCTGGGCGATACGAGCAGGCAGCACAGGAGGTTTGATGCAGCTCAATCCGACCGCAGCGCAGCGAAGTGACGTTCTTGCAGCCCTTAGATGGGAGCCTTTGTTTTGGCTGCTCGTTTTAGCCTGCGGCTTTGCGGGCGTTATATTGGGACAAAGAATTACAGCTCGTCTTCAAAAACAAAAAAATATCGAAAAAGTTGATTACACACCCGTAAAATTAATTTACATGATAATATCCGCTTTATTATCGGGTGTTATTGTAATATTTTGCATCAGGCTGTTCGCTCGCGATGTAGCCATCCTCGACAGCAGACTCGAATATGTTCCGGCTCAGCCTGCTTTGGGACAGATTATTTTCGCTGTTTTACTGTCATTCGGTATTGCCGCTTTTGCCATAAAAATGCTTTTTAACGTTAGCTATATTTGGCCGATAATTTCCTGCGCATTCATAACTGCTTATACAGCAAGCTCTTATGCAAATTCAAATATTCTGGCTCATTTTGTCCAGAGTTATCCTGCATTATTCTTTCCCAATTCCGTCATATCGATATTACCTGTTCAGATGGTAACATTTGGAACAATCGGCTCGATAGCCGGTTACTGGATGGCTGTTCGATATAGTTATTGGCGAAAACATGAAATGTAATCCTCAAATCAGCCCACTCAGAAAAATTTAGAACATCTTTTTTCACCTCTTCGTATTTATGTAAACTGTTTCAAGATAACAAATTAGATAAAAATGGTCTCATAAATGAGACTTTTTATTCTAACAAAATTAAAATTCGTTGTTTTCGACCTTTAAATTAGCCGAAATATAGTAATGTTATAAGATTAAGCGTCATGCTTATTCGACTATTTCAGGGAAAAAAGAAGTGTATTAGAAGTAAAGGATGAATATTAAGCCGGAGTTTAGTGAATAATGGAAATTAAATTAACCGGCAAAAGGAGTTAACAATGTTGGTTTTAAGCAGGCAAAGAGATGAATCTATTATGATCGGCGATAACGTCGAAATCATTATCGTCGATGTACGTGGTGACAAAGTTCGCCTCGGTATCACTGCTCCAAAGGATATTCCCGTTCACCGCAGAGAGATATACGATGCGATTAAACGAGAAAAAGGTCAGGTTACAGAATCTACCGACCAGCAGACAAAAGATAAGAAGTCGGAATCCACAGAAGAACCGAAAAAATCTCAATAATACTCTATCCAAACTGAATATCCTGCTTTCACATTCCTTCCAATCTCCCATTCTCTTTATTTTTCATCATTTCCCTCTATTAACGCAATTGTACAATACATCCACAAAATCAGTCAGTTTGATTTATGATGGTAAGTTATGTTCATGTCATGCTATTCCTGCCAGGAATATGGTTCAGCCAGGAACTCAAAAAGCCATATCAAATAATAATTTCATTTTACGATTGGGTGAAATATGCGTCTTGAAGCATAAATTGATGTTGACAAAGGCTTTATTGCCTTTACAATACCATTTCGTTAGGTTTTGGCCGAAGTGGCGGAACTGGCAGACGCGCAGGATTCAAAATCCTGTCCTGGCAACAGGGTGAGGGTTCAATTCCCTCCTTCGGC